>DOTV01000015.1 GCA_003520925.1 Bacteroidales bacterium | reverse complement strand
GTGCCGTAATACATGTCATAAGTAACTTTTACACCCTTGCTCCCTTTTCTGGTTGTAACAACAATTACACCGTTTGAGGCACGTGATCCGTAAACAGAAGCGGCTCCGGCATCTTTAAGTACCGATACTCCTTCAATATCAGCAGGGTTCAGCATTGAGATATCCTGTGTCGGAACACCATCCACAATATACAAAGGATCATTGTTCTCAAATGAGGATAATCCCCTGATCCTTACCTTGGATGTTGACCCCGGCTGGCCGCTACCGATAACCGTGACCCCTGATGTACGCCCCTGGAGCTGGTTACTTACGTTACCTGTGGGAACAGCTTTCAGTTTGTCTGTTTCAACAATACCTACCGAACCGGTCAGATCCCTCTTTCTCTGCTGCGTGTAACCGGTCACTACCACTTCCTGGAGTGCCTGGACATCTGAAACAAGAAGAATATCGATTGTGGACTGGGAACCAACAGTAACGGACTGAGTCACATATCCTACTGATGAGAACACGAGGACCGATGCCGGCCCGGGTACCCTTACTGAGTAAGTCCCGTCAATTCCGGTCATGGCTCCGATTACAGTTCCCTGAACCGTTACGTTTACACCCGGGATAGCTCCTTCGCCTTCAGCGGTCACTTTCCCGGTTACGGTTCTTTCCTGGGCAAAAATGATACCTGAGGAAAGGACCATACTGAGCAAAAACAGCGTAAAACGCCGTAGTTTTGTAGTAATTTGCATAGTCAATTGTTTTGGTTAAACAGGTTAGTTAAATTGTTTTCTACTAAAATCAAGCTTTTTGAACGCTCTAAAAACAAATATAGAGAAATTAAAATAACATTAAAACAAATTTTACTTTTTTTATGTTAAAACTTTAAAATCCGAAATGTTTAAATCCAGCATTCCGCCTGAACTCTCGATTGTATTACATTGATTATCAAATATCAGGATCATAAATCATTGCATTATATGTTAAAAAGCATACAGGGTCAACACTCTTAAGCTTAAAAACCAATTAAAAAATAACCAGAAATTGCTAAATTGCGGACAACTACTGACGCAATTTTTTTTTAGAAATGGAAAAAGATTCTTCGCTACACTTCGTTCCGCTCAGAATGACAGCCACTTTTGTTTTTGAGGGAGAGGGTGGTTGGAGGCTTAACCTCCAACCACCCTCTCCTTCTCTGTGACGGACGGAATGCTTGTCATTCTGAGCGTAGCGAAGAATCTCCAACTTTTAACTGGATACTGGTAATTGCCATCAAGAGATATACGTAACAACAAAGTATAAAATAGCGTTTAATTCAGATCTATGAAAATCCTGGTAGTAGAGGATGAAACCAAGGTGGCATCATTTATAAAGAAAGGCCTTGAAGAGAGTCAGTATGAGGCCGATGTAGCCTACGACAGCGTGTTTGCCGAGAAGCTGGCACGCCAGTATAAATATGATCTTTTCATACTTGATGTCATAATTCCCGGTATTGGCGGCCTGGAGTTGTGTAAAAAACTCAAAATGACTTTCCCCGGGACCCCTGTTCTCATGCTTACTGCTCTTGGGACTACAGAGGATAAGCTTGCCGGATTCGATGCAGGCACCAATGATTATCTTGTTAAACCATTTGAATTCAGGGAACTTCTCGCAAGGGTGAAGGTTTTAGTCAGGAGTTCCGATTATCCACGCGAGACTGCAAACAAGCTTTTTGTGGCTGATCTGGAACTTGACCTTGACAGGAAGGCAGTACGAAGGGGAAATTCATTTATCGACCTGACTGCCAAGGAGTTTTCGCTTCTTGAATATTTTATGAGAAATACCGGACGGGTCCTTTCAAGAAATGATATTGCAGAAAAGGTGTGGGATGCCAGTTTTGAATTCAGCACAAACGTTGTGGATGTTTATGTTAACTTCCTTCGTAAGAAAATCGATAAGGGATTTGACAAAAAGCTTATCCATACAAAGGTCGGATTCGGCTATATATTTGGAGATTTAAGTTAAATTTCGGATTGCGGATTTTTGATTTCGGAATTGGAATCCGCAATCGCAAATCCGAAATCCGTAATTATCATTGCAGTAATATACCTTAAGTTGAGAGCAGGATGCAGATCAGGACCAGATTAACATTGCAATTTCTCCTCATCGGCGGAATAATCATGTTAATTGCTTCAATTGCAATTTATTATTCCAATGCCAATTTCCGTCGTAATGACTTTAACAGTCTCCTGCGGTCAAGAGCCGTGAGCGTTGCGAAACTTGTACTCGACAGTTATGAATACAATGCTAATCTCATCCTCCGAAGCGGCTCCGGATATCCAAACCGGTTACCTGAAGAAAAATACATGATTCTCAGTTTTGACAAGGATACCTTATATACGTCGGATAAGTTCTGGAAACTAAATGAGATTAATTACATCATCGGTCAGGTAAAGGCTGATAAAGAGGTTATTCTGCGTCAGGATCAGTTTGAAGTGCTGGGAATTTCACATTCTACTGGTTTGTACAATTTCGCTGTCATAGGTGCTGCCATTGATAAAGACGGCCTCCTGCACATGAAAAAACTCAGGATCATCCTGATCATAGTCTGCCTGATAAGTCTGATTTCTTTTTCAATAGCCGGATGGTTTTATTCGGGAAGAGCCCTGAAACCCATTTCAGATGTTGTCAGCAATGTGGATGATATTACAATAACAAGTCTGAATTTAAGGGTACCTGAAGGCAATGGCGCTGATGAGATCGGCCGGCTTGCCAAAACGTTCAATAAGATGCTTGAGCGCCTTGAAACATCTTTTGCAATGCAGAAGAATTTTATAGCCAATGCTTCGCATGAGCTTAGGACGCCGCTAACTTCCATTAACGGTCAGATTGAGGTTCTCATGATGAAAGACCGAACGGCTGATGAATATAAAAGTGCACTGGGATCTGTACTTGAAGACATCAGATCAATGATTGACCTGTCAAACAGACTGCTTCTTATTGCCAGAACAAGTGCAGAAGGTCCCTCAGGTCAGAGTCCTAAAATCAGAATAGATGAGATATTATGGCAGGCTCAGGAAGAAATGAAAAAATTTAATCCTTCTTTCCATATAAATATATCACCTGACAGTTCGTTGACCGATTCGGAGCAGATTATTGTTGCAGGTGATGAATATTTGCTGAAAACAGCCATCAGTAACCTTATTGAAAATGCATGCAAGTACTCTTCTGATAATAGTGTCGAAATTAAATTCGGGAGTACAGACAGATGGATTAAGGTTATATTTGAGGACAGGGGTATTGGAATCCCCGAGGATGATATCAAGAAAATCATCGAACCGTTCTACCGGGGCAACAATGCAATATCATATCCCGGAACCGGCATTGGTCTTTCACTTGTAAATCAAATAATTAAGAATCATAACGGTACGATTAAAATTACTTCCGAGGTCGGTGTGGGAACTAAAATTACACTGCTTCTCCCCTCAGCATAATGAATTAATGCTTTTTTAATTCTGTTTTAACTTCCCTTTAACAGGCTTTTCCTAAAATTGGCCAGGTTAATTTCAAAGGTAAACAGGTTGGGT
>DOTV01000082.1:7099-19693 GCA_003520925.1 Bacteroidales bacterium | reverse complement strand
CACATGCTTGAACAGTTAATGGAAAAAGCTAAAGGTCAGTCAGTTGCACTCTTTCCTGAAGGGACAAGAACGCTTAATGGTAAAATTAATCCATTTTTCAGAGGTTTCATTTACCTTTTCAAAACAAGAGATATCGGGATACTACCTCTGACTTTAAATGGCTTCTATGATCTGAAACCGAAAAACAGGTTTTATATTGATTTCGGTTCTAAACTGGAGGTCATAATTCATAAGCCGATTCCCAGGGAAGAGCTTATCGATAAAAGTGATAATGAAATAATAGAAAAAGTCAGAAGTGTAATTGAATCTGCGTACCAGTAGGAACTTATACAATACTTATGGATGCCGAATTAAAAGAAAAGTGGGCTTTTATAGTAAATCCGACAGCCGGAAATGGTTTCGCAAAATCAATGATTCATGTAATTGAGGAGAAGCTGAAGGAATACAGTATTGCTGGCGAAATACTTCTTACAGAAAGAAGCGGCCATGCCACGGAACTCTCAGAATTGTGTTTAGCGAAAGGATTCAGATATATAATCTCAGTGGGAGGAGACGGCACGATGAATGAGGTTGCCAGGCCTTTAATAAACAGGAAAGATGTTATTACGGGTATAATTCCTGCCGGTACCGGTAATGATTTTGTTCAGATAACGGGATTTCCTGACCGGTTTTCTGAAAATGACTGGGATATCCTTTTTCGGAAGAACATTACCGGTCTGGATGCTGGTTCAGTTAACGGGATGATATTCCTCAACGGCATGGGGCTGGGATTTGATGCCCAGGTGGCTGCAGAAAATTATACTGAGCCCGGCGAAGTTAAAAGAGGCGGAAAAAACAAATATATCTGGCACATTGTCAAGACTATCCTCTTTTTTAAAGAAAAGCGGATGAAAATGACCAGTGGTCAGAATTCATCTGAATCTGAATGTTTTATAAACACGATCTCAATCGGAAGGAGATTTGCAGGAGGTTTCTTCCTTACTCCAAAGGCTTATGCCAACGATGGTCTGCTTGATGTATGTTCAATAAAAAAACTCAATCTGCTACAGAGGTTTAAGCTTCTCCTTAAAGTCCCCAAAGGTGAACATATCACAGATAAAAAGGTTAATTATTATCAGACATGCGGACTTGAGCTGGAGTTCCCTGAGAAAGTTCCTTTTCATGTTGACGGGGAGCTTAATTTTTCAATTAATTTCAAGGTAAGCATTCTTCCTGATGCCCTGAATATTTTATATAATCCTGATGGAAACCATTTCTTCAGAAAATAAGTTAAAAGGTAAAAGTTACATTGCATTTTTCGATCTTGATAATACCCTGATCAACTCAAACAGTGGAAAACTTCTTGTAATGGAAGCCCGGGCCAGAGGAATGATGACCAAGCGCAACCTGATAAAGGCTGTATGGATGATATTCCTTTACAGATTCAGCATTATAGAACCTGAAAAGATCATTTCCGAAATGTTACAATGGCTTAATGGGGTACCTGTAACCGCGATCAATCGCCTTGCATCAGAGGTATTCCTGAAGAAAATGATAAGAACTATCTCCGATGAAGCCAGAAGGGAGGTAATATGGCATCAGGAGAGAAATGCTGCAACCGTAATACTATCTTCGGCCTTATATCCTGTATGTCAGGCTGTTGCAGGCCATCTTAACATTGACGCTATTATCTGCACACGTCTTGAAACAGTTGATGGCAAATGTACGGGGAAGGCTGAGGGTAATCCATGCTATGGAGAGGAAAAGGCTGTAAGGCTGATTGATTATTGTGAAAAAAATAACAATAAGGTTGAAAATGTCTGGTATTACGGAGATTCATTTTCTGATTTTCCTGCTTTGGAGATAGCCGGTACGCCGGTATGCGTAAATCCTGACAGGAAACTGTTAAGAGCTGCAAATAAAAACAATTGGAAAATTTGCAGATGGAAGAGTTCCGACATTATAGAATAGTCTTTAGGGCATAAACATATTTTATTTTACCACGGATTACACGGACAAAAACTGAGCAGAGCACGGAGTTCTAAACAGTGCAACTCCCTAAAGCTCTGTGCGACTCTGTGGTTTAAAAGATATTGATATTGAATTCACCTTTCAGAGCATGATGAAATTCTTTACAGTTATTTCACCGTAAGCTACATTAAGGAACGGCTTACCGTTTTTAAGTCCGATGTTTCCAAATCCTGTCTCAGTTGAAATAAAGCTTGTAAAATCACCAATTTTTGAATCAATGTACATTGTTTGTGTAAGCGCATCATATCTTACGCCGGTGAGACCCTGAAGAAGTGCATAGCTTGATAAAGCCCTGGCGTACCAGTGACCGCATTCATATTCGTTAAAAGGATTCCTGACCCTCCCGTCATACCTGCGGCGGGCAGTCCGGACAATACCGAGTCCCTTCTCAACCTCGCCCATCATCATAAGGTGCGAGGCAGCCTGGTATTCAATGCCGGTCCATACTTCATTGCTGTATACGAATGGCAGCGACAGCATTCCCCCTTTTGGCCAGGTGCACAGAAGCAGCCCGCCGTCACTTCCCAGAGCATATGATGGTCTCTGTGGATTTGAGTGATTTTCCAGGCTCTCCTTAAAATTATACTTATACACTGATTTCAGGTGGCTTGTCACTTTTACTGAATCAAGAATGTTTTTCAGTCCGCACACCTCCCCTATCCATGCTCCAAGAACACCATCGGAAAGGCAGCCGGTACCATACTGGTATTTTGGGCCCTCCTTCCGGAGCAGTGCTTTTGCCTCCTCCGAATAATCGGAACTCCATGAACCTTCCGAAGCCTTTACAGGATCGGGAGAATTAAGCCCCTCCCATCTTATTTTTTGAAAAAAATATTCTCCGTCATAAAGATCACTCTCGATTGCCCTCTTTCCCTTTTCATAAAGGTTATCATATCTTGTAACATCTTCGCCAAGATATTTTCCCATTTCCGAAATTGCCATTAATGCTCCCAGGTAAAAACTCGTGCACATGCCGTCGGGTCCCCAGAATTCTATATCATAAGTATTGTGATGCGGCTCCTCAAGAGTTCCGGTGTTTCGCGGATCCCATGTTTTGATGCAATAATCCATGCTCCTGACGACATCGGGGTAAAGCTTTTTCATCCAGTCATTATTACCGCTTATATGCCAGTCGCGGTAAACCTTCATAATACCTCCAAGCTGACCATCGGCTGCAGCATAAAATGTAGTTGCAACCGGACGGATCGGAAGCGCTGACCTGAATGTCTGATGACCTTCGCTGTCCTGGCTGGGTCCGAATTCGGTTTCTCTCATTGTCCGTTCGAGTTTGGGAAAAAGGTGAGGGATTGCCTGGGCATAATTCCAGACATGTTCACATGATCCGGCACAGCAGCCGGAATTATCACCACATCCCTCCCAGTTCCACAGCTTGCCATCACGCTGGCGAAGAACCGTGGGAGACTTCAGAATAGTGAGATTAGCAGCTACCGCCTCTGTCACCTCAGGTGGTAGTGTATTCGAGTAGAAGGAATCACTGAAGAGCCTCGATTTTTTATAAAGGTCATCATATTTTGTCTTCCAGTAATTCACAATCTCCTCAACACTGTTGAAAATAGCGGAATACCATGGCTTGTAGAAAGGATCCTTGCATACACAATCCGGGGACGTGCATTCTTTGTCATCAGGTTCTTCAGAGTCTTTCCCATATTTGAGGTTTGTATCAGGTACATACCATGCCATCATCAGACGGATTACCCTTGTTTCACCTGGTCCAAGGGAAAAAGGGATGTAAATTGAGGCACCCGGAGCAGGATTATCAACAGGAGGTGTACTCCTTGATTCAGTTTTGGCGATTGTGTTCCACGTAGTTGTAAGGGGATCCCACCATCCGCCCCTGAACCAGCAATGATCAACAATTGTCCCCGGTTCATTTGTAAAGATCGCAAAATCACCCCTTGTTTCAGGTTTATCCTTCAGGCCAAGTTCAGAAAGAATAAATCCGTTTGAGAGTGGCCTTATCCTGGCTTTGCCGCTTTGCTGACCCATAAAATTCACCGAGTTATAAGAAAAGACGGTTTCGATCTTTGACTTACCTGTATTCGTAAATGAGTATTCGATACCTCCGGCTGGCAGACTTGAATTATCAGCATCGGAAGGAATGAAAGGGCTCCAACCCGTAATCTGAACATGAAGCGGGATATCAGGATCCTCCAGGTTTATATTTGCAAAAGGAAATCTGGCAGTGAAGTCGGCATATTCAAATCTTGGCAGACCCCAGGTTGTACCTCCTGAACCGTTACCTGAGTCGGGTTTACCGAATTTTTTCCATTCCGGAACCTTACCTTCAACAACGAGTGTCCCGTTTTCAATTCCCTTTACAGATATTGCAGCGAACATGCACGGTTCGTTGAAAACATCGGGTCTGTTACGAACCGACATATGGGAAATTGCTCCGGATCCTTCAATACAGAACATCCCGGCTCCTATTCCGCCAATCGGGAACGCTATTCTGTTCAGGTATTCGCCCGAATACGAGCCATTGTATTCATGGCTATCTTTCTTCACAGTATCATTTTGCTGTGAGCAAGACACAACAAACAAAACAAATAAGATAAAAGACAAAAAATCAATGGCAATAACTCTTCTCATAGGTTTTAGCTTTCGATGATTAATTTCAGCCTGTCGCACAGATCTTTGAGACCCTCCGGAGTATCTCCCCCGGGCATCTCGATACTTGTCCATCCCTTATAACCGACCTGATCAAGGGCACTCATCACCGCACCCCAGTTGACATCACCTTCCCGCAGCTTTACGTTGAATCCTGCTGACTTGCCCTGTGTGTCCGCAATTTTTTTACTGTACTCCTTGATATGGATCTTGGCAATTCTTTTGCCAAGGATCTTAATCCACTGCTCAGGCCATCCATAGGCCAGTATGTTACCGCAATCGAAATAGGCTCCAACCCAGGGACTTCGGAACTGATCTATATACCTGGCCGCTTCAAGCGGGCTCAAAAGAAAATTATTCCAGACATTTTCGATAGCGATTTTGACCTTTAGTTTCGCAGCAAATGGAACAACCTTTTTTATCTCTTCTGAAGAACGGTTCCAGCAATCATCGTAGCTGACGGTGTCAGTAACCCTTCCGGGAACAAGAAGAACAGCATCAGCACCAAACATACCTGCATCTTCAAGGGCAATTTTCAAAGCATCAGCTCCCTCCTGCCTTATCTTAGCATCAGGGCTTGACAGAAGCAGCTTCCAGTGTTTTGAATCACAGACGCTGTGGACCCTGAGACCTGTTGCCTCCTTTGCTTTCAGCACTTCATCGCGGTTGAGATGGCTGTCGACCTCCACACCATTGTAACCTGCCAGCTTTGCCGCTTCAAATTTATCGAGAATCGTTTTCCCAACACCAATACTTCCCCACATGATTCCTGTCATAAGGTTTCTCTTTGCAGGTGATCCCAAAACATTCAATCCCGGAAAGGATGCCGTCGTGATGAATGCTGAAGCCATAATTGTCTTTTTTGTGAATTGCCGTCTGTCCATGTCATGATAATTTAGGTTCTGCACCAATTACCGGAGGTACTTCGGGTATGCCCGGGACAGGGCCGAATTCAAAGACTTTGGGTCCCAGCGACATATCTGAATTCATTACTTCATCCCAGGTGACATCCTTGCCGGTATAGGCCGACATTCGTCCCATAATTGTTATCAGGGTTGAATTTATTTGTGCGACGGCATCACTGACTGTATTTCCGGTCCGAATAGCCGTTACCAGGTTAATATGTTCCTGAACATAAGGATCGGTTACTTTCCATGTCTCATCAGTTGATCCTTCTTCGGGATAAGGATATTTCCAGATCTCTTCTCCCTTAAGGTTATAAAGGGTTCCTTTAGCATTTGCAAATCCTTTAGTCCCAACAATAAACTGCTCGGTTAAATTGCTGCATCCGGATATCTGACGGGCTGCACAATGAGTGTGCATGCCGTTATCATAAACATATTCAATACTGAAAAAGTCATACTGATCACCGGTAACCCTTCTCTGACGACCACCCCAGCCAATTGCTTTAACTGGGTTCTTGCCTATATACCAGTTCATCACATCTATTTCGTGGATGAATTGTTCTACAATATGGTCGCCTGATACCCAGCAGAAGTTTGCCCAGTTGCGCAGCATATATTCCATATCCGTCCAGCCTGGCTGCCTCTGGATTACCCAGAGAGAGCCGCCGTTTCTTGTTATATGGGCGCTGACAATCTCTCCGATTTCACCATTTGCAACCCTTCGCCAGGTTTCCATAAAATCCTTCTGGACCCGTCTTATTGTCCCGCTTATCATGCATAGCCCCTTTTCTTCAGCTCTTTTTGCTGCTACCATTACCTTTCTTGCTCCCACGGGATCGACGGCTATAGGCTTTTCCATAAAGATATGCTTTCCGGCATTTACTGCAGCCTCAACGTGATAGGGACGGAATACAGGTGGTGTGCATAAGAGAACCACATCAACCCCTGAATCAATCACTTTCTCATAGCTGTCGAATCCAAGGAAACACTTTTCATCGGGAATTTCAACATTTTTCTGGACCTTAAGCTGTTCCCGGCACTGATCGAGCTTATCCTTAAAGACATCCCCCAGTGCCGTAATCTGTAGATTCGGGCCCGCATCCAGAAAATTTACCGCTGCTCCTGTTCCCCTGCCTCCACAACCGATCAGTCCGGCTTTTAAAGGTTTACCGTCGGGAGCCTGGGTCAGAAGGACGGGAAGCTTCAGATTTTTTCCTGCCCCCCTGCTGCATGATGATATCAGGCCTGCCGTTCCGATGGTTCCCAATGCTGCAAAAGATGTTTTTGAAATGAAACTGCGACGGTCAATTCCGACCTTCATGATTTTTTCTTCTTTGTATATTTTTTCCATAATCTTATTTCTTATTTCCATTTATTTCTTACTTCCTTCTATTTCTTATTCTTCTTAATATACCTCCAATTCCTGCCATGCCGGCATTTTTGGGAATTTTGAATGAGGATCGGCCTGGTACCAGTAGCAAACCGATGCGATATCTGATTTCTGGGCCAGATACCTTCCACCCTGCCTCCAGCCGAGATCCTGAATAGTAATTTTCAGATCCTTATCAAATCTGACAGGATCCATTATATGCCAGCGATAGAGGCCAAAACGCTGCATTACATTATAATGTCCGTCACCCCTTATTACCTGATGCAACCCTGAATAAGGAGTGCAAAATTCGGTATAATTAACTTCTTCTACGCCTGCAGCATTCTTCTTACGTGTGTCAAAATCATAGGATCCACAGAAATAGTCTTCAGTTCCTGTGCCACAAATAGTCGGGAATTTTGTATCCCCGTCGATAAAGAATTTAATTTCACCTTCACCCCACCAGCCGTTATTATTGACACCCACGGCCATATAAACCCCAACATACTGGCCTTTGCCCTTTATTCCGTCAACAATTGTGTAGTCAGAAGTCAGGTTAGGGTTTAACCTTCTGTACTGGGCATGAAAGTATGCTGCATCATCGGGTACATCGGTCAGGGTATAATCAATCTGGTAATACAATGTCATAACGTCCTGATCACCTACATTTTCCATCGTCATCCTGCATTTTTTCCTGAACGGCATCACCCAATAGCTGTTAAATGCGCTTCCCGGATTTACACATATTGCCGATGATACGAGAGGAGCATATTGCCCCCATCCCATACCGAAAAAATCCCCGACAGGACATTCAACTGAGGGTTCTGTTTCATCATCCCAGTAGATTCGGAGGATCGAATAACGCCATTTGCCTGCAGGTGTCATCCAGATATGCTGTATAGCACCGGGACCATCGATTAATGCCATTGTAAATGTTTCTCCGGGTTTGATCCTCACATAGGGGTTAACCTTCCAGCCCTGACCCAGGTCGCGGGCGGCATTTGCAGCGTTAGCTACATTGGGTTTATCCTTGTCTTCAAGCCGTGCCATACCAGCTTTGCCCTTTTCACCAGTGAAATTTTCGGGACTTATCGACCGGGTTTTTGCATCGGAAAGACGATATAGATTTCCCATATTCATTTCAAGACCATTGAAGCCTTTCTGGGAAAACAGAAGAAAAGGTATAAAAGCAAAAACTAATAAAAGAACAAGATTTTTTTTCATATTTGCCGGTTTATTGGTTATTGATTATAAGATAGTTTCAGGTTATTGACTGATGATCTGGTTAAAATTAATAAATTATAATTACTCAAAGGATAAAAAATCGGGATATCTTTAGACTTGTTTTAATAAGACCGAAGACCGAAGACCGAAGACCGAAGACCGAAGTTTTGGATCCCCTCCCGGGGGGCCGACCGTTGAGAAATTAGCCGGTGGCTAATTTCAGGGAGGAGCCAGACTCTAGGGGAGATTTGTGGTGGAGGGGATAGGGGTGGGTTGAATAGGATTGCTTCCTAGGTTTTGCGTGGATGCAATGACGGTGGACATAAGAAACCTAACCTAAAGCATATATGAAAAAAATAGTTCCTTTAGCAACAGTCATCCTGAGCACTTTTTGTATTTCGTGTACAGTAAATAATAGAAGTGCAGATGGTACACTATTTATTATTGGAGGAGGTGAAAGGACAACTGAAATGATGAATGAACTGGTAGATCTGTCGGGGACCAGAAATGAGGGTTACATTTATGTCCTGCCCATGGCGAGTTCTCTACCCGACAGTGCATTGATCTGGGCAAGGTATGATTTTATGGCTGCAGGTATAACCAGGGTAAAGGGCTATAATTTCAGGCAGGGAGAGACTCCCCCGAAACCTCAGATTGATTCACTGCGAAACGCAAAGCTGATTTATATAAGCGGCGGCGATCAATCGAGATTCATGTCAGTTGTATTGAATACAACTGTTATGGATGCAATTCATGAGGCTTATCAAAACGGTTCAGTAATTTCCGGAACAAGCGCCGGGGCTGCAGTAATGAGCAAAAAGATGATTACAGGCAACCAGAAAAAGCATATGGAGACTGATGCTGGATTCGTAACAATTGAAGCTGATAATATTGAAATAACACAAGGACTCGGATTGTTGGAAAATGTAATTATTGACCAGCACTTTATTAAACGTCAGAGGCTTAACAGACTCGTGGCTGCTTCTGTTGAAAATCCTGATGAGCTGTGCGTTGGAATTGATGAATCAACCGCAATTGTAGTCAAAAGGAAAAATGTCAGAGTCACAGGTGCAGGACAGGTCATTACGATAAGAAACCCGGGTGCAGTCAGGAGAGTTCAGAACGGAATGCTCGGAACTGATAACCTCAGATTAAACGTTTACCTGCCGGGAGAGAGTTTTAACCTTGACTGACTTATCAGATACAGATCGTTATGGACGTTTTATTCATAGGCTCCTTTTTTCAGAAGATTGCCATCTCTTATAACCCATTTACCCATTGAAATAAGGTTCACAAGTTCCATTCCCTTGTTCAGGAACACCAGATCGGCATCCATTCCCTTCGAGATGAATCCTTTCCCCGGAAGCTTCAGGATTGTGGCAGGGTTTGATGTAAGTACCCTGACAGCAGTTTCAAGCTGTAATTTCTCATTTAAAACAGCATCAGCCAGCTCTCTGAGATTTGATGAAGGCAGACCCATTTCAAGTTTTACCAGCCTTCCCTGTTCATCAAATCCCGGAAGGGATCCGCATGAATCGGATGAAAAGGTGATATTAGTAACCGGAACTCCTGATTCGAGAAGAAGTTTAAGCGCGATGGATGGTTTAACCTCTTCATCAGTGAAATATGGCCATGAGCTTGTTGTAATATCAATATAACCTTCCTTTCCATAGGTTCTGGCGTCTTCAAAAATGTAATAATTCCTGTTGCAGTGAGTTGGAAGGAACTGGTTGAATCTCAGCATGCTTTTTTTAACAGTTTCATAAATCGGGCCGAAAGGATTTCTCGCATCTCCCATATGTATATTAACAATCCCTGCTTTCCTGCCGAGCATCGCTCCAACCCTGGCGTGGGCTGCAATCCTTATGAGTTCATCGGTAGAAGGGCATGAACTTCTGTGATCGGAAATCGCAAGCTCACCGACCCCAATCACCTCTTCAATAAGTGAAATATCTCTTCCTATATCTCCTGTAATTGTCGGAGAGGGAACCTGGTAAGCTCCGGTCCATATCCAGGCCGAAGCTCCCTGATACCTTAGTGACTTGGCTTTCATCAAAACCGATTCGACTGTACGGGTAAACCCGTCGGTTCCAAGACACCCCACAACAGTCGTGACTCCGCCCTCAAACATACGGGAAAGAGTCAGTTCAGGAGTACGGGTTGCCGGTCCCCCTTCACCACCCGCACCGGCAATATGAACATGATTGTCAATCAGACCTGGTATTAAGATCAATCCTTCTGCTTCAAACACTTCGACATCAAATCCGGTTGGTACATTTATCTTGTTGGATATTTCCAGAATTTTATCACCCCCGGTTAAAATATCCTTATTCCCGCAAAAATCCGGAGAATAAACTGTGGCATCTTTTATCAGCAACATATTTTTAGATTGTTTGTATGTAACGTAAATGGTAAAATTAGCCATTCTGACGTACCAAATGAAACTCTTATAATAATTTGATTATTTTTACTTTCAGGAGGTCGTTGGAAAAGTCCTTTGCGGGATTTAGTGATACCTTGGAGCGACATTGTGCCTGCCTGCCTACCGGCAAGGTTCAAGTATTTCATTTTTACCACAAAGGACTCAAAGGTATTCACAAAGGTAAAAGATCTGTTTTTAAATATAATATGACAATTTATGCGTCTGAAATTTACAATCCCTCATAATCTTGTAATTGTCTTTAGCATAATAATTATTGCTGCGATCCTTACATGGATAATACCCGGAGGAAAGTTCGACCGGAAAATGGTTGATGTTAACGGAGTGGAACGCAGTGTAATTGTAAATGGTTCCTTTCACTATGTTGAAAGCCAGCCACAGACCTGGCAGATCTTTTCGGCATTCTACAAGGGGTTCATAAATATGTCGCACATAATCGTTTTTATCCTGATGATCGGCGGTGCATTCTGGATAATGAACGAGACAAAAGCTATTGATGTGGGGATATTTTCATTTCTAGGTTTTACACGGCGGATGGAAAGGTTCCGTATGGTAAAGCTGCTTGGTGTAAACAATATTATCATCACTCTTATAATGCTGTTATTCAGTCTTTTCGGGGCTATTTTCGGCATGGCCGAAGAGACTATTGCTTTTGCTGTAATCTTTGTACCACTTGCAATTTCAATGGGATATGATTCATTTGTCGGTATTGCTCTCTGTTATTTTGCTGCACATATTGGTTTTGCAGGGGCAATTCTCAATCCTTTCACTGTAGGGATAGCCCAGGGATTAGCAAGCGTACCGCTTTTTACAGGAATTGAATACCGTACTTTATGCTGGGTCCTAATAACATCTGTTGGAATAATTTTTGTCCTCTGGTATGCTGCGAGGATTAAAAAGAATCCCCGAAAAAGCATCATGTTTGAGGCAGATGAATACTGGAGGCAGAAAGGGAATTCTCACATTGAATCGATAAGCTTTCACACTCCGGTTTCAGCATGGATAGTCGCCCTTCTGACAGGAATTGTTCTTGTAATTTTTGCCGTGAAATATCCGGTTACACATCTGACAATAGGATTATCACAAGTTTCTGCCCCACTCCTTCCTGTAACTGCCGGATTATACTTTTTGCTAAGCTACATAACGCTAAGGAAATCGATCCATTTTTTTGTTCTGAATATACTGGCCTTTACAATGATATACCTGGTTATAGGTGTTCTGGGTTACGGATGGTATATTATGGAGATAGCAGCACTTTTCCTGGCAATGGGTCTTGTAACCGGATTTGCAGCAGGGAAAAAACCTGGAGAAACCACGAAATTATTCGTTGAAGGTGTAAAGGATATAGTTTCTGCTTCTCTTGTTGTAGGGTTTGCAGGAGGTATAATTGCCATCCTCACCGATGGCCAGATAATTGATACTGTGCTTAACTCATTGTCAGGTGCACTTAAAGGCTCAGGACAATTGTCGGCAATATCTATAATGTACGCTTTTCAGTCGGTTCTTAATCTTGTAATTACCTCCGGCTCTGCAAAAGCAGCCCTTACGATTCCTATTATGGCAGAGTTCTCAGACATTGTAGGTCTGACACGGCAGGCCACTATAATGGCATTTCAGTTCGGAGCAGGTTTTACAGATATGATCGCTCCTACTTCTGGTGTTCTTATCGGAGTGCTGGGTATGGCAAGGATCCCTTACGTCAAATGGCTTAAGTGGGTAATGCCGATACTGCTGATACTGATAATAATAGGATTTCTGCTGTTGATCCCGACAGTAACGATGAAGCTTAACGGTTTCTAGAAAATATATCGGATAGACAAAGCTCCGCCGTCGCCCCAGAATCCGGAATAACCCGTCAGGTTAAATGCAGGTTTCCAGTCAAGGCTTAAGTTAATCGGAATCTCTTCAAAATTATATTCGATCCCTATTATGCCGTCAATTCCAATAACTGTATAGTTTGTACCCGCATCGCCCCAATGGCCATAAGTGTTATCGCCATTCCAGAACCCAATATGTCC
>DOTV01000082.1:5268-6777 GCA_003520925.1 Bacteroidales bacterium | reverse complement strand
AGTCCGGTAAGTTCGAAACCTCTCCACCTTGTTGACAGCAAACCTTCAAGAGCAGATCTCTGGCTTACAAAGTGCTTTATTGTAAGTCCATTCGAAAATCCAAGTCTCAAGCCAACTCCGGTTTTATAGTCCTGGGCTGATGCAAACGCATAAATAAATATTACCAATGTCAATGTCAGAACAATCTTTTTCATTTCAGTTACTTTTAAATCCTGTGATTTCCGATTACAAATTTAACCAAATCTTTCTTAAAAAAAAGGGAAGGATTTACCCCGGATCCTTCCCTCTTACAAACCCCCGGAATTAATTCCGGGGACGATTAACAAACCTAAACTTTTCCAACCTTATCTAATTGACAAAATAAACATACTTGTATATAAAGCCGTTTTCGCGCAGCCACCATCGGAAAGCCTTGGCGATTTTTCTCCTTTTCAGAAGAACGGTTCCTATTTCATTTGATGATATACGGTAAAATGTTTTCATAGCTTATCTTTATTTTTTATCAGTTTCGTATGATGTAAATATATGATGCAACCAGATTCCTGTCAATACGCTAAAGCCCAACCAACGGGGAAATGAGATGAAATAAAACAGGTCTTATCATTTAAATCCTGACAATCAGTTCCAGGTTTTATCACCTGATAAAAGAATTAATGCAGTTGGTCAAAACCGGTCCTAAATTTATCAGCCAACCGGCTGAAATGAGATCTGAATCCCGGGAACTAACACATAAAGACTGATTATTAGTACGTTATGACAGATTCTAAGTCTGCTGGAGGGAACCGGACCGTTTTGACAAACGACAAATAAAAAATGACAAGATTCGATGATTATTGATGATCCCGGATCAAAATCACAATAAATTTATTACTCAAAAGGCGTAAAACCATGAAAACGATCTATGAATAAGTATTATCTTTCACCTCCAAAAAAAATCCCTTCAGGCTTTAAACTGAACCCCAAACATATTTGAATTATGCCACTTAATATTTCGGATAATCTGCCGGCTGTCAAAATCCTTGAAAACGAGAATATATTCGTGATGAAGGAAACAAGGGCTGTTCATCAGGATATAAGGCCTCTTCAAATTCTTATATTTAACCTGATGCCAGTTAAGATAACTACGGAAACACAGATTTTAAGGCTCCTTTCCAACACTCCCCTGCAGGTTGAAATTACCCTCATTTATACAAAAATGCATTTGTCAAAGAACACTCCAAAAGAGCATCTTGACTCATTCTATAAAACCTTTGATGATGTCTCTGGTCATAAATATGACGGTTTGATAATTACAGGAGCACCTATTGAACATCTTGAATTTGAGGAGGTTGACTACTGGGAAGAAATGGTTCGTATAATGAAATGGGCTGATCAGCATGTTACCTCGACCTTATACATCTGCTGGGCATCACAGGCAGGATTATATCACCACTACGGAATTCCGAAATATATGATGAACGATAAGATGTTCGGGGTATTCAGACACAGGATCTATAATATGACAAATCC
>DOTV01000082.1:3270-4886 GCA_003520925.1 Bacteroidales bacterium | reverse complement strand
ATTTATCTTGTGGCATCGAGAGACCTGAAAAGAGTTTTTGTAACAGGTCATTCAGAATATGATCCCCTTACTTTAAAATCGGAATATGACCGTGATGTGGCAAAGGGACTCGATATAAGGATCCCCAGGAATTATTTCCTTAATGACGATCCGGCGCAGATGCCTATTGTGAAATGGAGAAGTCACGCAAGTCTCCTGTTCTCAAACTGGCTGAATTACTGTGTATATCAGGTTACACCATATGTACTTGAAAACGATCAGAAATAGTGTGTAACAATCAATGGCTGACCAGGCAGGATTTTATCAGTCAAAGTTTACATTTTTGTAACTTGTCAGCTCCAAAGCCATTTTTCTGTATATTCTTTTATTCTGTTTATCATTGCTGACTTCGCTTATACGGCTCAGTCCGAAATATGCAAAAGAAGAATAATCATTGCCGTAATACCCAAAGGCAGCAAGATCGTTCAGCGCTTTATTATAATATTTCCGCGCCTGGTCATAATTTCTGTATTTTTTTTCCTGGAGAATCCCGTTGAATACTGCCAGTTGTGCCTCAAAATAATTACGACCGGTTTCTCCGTCTGATGAAGCAATAATAGTTTCGGCTTCATCATAGTTCTTCAGAAGAAGCAGATTTTTAATGTAACCAGCCAGATATGAAAGGTTGCCCGGATAAAGCTGATAAAGCTTCCTGGAGTAAGTAATGGATCGCTGATAATTATTTTCAAAACTCATAAAAATAATTGAAAGGAAAGTATATGCCTCCGCTTTAAGCATTATCGAATTTACTCCGGCATTCTCCATCTCAAGGAGACCCTTAGCCGTATCTCCCCTTGGAAACAGGAATGCCAGTACTTTATAGATCGGGTGGGCTTCGGGATATGCCTCACGATAATAGTTATAAAGACCTGTGAAAAAATAAAAGTCAGGGTAAAGAGAGACATAATTAAAACTTTCCCTTACATGCCTGTATGTACTCATTACAAGAGGATTTAGCTTTGAATCAAGATTATTATCTGCATAATACATCAGCAGCATTCCCCGTGCGCCCAGATTAGCCAGAAGAAACTCTGCATAATCAGGTGGTTTGCGGGTATCCTCACACTGTTTTATGCATGTATTCAAGTACTTTTCATACGAAACAGATGCGGGAGAGGATGGGATCAGAGGGAAATTCTCCCAGTATGTAACCATCCCGTTAAAGAGTTTAATAACAGGATGATCAGGATAAATAGTGCTTAGTTTTTTGCTGGCATCCCGGGCCTCTTCGAACCTGAAACTGTAGATATCATCAACGCCTCTCTTAAGGAGATTCAATGCCTCAGTATCTTTAAGGATCTGTCCCTGAAGGGCGACTGTGTTTAAAACCAGCCAGAGGAGTATGCATTTCTCTTTAATGTTTATTCGTGCCGGCACCGTGGAATTTTTTTTACAAGTTAAGATTTATATCCAGATTTGAAAAAATATACAAAGAGTGAGAGTGAGTGCGAGTTTTGAGAACCGAACAATGGTAACATTGTGAGCTCGACGAACGCAGTGAGTCAAAAAAGATTGAGAGTGTTCGCTTTCGCTCTCACTCTCAATCTTTTTTAAGTGGTGCCACCAGGAATCGAACC
>DOTV01000082.1:0-2969 GCA_003520925.1 Bacteroidales bacterium | reverse complement strand
TCGGACTGCAAATATATATCTCAAAACCTTTAAACCAAAACTTTACTTAAAAAATTTCGATTTGGAATCGTTTTGAGGTTATGGTACATTTGCTTTCTTACAAAAAATAAATAATGGAGCTTCTCTTCGATACCCTGAAAAACGGAATCAGACTTGTTCATCATCCTCTTCCCGGGATTGTGGCACATTGCGGGCTGGTTATCAATACCGGTTCTCGTGACGAATCGGTGGCTGAGCACGGAATTGCACATTTCATTGAACATATGCTGTTCAAGGGTACCAAAAAAAGAAAGGCTTATTATATCCTGAGCCGGCTTGAAGATGTAGGGGGCGAGCTAAATGCTTATACAACGAAGGAGGAGACTGCTGTACATGCTTCTATAATTAAGGAAGATTATGAGAGAGCTGTCGAAATAATATGTGACATTACTTTTAACTCAGTTCTTCCTGAAAAAGAGATTGAAAAAGAAAAGGATGTTGTAATTGAGGAGATCAATTCATATCTCGATAATCCTGCTGAACTGATTTTTGATGATTTTGAGGAGCTTATTTTTTGTGATCAGCCGATTGGACATAATATTCTCGGTACTGAATTAACTGTGAAATCTTTCACACATAAAAAGCTTTCTGATTTTATCGCAGGAAATTACAATACCGATCAGATGGTCTTTTGTTCAGTCGGGAATATACCTGATCAGAAGGTTCTAAGACTGTTCAGGAAGTACTTTGATGGGGTGCCTGTCAACAAACGTGGTAAAAGAGAAACAGCACCGGCTTTATACAAGCCTTCCAGGGTCGAAAAGAAAATGGATACATTTCAGAACCACTGCATCATCGGGAATATCGCTTATGATCTGAAAGATGAGAGACGACTCGGAATGTTCCTACTTAATAACATCCTCGGAGGCCAGGGAATGAATTCCAGGCTTAATATGTCGCTCAGGGAAAAGAACGGACTTGCATACAATGTGGAGTCGTCGTATAATCCTTATTGTGACACCGGGGCTTTCTCAATTTATTTCGGAACAGATAACCATCATCTTGAACGGAGCATAAAGGTGACATTATCAGAATTGACAAGACTCAGGACGGTAAAACTTGGTACGGTACAGCTGACCAAGGCAAAAAATCAGATAAAAGGATATCTTGCAAGAGGTTATGAGAACCATGAAAACCTTATGCTCAGCCAGGGTAAAAGTCTGCTCGTCTTTGGAAAGATTGAGAGCCTTGAAGAGACCTGCAATAAAATTGACAAAATAACATCATCTGAATTACTGGCAGCAGCTAATGAAGTATTTGATCCCGAAAGATTATCGATGCTGATATATAAATAGTCATGGACCGTGAACTTGAGAATTACATAATTGATCATTCCAGCCCTGAGGATCCGGTTCTGGAGGATCTCTACAGGCAAACCCATCTGCAGTTTGTAAATCCGAATATGTCTTGCGGACATATTCAGGGAAAATTTCTTGAAATGATCTCAAGAATGATAAATCCCTTATATATTCTTGAAATAGGAACCTTCACAGGTTATTCTGCCATATGTCTGGCAAAAGGGCTGAAGCTAGATGGTATGCTTATAACAGTTGAAGAAAATGATGAGCTTGCCGGATTTAACAAGTCATATTTCATAAAAGCGGGGGTTGCTTCAAAAATCAGAAGTATTACCGGCCGGCTTCAGGATGTTATCCCAAAAATCAGAGAAGAATTTGATCTAGTTTATATCGATGGTGACAAGAGGGAGTATATAGAGTATTACAGTTTGATAACAGATAAAGTAAAACCCGGAGGATTTATTATTGCTGACAACGTTCTGTGGGGAGGAAAAGTGTTTGAAAAGGATGCCAGGGATCAGCAGACAAAAGGTATAACAGAGTTCAATGAAATGATCAGCAAACAAAAGAATATTGAAAATATAATTCTGCCTTTAAGGGACGGGATAATGCTGATAAGAAAAATATCATGAAACTTCTCTGTGAAACTCCTTATTTGCCCCCCATCCCCCTGAAGGGGGAGTTTCACACTTGTAAATCTTTAGGCCCCCTTTAGGGGGTTGGGGGCTGAAACTAAACGGGTTGAAACGTAGTTTTACATAGAAGAACAATGAATTTTATATATGCTGATGTTGATGGATTATGGTACAATTTTTGAACATGCCTTAAAAACAATCATATGAAAAGAATTATATTTTCAGGCATAATAATATTTATGTTTTTGAACCTTAGCTCGCAGGTTGTAAAGACAGATGTACTTCAGGATCTGGAAAAGAGCCAGACTGCTGTTCAGTCAGCAGTTACGACAGCTACATTAAAATCGGCCAGCCGCCTTTTTAAGGATAAAGATGATCTTACATCGGTAATTCTGGTTATTCCTAAAGGATCGGTTGTTGATATACTTCCCGGACCATACGATACTTTCCTGCATGTTGTTTTTGATGGGAATACGGGTTATATTTATTCTAATCACGCCCAATTAAATAAACAGCCGGTGCAGGACATACCATCTGGCAATCAGTCATCTGTCATGGTACAAAATAACGGTCAGGAAAAAAGGCCGGTACAATCTCAGAGTGACGCAAGGTATGAATATCTCGAAAAAAAATACGGACAATCGCTTGGTTCGAAAATATACGAAGGTAAAATATGGAAGGGCATGAATTCCGAGCTTGTCAGGGAAAGCTGGGGATCTCCGAATAAGATAAACAGGGTGATAAGCGGCAATATTGTAAGGGAAGAGTGGGATTATAAAAAAACGCGGCTCTATTTTCAGAACAGCACACTTGCAGAATGGGGTCCGGTTAAATAGATTTCGGATTAGTGATTTTTGATTTCGGATTTATCTCTGATTCACAATCTGAAATTAAGTTTCGACATTATTGCAGTTCAAAAAAAATTTATATTTTTGCCCGTGAATTTGCGGGAGTAGCTCAGTTGGTAGAGCACGACCTTGCCAAGGTCGGGGTCGCG
>DOTV01000053.1:1540-5461 GCA_003520925.1 Bacteroidales bacterium | reverse complement strand
CCCCGCCAGCTGGCGGGGTTTGGGGGTCATTCCTTCCTCCTCGGCAAAATTATTTTAAAACTGGTTCCGGTCAGTCCTCTGGCCGGATCTGTATTTGATTCAACACTGATCTGCCCCTTATGCATCTTGACAATACCATAGGCAGTGGCCAGACCAAGCCCAGTGCCGACTCCAATAGGTTTTGTTGTGAAGAACGGTTCAAATATCTTTGATTTGTCCTCCTCTTTAATTCCGGTACCGGTATCCTTGATAATTATTGAAACATCTCCGAGGGTATCTTCAAGAATTACATCAATTGATCCGCCTCCGGGCATTGCATCCACTGCATTCTTGACGAGATTTGTAAGTACCTGGGTCATCTGCTCAATATCGAGCACTGCATCGGGTGTGGTTGTCTTGTCAGAAACTGAAATCTTGACATTTTCCGGAACAATAACGCTCTCAAGGCTTTTATCAGCCAGCTCCCTCATATTCACTGACTGATAATTGACCTGGTTTTTACGGGCAAAGTTAAGAAGTCCGCCGACTATCTTTTTGCATCTGCCTGCTTGTTCGACAATCAGTTTCAGATCTTCTCTGACAGGGTCATCTGCCGGACTCTCATCAAGGAGTATGTTGCTGTACATCATAACCACCCCGAGAGGGTTATTCAGCTCATGGGCAATTCCTGCCGAGAGCTGGCCCATATGTGCCAGTTTCTCAGACTGTTTAAGGGCTTGCTTCATCGATGAAAGCTTTTCGTTCGACAAAGCCAGCTCCTGGACCGATTTATGAAGCTTCTCGATTGTAAAAGGCAGACACATTTCAACTTCAGCCAGCCCTTTTCTGATCGCAATTGCATGTTCGATACAGGTTTCATATCCGCAAGCTCCGCAATCGAGCTGATCCTTCTTTGTGAACTTTCCCATAGAAGCAAGAACCTCGTCCAGTCCGCTCTCATCAATTACTTCCGGTCGACGGTCTTCAGATCTGTGCCGGATCGAAAGATCAAGATCTGAATATTCGTCAAACGCCTTTTGCCAGATTACCGAATCAAGACCCTTCATCTTCTTGTTTGCATAGGAGCTCACAAGAGCCCGCCGGTTGTACTGCTTTCCGTTTTTTGACAGCCCGGGACCCATTATGCACCCTTCGCAAGCCAGGAGCTCCATATGCTGGTTTTTGATGAGTCCGGCTTCAAATTCTTTCAGCGCTCCCTGGAAATCTATCCTCCCTTCTGCGGCTATTATATTACCTGTGATAGCATCATCATTTATATTTGCAGTCTGCAGAAGCCCGCGGGTAACGGGGAAAATGGCACCTCTTCCTCCAGCCGGCTGATCGAAATCAGCTGGCTGGCTGTTCTCCGAAGTAATTTTATAAAGATCAAAAAGCTCCCTCAGCTCACTGAATGTAATGGCTTCATCTATCTCTGTGCTTTCAGCTTTTTTTGCCACACACGGCCCAATAAACACTATTTTAATATCATTTCCGTATCTGGCATGAACTACCCTGCTCATGGCAACCATTGGTGAAACAATTGGGGCAAGATTATCGACAAGGTTTGTATGATAATGTTTAATATAATTTACTATGGCCGGACAATCGGAGGAAATATAATAGTCCTTGCTCTCTTCAACAAGCTTCTTATACCTGTCTGCCACAAGATCTGCCCCGAATGAGACTTCAAGAACATGTTTGAAACCAAGTGCTTTTATCATCCCGATAAGCTGCCTGTAATCAGATAATTCCTGGAATTCAGCAGGGAAGCTTGGTGCAATTATTGCAGCGGTTTCCGTTTTATTATCCAGGAGTTTCAATACCCTGTCGGTAGTGTTAAGAAAGACCTTTGCCCCCTGGCTGCAAACTTTTGTACAGTTGCCGCATACAATGCATCTTTCATCAATTACTTCAGCCTGGCCTCCGACTATACGTATAGCTTTGGCAGGGCACTCCCTGACGCAAGTGTAGCATGTTCGGCAAAGCTCTTTAATTGTGTAAACAAGCATTTTCTCTATTTTTTCAACCCTAAATCCCCCAGGGGGGACTTCAAATCCACATTTCTTTTTAAGCCCCCCTTGGGGGGTTGGGGGTAAATATTACAACAATACATTCCTCTTCTCAAAATGAGTATAAAATATATTCTTATCTGATATCTCCGTGTTCTCTTTCAGGAGTTTTTCGTACAGGTTTATCAGGGCAGGTGATTTGCAGGGAAGAACTATTGCCTCAGTTTCATCAGCCTGGTAAACCAGCTTTGCCCTGGCTTTCAGCTCATCCTTTGAATTTATGAATGGCAGGCCTCCTCCATGAACACATCCTCCCTGACAAACCATTACCTCAACCAGATCATACTTTGTACCGGCCGCCTGTGACGTCCTGAGCTTTTCCAATCCCGACAGTCCGTCGACAACGGCCACCCTGATTTCGTTTTCCCCTATCTGTATTGAACAATCCCTGAATGTCCCTGAAAGGTGCAATTTTTTGAAAAGTTGTCTGTCTGCTTCCTTACCGTTTATTTTATAAAATAATAACCGGATAACAGATTCACCCATTCCCCCTGAAACTTCTGCCAGTACTGCTGATGAGCTTCGGCCGCTTAATGGTTCATCAGCCGGCTCCTTCTCTGTATTTGTAAAATCAATTCCATTCAGCCTTATCAACCTTGCAAGTTCCCTGACTGTCATTACCGAATCGACATCGCTGATGCCCTTTCTCATCATACCATCGCGTCTCGCTTCATATTTCATTGCCATACAAGGCGTTACAGAAACAGAAAAGATCTGTTCAGGTTTAACACCAAGCTGATCAGCAACGAGAGTTTTTATAAGTATCCCGGTTATCTGCTGGGGAGACTTCACAGTTGAAAGCTGTGGTATCAGTGATGGAACAAACTGTTCAGCATATTTGACCCATGCCGGACAGGCAGTAACAATCAGAGGCTTATCTGACTTATCCCGAATGTTTTTCGAAAGCTGGTCTGTCATTTCGCTGATACAAACATCTGTTCCGGTCCCTGTAGTATAGACCTTATCGAAACCGATCTTGCGGAGTATTGCATTCAGGTTCTTGTCAAAATCCCTGCTGTTCTTAATTCCAAGTTCTTCGGCGATACCCGATGCCACGGCCGGAGAATACTGGATAGCCTTGATAATATCAGGCTTATTGAGATATTCCTGAACCTCAGTAATATTATGCTTTTCATGAAGGGCGCCGGTCGGACAGACGAGCACGCACTGGCCGCAATGGATGCAACTGGAAAAATTAAAATCCTTATCCATTGCAGCTCCGACATGAGTTTGCCGGCCCCTGTTAATAAAATCGAGTGAAGTGGCAGTGACCAGTTCTTCGCAGACCCTGATACATCTCCCGCAGAGAATGCATTTTGCCAGCTCACGCACAATAGCAGGACTGGACTGGTCGAGGCGCTGTTTTATTTTTTTACCCTTGATCCGTCTTTCCCTGATATTCAATTCTTCAGAGAGTCTCTGTAATTCACAGTTCAGGTTCCTGTCGCAATAAAGGCAATCGTCGGGATGGTTTGAAAGAAGAAGCTCGACAATTGTCTTTCTGGCTGTTATCACCCGCGGGGAGTGAGTTCTAATCTTCATCCATTCCTCAACAGGTTGTGAACACGCTGTAACGAGTCTTTCCCTGCCTTCGACCTCAACGACGCACATCCTGCAAGCTCCAGTAGGAGTAAATTCCTTCATCCTGCAAAGCGTGGGTATTATAATACCGTTCCGGTTAAGAGCCGAGAGTATAGTTTCACCTTTTTCGGCTTTGATCTTCTTGTTATTTACCTGGATGGTGAAGAGCATTTTTCTTGTTGCTGGTTGCTTGTTACTTGTTTTTACCCACCCCAAACCCACCACAAAGTCTCCCCTGCAGTCTGGCTCCTTCGCTAAACTTGCCCACAGGGCAAATTCTTAACGCTCGGCC
>DOTV01000053.1:0-1230 GCA_003520925.1 Bacteroidales bacterium | reverse complement strand
GTCTTCTGTCTTCTACTTTACAATTACTGCGCTGAATTTGCATACATCATAACATATTCCGCAGCCGATACATTTATCTTCCACGATAAAGAAAGGCTGAAGACGGGTTCCATAGATCGCGTTAACGGGGCATTTTCCGGCACATACTGTACAGCCGGTACATTTTTCCACGTTGATTGTAAATGTCCGCAAACCCCTGCAGACATTTGCCCTGCATTTCCTGTCGAAAATATGTTCTTCGAACTCCTCCCTGAAATTCCTGAGTGCACTGACAAACGGATTTGGGGCGGTTTGTCCCAGTCCGCACAGGGAAGCATCTTTCATTACCGCAGAAATTGTTTCGAGCTGCATCACGCCTTTGAACCTCTCAAGGGTTGTACCTGAATCCTCATTAGCTGGTTTCTTAATCACACTTTCGAGAATTTCAAGCATTCTTCCTGTACCTTCCCTGCATGGGATGCATTTTCCGCAGCTTTCCTTACGAATGAATTCCATATAATACCTTACAAGATCGACCATACATGATGTTTCATCGACCACCACGAATCCTCCGGCCCCCATTCCGAAACCTTTCTGCTTCATTGCATCAAAATCTACTGGAGTTTCAAGATCATCTGTTGTTATAAATGAACCGGATGCACCCCCAAGCTGAATGGCTTTAAATTCCTTTCCATCTTTTATTCCATCGACAATATCCTCAAGTACCGACTTAAGTGTCGTTCCCATCTCAACCTCTACAACACCTGCCATCCTGCCGCGTCCGGTAATTGAAAAGACTTTGGTACCGGGACTGGTTTCTGTCCCGATGCTTCTGAACCATTCCGGACCGTTCTGCATTATCAGCGGGACATTCATTATTGTTTCGACGTTATTTATAACTGTTGGCTTGCCTGAAAGTCCCCAGGTTGTGGGATAAGGCGGCTTCAGCTGCGGCATTCCCCGTTTTCCCTCAAGGCTGTTTATTAGGGCAGTCTCCTCACCACATACAAAAGCACCCGGTTCAATTCTTATTGTGATATCGAGGTTATAACCGCTCGAATAAATGTTATGTCCGATAATTCCGTATCCCCTTGCAAGATCTATCGCCCTTTGTACCCTTTTATGGGCATGGTCCGAGCCTGCTTTAAGATACAATATCGCGTTTGAAGCTCCGATTGCATAGGCAGCAATAGCCATACCTTCCAGAAGGCGGTGAGGATCACTTTCGAGTATAGTTTTGTCGCTGAACGA
>DOTV01000100.1 GCA_003520925.1 Bacteroidales bacterium | reverse complement strand
CCTCATTCGATGGGATAAACAACCCTGATAACCCCGATCTGAATTATTATTATCCGACCAACGTACTCATTACTGCCCCTGAGATTCTCTTTTTCTGGGTTGCAAGGATGATAATCGCAGGGTATGAATACCGTGGCGAGAAGCCATTCAGCGATGTATACCTTACAGGTCTGGTTAGAGATCAGCAGAGAAGGAAAATGTCAAAATCGCTTGGCAATTCTCCCGAGCCTCTCGATCTTATTGAGAAATATGGTGCCGACGGGGTACGGGTCGGAATGATGCTTTGCTCTCCTGCAGGCAATGACCTTTTATACGACGATTCACTTCCGGAGCAGGGCAGGAATTTTGCCAACAAAATATGGAATGCCTTCAGGCTGTTGAAAAGCTGGAAGATTGATGATGCTATTCCTCAACCAGAATCTTCGGCTTCTGCAGTTAAGTGGATGAATGAAATTCTGAAAAAGTCACTTGGAGAAATCGATACGGATTTTAAAAAATTCAGGATATCCGGAGCCCTTATGAACAGCTATAAGCTTTTCTGGGATGAATTCTCCGGATGGTATCTGGAAATTATTAAACCTGAATTCGGTAAACCTGTTGACAGGCTGACCTATAATGAAACAATCTCTGTTTTTGACATGCTGCTCAGGATAATTCACCCATTCATGCCGTTTATAACTGAGGAGATATGGCAGCTTATCACTGAGCGGAATGATGGAGAAAGTCTAATGATTTCACCATTGCCCAAAATCAGGAAACATGATAAAGAGCTGATTGCAAAGTTTGAGACCGTAAAAGAGACAATTACAGCTATTCGATCGGTCAGAAAAGAAAAGCAGATTCTGAACAGGGAGAGTGTAGCACTGGCAATAAGGGCTGACAGGAATAGCTATGATTCACGGTTTCTCACTGTAATAATTAAACTGGGTAATCTTTCTGATGTCGAATTTATTTCTGAGAAACCTGAAAATACCGCTTCCTTCATGGTTAAGACAACTGAATTCCATATTCCTCTGGGCGGCAATATAGATGTTGAAAAGGAAAAGGCTAAAATAATCACTGACCTGGATTATTACAATGGCTTTCTCAATTCCGTGATGAGAAAGCTTAATAATGAAAGGTTTGTGAGTAATGCACCTGAAGCAGTTCTTGAGAATGAAAAGAAAAAGAAAACGGATACGGAACTAAAGATCAGATCGTTGGAAGAAGCCCTGAAAGGCTTTTCGGGAAAGAGATAGAATGGAAGTGAGTCCGCGGTGCGAGGGGGATTCAGAGGGCAGCTGCATAACAAAGCCCTAAGGCATAGGTTTCCTGATATAGTAATTATGTCCCGATTCTCTGATCTCCCAGCCGTCGTTAAGGATAATCTGCCAGCCTTCGCCATTAATGTGATTCTTATCGGTTTTTAATCCTTTGGCAGTAATCCGAAGGAATTTGTAATTATTCGACACAAGGCAATCCCCTTTATCAACGGTTAGTTTTCCCCAGTTATCCGATACCCGCAGGGTATTATACAAGGTTCCAAGTGTATCGAGGAAATGGACATTTTCAGGTTCGAAATCAAAATAGGGACTCTCCAGTTCAAGTAAAACAACAGGTTTCTCAGTAAAAACACTTACCTGATTGTTAAGTCTCTCCCTGATCTCCTGAAGTCTCTTCTCCTCTTCCTGGTTTATTTCCTCAACATTGTAATGCAAAGCGATGCTTCCGGCAACATCACGGCAATTCACAGGCAGTTCGATGTTATAGAGTTTCCTTACCAGATTGCCCAGGTCGACAGTATCCGATTTAATTGTCTTAAAATCAAATCCTTTGTAATAAAGGAGTGTTGCATAAAGTGCTCCATGAATTGAACCATAAGACCTTGCGTAGGACTGAAAGGAAGAAATCCTGTCGAGGTTTTCAAAAAGTCTTTTCCTATAATCTGCCGGAGATTCAGATGTAAGCAATGTAAACGTAAAAGTTGCAAGGCCTTCATACGTTTCAAACCTTGTTCCCTGCTCAGCATATTTAGGATATGATTCATGGTTTGATCCCCTGAATATAAGTGCATCCCTTACTGCAAGGGTTTGTTCCTCTCCCTGGGAGCCGATGGCTTTTTTCAGAGCTTTCCATTCGAGCTTGATCCAGAGCCGGGCATCCTTTTCATCCATGATAATGTTATTGAAATTTTCAGGATACACCCCTTCTGTTTGCTGAAACGAGTGAAAAAGCGCATGGATTCCTCTGGTCATTGTCCTGTAGTTATCTTCTTCAATTGGCAAAGGTGCCATCCCGAAAAGTGTTCCTCCAAAGGTGACAGAGGTTGTCGTGATTATTCTTTCCCTGGGATACAAACCGGTATAGATGCCATCCTTGAGTTTCAGAAGGCCATCGTTATCCTGTTGATTGGAAATGATTTTCCGGCTTGTTCTGTCGATAAATATTAGTGGTCCGTAAAGGTTTTTGCCCCAGAGATTTCCTCCGTCCCGTTTGCAGGCATCTTCGATATCCTTAAAACATTTTGCAGCTTTTTCGGGTGTAAAATATGTTTCCTGAGACTTTTCCTTACAGCCGGCCAGTAATACAAGAACAAAAATAAAAATCCACTTATTCATTTCCTGAAAAATATCTTTTCAAAAGTAGTTATTTTTTTTTCATACGGCCGGTGACTGAGCTTTCGGAGTCAGCTATGCAGGCTTCTTTTATGCTTAAATTAAGTTCAAACCCAATGAGAAGGGCGATCGAGTTAAGGTAGAGCCATATAAGTATTACCATGAGGGTGCCAATCCATCCGTAAAGCTTGTTATACTGTCCGAAACTGTTTACATATGTCGAAAAGCCCAGTGAGGTAATAATAAACAAAATGGTTGCCAGAGTCGATCCGGGAGTTATGAACCTGAAATCGTGGCGCCTGGCTGGTGCAAGGTAATAAAGAAAGGAGATGGCGACAAAAAGTAACAGAACCACAACAATCCACTTCAGGAAGATAAGGATTGAGATAACAAGGCTTTTTTCCAGGATTTCAAGCTCCACAAGCCTGGTAACTGCCTGTTTACCAAAAATTATAAGCATACCGGCAGCTCCTATCATAAGGATGCCAATCAGCAGAAGCAGGACGGACACTTTTCGCTGGTTAACCCACGACCGTGGTTTGAATGAATGTGAAGTTACCACAAATGCATGCAGGACTGCATGTATACCGTTTGTCGAGAATATTATGGTCGCAAAAAACATTATAAGCAAAAGACCACCGCTCTTTTTTGTGACTATATCTATGATTGTGGTTTCCATCAGATGATAGGCATTGGCCGGGAAGATGCTTTCGAACAGTTTTATAAGCTCATTCTGGAAGTTTTGTATCGGTATGAAAGGGATAAGTGTAAAAAGAAAAATTGTTGCCGGCAGAACAGCCATCAGAAGGTTGAATGCTATGGATGAAGCCCGTGTTACAAGGACTCCTTTCCTAAAGCCCCTGATCACAAACTGAAAAACTTCTCTTATCGGGATCCCGTCAAATCCGGGAAGGACGAGATTCTTTAACTTCTCTGTTAACTTAAGTTTACCGTAATCCCGTTTGATATGCATAAATTAAAAAGCTTTCAGGCTCATATCAAGGCTTTTGACATGATGGGTAAGAGCTCCTACCGATATATAATCAACTCCGCATTCCGCGTAAGATCTTATTGTTTCAAGAGTAATTCCACCCGATGACTCCGTTTCGTAACGGCCACCGATGAGCCTGACAGCTTCCCTTGTGTCGTTAAGGCTGAAATTGTCCAGCATGATGCGGTCAACTCCTCCTAACTCCAGTATCTTCCTTACCTCTTCAAGGCTCCTGGCCTCAATTTCAACTTTAAGGTGTTTTTCTGACCGGGAAAGATAATCTCTTGTTTTCACAATGGCATTCTCTATTCCACCTGCATAATCGATATGATTATCCTTTAGCATAATCATATCATAAAGTCCCATCCTGTGGTTCATTCCTCCGCCCGTTCGCACGGCTTCCTTTTCAAGAAATCTTATGCCAGGAGTCGTTTTTCGGGTATCGAGGACTTTTGTTTTAAGTCCGGTCAGTTTTTCAGCATACAGCCTTGTACTTGTGGCTATACCACTCATTCTTTGCATTATATTAAGAACCAGCCGCTCGGTTTTCAGGATGGAATGAATTCTGCCGGAAACATGAAATACAATATTTCCAGGCAGTATTGTACTGCCGTCGCTGATGAACGGTTCAAATTTTAAATCCCCGTCAACTATTCCGAAAACGTCACCGGCGACACGACAGCCTGAAAGAACGCCTTTTTCCTTTATAAGCAGCCGGGCTCTCCCGGTTGCCTCAGGGGGAACAGATGCAAGTGACGAATGATCTCCGTCCCCGATATCTTCCTTGAGGCATCCTGAAATGAAATTCCTCAGGGTTTTATTGTGCTTTGTCGGGTTCAATACGAATAATGTGAATCAGTAACTCCTGTCCAACCTTCTTAAGAAGAATATAGACTCTGAAACTGCCCTTTTCAGTTTCAAGATTGCCAATTGCATACTGGGCATCATTTCTGGCGCCCTGATGCCTTATGATAAAATCCTTTGAATGATATTCATTAAAAAAATCCTTAAGAATTGTTTCAGCGACTGCTTTCTTATAGAAGTCTTCCTTTTCAAGAAGCAGGAGTTCCACAGTGGAATTCATGTACTTTGCCAGTTCTGCGGCATTACCCGATTTAATTGCAATTGAAATGCCTGCCGGGATCTTTATCTGATCCTGATTTACCGTTGTCAGAGTAAAAAATGCAATAAATACAACCGCTGATGATATTATGAACCTCATTTAATTCAGTTTATTTAATTTCTAACGTCAGGTCAAGTACTTTACAAATTTAAACTAATTTATCATAAAGAAAATGCGCTTCCAGTATTCGTAATAATTATAATTGCCGGAGCAAGTTATTAATTATTATTTTTGTACATAGTGCCGGACGATTTATAACTTACAAAAGTCGGGCCAATAATTATGAAGATTGCCTTATTACAGACCGGAAAAACTTCAGACAGATATTTAAAAGAGGGGATTGGAATTTTTGAAGAACGCATAAAAAAATATTCAGCATTTGAAATAATTACTGTTCCTGACATAAAACGGACACGTAATCTGCCCGAGCGTGAACAGATGATCCGTGAAGGCGAACAGATAATCAGATTTATAAGAGAGGATGATTATGTTGTGATTCTTGATTCAAAGGGAAAAGAATATTCAACAATTGAATTCTCAGCATGGCTTGAGAAGTGCTTTATGTTGCAGAAGAAGAGGATTCTTTTCGTAATCGGAGGAGCATGGGGTTTTTCCGAAGATGTTCTGAAAAGAGCTGATGCAAAACTCTCCCTGTCGAGACTTACATTCTCTCATCAGATGGTACGATTATTGTTTATGGAACAGCTTTACAGGGTTTTCTCCATAATGAAAGGAGAACCTTATCATCACGAATAGAAAGTTACTGCCCCGCTATGAAAGATGGAAAACTAAAGATCACCCCGGTTATATTTGCAGCAATCCTGGTTCTTCTCGCCATGGCTGCCGAACAAATCTACCTTGGCGATCTTGAATTCAAATTCAGGACGAAAAGATTTAACCGGATACTGAAAGAAAAAGAGGAGGTGATGGTTAACTGTCTTAACGGTATGAAACCAATACTTGCAAGCGGTGAACCTCATGGCTCTGCAACTGAAAATAATCTCTTTTCGGTCGCTAAGCAAAACGGTATTACAATTCTTGAATATATTGGCGGCAGACTGGTTTCATGGTCAGACACCGATTTTGACGTACCGCTAACCCTCTCGGATTCTATATATCTGAAACCAATTGTATTTCTTCAGAATGGTTGGTTCCTGACAGGTTCGGTCCAGGCTGGCACCGAGAGGATCGTCGGCCTCCTGAGGATAAGAAGCGATTATAGTCTGCAGAACGATGTTATAAAGAGCGGATTTGTGAAGCATTTCCGGATCCCCGACAACACAGGATTAAGCAGGAATCCGGAAGCCTCAGATTATCATGTTCTTTCGGGAAAGGGCACATTCCTTTTCTCCATTTTGTTCCAGGAAGAGAAAAGAATAACAAACCTCATTCAGATCCCCCTTATCTTTTGGGGATTTGCTTTTCTCGGTATTCTTTACATGACACTATGTGTGGTCCGAAACCTTACTGATCGTAAAATGGAAATTCAGGCTTTTATATCTGCTTTTCTGATTTTCTCCGCGGTCTATTCAATTGTCCTGATAGCAAAGAAACCTTCAGTACTGTTTCAAACCGAGCTTTTCTCCCATTACAGGTATACATTGAATTCCTTTGTACCATCGCTTGGGCATCTTTTAATACTGACAATACTACTGACCGTTCTTACCAGCTTTCTTTACAGGATCCTGAAAACAACTAAACGATTTCAGGGACCTGACAGGACAAAGTGGTTCATTCTTACCTTGTTTTTTATTCCTGGTGCTCTCCTGTTCTCATTGTATCATTTAATCTTCAACCACCTTGTATTCAATTCAAACATAAATTTTGAAACCTACAAGGTGTTAGATCTTGATATTTTCAGCCTTATCGGCTTTGTTATCCTGTTAATGCTTTTCAGTGTTCCTTTTTTGTATATGCAGTTTGTTTTTCAGACAAAGAAGCAGCCTGGTGCAATAACGGTTATTCTTTCGGCTTTGGCCGGATTGATTGTCTTTCCTCTGTTCTTTTTAAAGGATCCGTTTGCACTTGTTTCTGCTGCACTTTTCTATTTTACTGTTTCAGTGCTTGTCTGGCTTTTAAAAACAAGGAATACCGGTTTATTCAATAAGACAGTCATATTTTCGGTTGTCCTGGGATTATATTCTCTTCTGCTGATTACGTATTTCTCGGCAAAAAGGACCAAGGAAAATATTAAAATACAACTGGTTACATATTCAACCGAAAATGATCCGATGGCTGAACATCTTCTTCTTGACATGTGGCCGCAGATCTCCGGCGATTCGATACTGAGGCGCATAATGGATGTATCTGTTTTTGAGAAGAATGATGTTGACAGTATCTCTGATTATCTGCATAAGAAGTATTTTATCGGATACTGGGGTAATTTTAATCTCAGCGTAGTTCCCTGCAGCCAGAATGATTCTCTGAGTGTAGGTGCACAAAATACAGTCTTTGAGGATTGCTACAGTTTTTTCGGAAGAAAAATTCTGGCCAGCGGGCATCAGCTTACCGGGACAGGTTTCTATTTTATCGACAGCAAACAGGGCAGATCAAGCTACCTTGGCAGAATATATTATGAGTACGGTAATAGCAGGAACAATGCTTTATTTATTGACCTGTACAGCGACATCAAGGTTTTTCAGCCAGGATATTCCGAGCTTCTGCTTGACAGGAAATACCATAGTTATGCAAAACTGAAGGATTATTCGTTTGCAAAATACATAAATGGAGAACTGGTACTGAGGACAGGTGATGTCCCATATAATAGCACCGATGGGGATTATATCAGGGATGTGAGGGATTACAGATTCTTTAAATCTGATTCCTATAACCACTCCTTATATATTAACGGGAATGTTACAGTTGTGATAAGCAGGCCTGCTCTGACCTTTCAGGACATAATAATTTCATTTGCTTATATTTTCGCTTTTATCTTCATTTTTTCCAACCTTGTTCTTTTACTGAACAGGAAACCATTTTTTAAGGCGCCTTCGGGTTTGAACTTCAGGCAGAAGATGCAACTCTTCTTTATAAGCATACTGCTTATCTCTTTTACCCTTATTGGATTTGTAACTGCCTCCCTTACCATACAACAATACCGGGCAAAGCATTATGAGAACCTCAGGGAAAAGATGAATTCAATCTATATGGAGCTTGAGAATAAAATCTCTTCCGAGAAAACCCTTACTTCTGATTGGACCAACACCACCTATTCAAGTCTTGAAGAGGTACTTGTTCGACTTTCAAATATTTTCAATACGGACATAAACCTTTATGATATTCACGGTTTTCTTATTGCATCATCAAGACCTGAAATTTATTACCGGAATCTTATTAGCAAGAGAATGGATAATATTGCCTTTATAAACCTCTTCAGTCTTAAGAAAAGCGAATATCTGCAGAAGGAGAAGATAGCCAATCTGGAATATGTTTCCGCCTATGTACCATATTACAATACAGATTATGACCTGATTGCCTATCTGAATCTGCCCTATTTCAGGATGCAGAGTGTTCTTGCCAGGGAGATATCAAATACAATTGTTGCGGTAGTAAATTTCACTCTTCTGCTGATTGTAATTGCAATGAGTCTTGCGGTGTTTATTAGCGGACGTCTTACTGCACCTCTGGCTTTGCTGAGCAGCAGGCTGGCCTCTGTAGAGCTTGGCAAGAAAAGCGAACATCTTTCATACGACAGCAGTGATGAGGTCGGTGAACTGGTAAGACAGTATAACCGTATGGTTGATGAACTGGACGAGAGTGCCCAGAAACTTGCAAATTCCGAACGTGAATATGCATGGCGCGAAATGGCAAAGCAGATAGCACATGAGATCAAGAATCCGCTGACACCTATGAAACTGAATATCCAGCAGCTTTTTAAGTCGTGGACCGACGGAGTTCCCGGATTTGAAAAGAAACTGGAAAGATTTACAAAGAATCAGATTGAATATATTGATAATCTTTCATCTATAGCTTCAGCTTTTTCTACATTTGCAAAAATACCTGAAGCAAATCCTGTGGAGGTTGATCTTCTGGAACAGATAAAGACTACTCTTGAACTGTTCAAGAACAGTGATAATGTTACATTCCGGGTGGGATCTCCTCATACTGAAAAAATATTGATCCGTGCCGATAAAGAGCAGATAAACGGTTTATTTTCAAATCTGATTAAAAATGCCATTCAGTCAATAACTCCAGGCCTTGAGGGACTAATAAAGGTCAACCTTGAAAAGGAAGGTAGTAAGGTTATAGTATCCGTTTCGGATAACGGATCAGGGATCCCTGAATCGCTGAAGCAAAAAATGTTCACTCCTAATTTTACAACAAAATCTTCGGGGACCGGACTCGGATTATCAATAGTAAAAAGGTATGTGGAAAATGCCGGCGGAAAAATATGGTTTGAATCTGAATCTGATAAAGGAACAACATTTTTTATCGAGTTTCCTCTGCCTGAAACTGACGAAAAATAAACGGGTTATTTGCTGCAATGGATAAATTTGAGATCTCTTCTCAATTATTTAGCAATTTTAGCGTTTACTAGTGGTAATTCGGTTTTTTGATGACACACAGAATCTCTTACCATACTAATAAACTGCTAATTATGCTCCTGCTGATCTTTAGTTTGAGCAGGATTGATCTCAGGAGCCAGGAGATAATAAGTGGTATCATAAATAAATATGCAAAAGTAAATTCAATCAGTCCGGGTTTTGTTTTTGTTCCTCTTTCGCAGGTAGCTCAGTTTTCAGCAAATGACTATGTCCTGCTGATCCAGATGCAGGGAGTCGGAATTCAGACAATTCAGGGATCATACGGAGTAAATGTACAATCTCTGATCGGGACACCCGGGGCATATGAATTTCTGCAGATACTATCTGTAAATACTGGTACAGGGCAAATAACTTTTACAAGGAATATTTTCATCAATACCTATAATGTGGCTGGTAATGTACAGCTTGTACAAGTCCCTTTTTACGATTCACCGGTAGTTTCGGCCAATCTGGCAAGTCAGCCATGGAACGGCACAACGGGCACGGGAGGGATTCTGGCTATGCTGGTTGGGAAAAAGCTTACCCTGAATGCCGATATTGTTGTTACAGGGCAGGGATTTGCAGGGGCACCGGGCGTAACTGGTATCGGAGAGTGTGTTTTTACTAATGTTCCGGCAAACAGCCTTGATTCATACAATTTAGCATGGAATAATGCAGGTTTAAAAGGTGAAGGGGTGGCAATCCATGATTTCTCCGGAACCTTGTTATATCCTAACCATGCAAAGGGACAGGGCAGAAATTTCTCTGGTGGCGGTGGCGGTAATGGATGGTTTGCGGGCGGAGGTGGCGGATCGAACCGAGGCAAAGGCGGTGACGGAGGCCTTGAGAAATTTGTTTTTGGGTTATGCGGAAACGATCCCCATGAGGGGGGATATGGAGGAATGAATATTCTGGGGTCAATCATCCAGGATGGGATATTCCCCGGCGGCGGCGGCGGTGCTTCAACTCAGCTGTCGGGATCGACAGCATCAGCCGGCGGGAACGGAGGAGGAATTGTAATTATCGTAGCAGATTCAATTGATGGGAAAAATCACTTTATAAGATCTGACGGAATTACTGCAGCCAATGCTGTGGCAGATGCAGGTGCAGGAGGAGGAGGGGCAGGGGGGTCAGTAGTTCTTTCATTTCAGGGATTTAATAGTCAGCTCGGAATTGCAACAACGGGAGGAGATGGCGGAACTAATACCGGAGGTTTTGGTGAAGGTGGAGGCGGTGGAGGTGGCCTAATATGGTTAAGCACTTCAACGATGCCGGTATCGGTCAGCAGTGCTTCAGTTGCATCTGGTACTCCCACGCCAACAATAGCGTCAGAGGGTACAGGTGAAATAAAATATAATTTTTTTCCGAAGCTTAACGGGTTCCTTTTTAATTCTATCCGCTCAAAAGCAACAGGCAATCAGATCGACTCAGTCTGCTCAAATATACTTTACGGCCAGATCATTGGGACACGGCCTGTCGGAGGAACACCTCCATTTACATTTCAATGGCAGAGCAGTACCACTTCGGCAACAGCAGGATTCGGCGCAGCAGCCGGAACAAACAACCAGCAGAATTATACTCCTCCCGCATTACTGACACAGACCACGTGGTTCCGGCGTGTTATTACTGACAGTTCAACTCCAAGCATCATAACAGATATAAGCCTGCCGGTAAGAATTATCGTACATCCTTTCATTAAGAATAATGTTATTGGTAATCCTGATACTCTGTGTTACGGACAGAATGCTTCGGTACTAAACCCCATACTGACGCTTCAGGATGGTAACGGCAAATATTCTTACAGATGGGAATCAAGCATCGACAATACAATATTTACAAATGCCTCTGCATCAACAGCAAGCTATCTTCCTCCTGCCGGACTCACTCAGACTACATGGTACAGGCGTACAGTTAATTCAGGATCATGTATTAATGTGAGTGCAGCGGTCAGGATAAATGTTCTCGACACTATAAGAAACAACTCGATATTAACTCTTCCGCAGGAAATCTGCCAGGGGATGAACTTTGTCAACCTTTCAGGAACGGCAACACCAACACTTAGCGGAGGTGATAATAACTTCAGGTATGTATGGGAAAGCAGCACAAACGGAATAACCTGGACAACTGCAACCGGTACAAGTAATGGACTAAACTATGATCCTGCTGAATCAGCCCCGTATTTCCCCGGGCAGGAATATTTCAGAAGGGTTGTCTTTTCAGGTAGCAATGATGTATGTAAAAACATAAGCCATCCGGTTCTTCTGAATGCGTATCCGGTCATTACTAATAACATTTTAGTTCCGGCAGATCAGACAATATGCTCAGGGTCATCTCCAGCACAGATCACAGGGACAACACCACTTAACGGGAAAGGGGCCGGCACATATACCTTTACATGGCAGGACAGTACAAAGAACCATTCCTGGACGGATATTTCAGGACAAATTGGTGTTACGGACCAGAATTTTGCACCACCGATTCTTACTGACACAACCAGATACCGCAGAATTGCCTATTCATCAGCGTGCTCAAATATCAGCAAATCAGTAACAGTCAGGGTGCATAAACCCATAAGCAATAATACAATTTCACTTCTTGCAGGTGGACTGGCCGATACAACACTCTGCAGCGGGGCAATACCTCATCGGATAAAAGGTGCACTTGCAACAGGTGGTACAAATATACCTGGAAGTTATACATACCAGTGGTCATCATCTCCGGATAATACAACATGGACTGATATATCGGCTGCTAATGCCATTCAATACCAGCCACCGCTTCTTACGGCAACAACATGGTTCAGGAGAAGGGCTGTTTCGGGTCAGTGTTCAGCTGAGAGCGGTACAGTTAAGATTACAGCTCTGCCGGTTATTGCAAATAATGTAATCTCCGGTAATCAGACAGTATGCAAATCAGATACTCCACAACCGCTTGCACAGGCTTCAGGCCCTGCCCTTTCAGGAGGCAACGGAACATTTTCATATCTGTGGGAGCAGAGCCCCGACGGGATAGTCTGGAATGCAGCAGCCGGAACAAACAATCAGTCAAATGGGACATACCAGCCGCCAATAATGACCAAAACAATGAAATACAGGCGGAATGTCAGATCAGGTCCGGTTGATTGCTGTATCAGCGCCTCCAATGTTCTTGAGCTTGTTCTGGACTCGTTGCCGGTAGGTTCAACAATTAACGCAGGTCGTGATACCGCTATCTTTTCATTTGATTATATAGTTCAGCTTTCTGCAGATCCTCCCATCTCAGGAGGAACAGGAAAATGGACAATTGTAAGCGGGGCCGGCAGTTTTGCAAATGATACCGATAACGATACTAAAGTTACCGGGTTATCAAAAGGTTTAAACACCTACCTGTGGACGGTGACCAGAGGAGCCTGCAAGATGCAGGATCAAGTGGATGTATCAGTTTTTGATATGGTTATTCCGGAAGGGTTTTCTCCAAATAACGACCCGGGCGGTTTTAATAACACTTTCAGGATAAACGGCCTTGATCTGCCAAACCAGACAGCTGAGCTGACCATATTAAACGGAGCCGGAACAGAGGTCTACCGCACTTCCAATAATGACGGGAACGAATGGAATGACTGGGATGGCAAAAACATAAAAGGCATTGATCTGCCTGAGGGTACATATTATTACCTGCTGAAGCTGACATCGAAAGGTAACGGTCAGGTCTTCAAGAAAAGCGGCTTTATAGTTTTGAAAAGATATTGAGGAATGGTTGATTTCACTAAGCATATAAATAGTTTTATAATAAAAGCACCTGGCCGGTTAAGGGTACTTTCCATCCTGTCCCTATTTGTTTTTAATCTCACCTCAGGGCAGGTTGCTGATTCTTCAAGGATAAACCTGGGATTTCCTGTTTACAGCCAGTATCTCCAGAATGGCCTTTTGATCAACCCTGCCTATACAGGTACCCGGGAGGTTTTGAGCGGTTTTTTGTCCTACAGGATGCAATGGATGGGAACAAGCGGCTCACCTCTGCTTCAATCTGTCTCTTTTCATTCACCGATGAAAAATGATAAGGTTGCCCTTGGATTGATTGCTCAGTTCATGAAATATGGAGCTACAAAATCAACAAGTATTTATGGCAGTTATGCCTATCATATAAAACTGAAGAAAGGTAAAATCTCTTTTGGACTTAAGGCAGGCGCTGATCTTTCAAATACCGATTACACAGGCTTGCTTCTGAATGATCCTGGTGACCCGGTTTTCTCATCAAATGAGAAATCACTGATGCTTCCGAACTTCGGGTCGGGTATTTATTATTTCTCAGACAGGCTGTTTGCAGGTCTGGCGATACCCTCATTTCTTAATTACAGGCGCAGCAGCAACGGATCGGCAGTCCCGTATCACAGCTTCAGCCAGTATGACTTCCTTTTCTCAGCCGGAGCTCTTATTACTATCGCTCCGGTTCTGAAATTCAAGCCGTCGGTTCTTATTGACTATTCACTGCAGAATACGAGAAAGCTTTCACAGCTTGATATAAACGGGAACTTTATCATTGCTGACCTTATCTGGGCAGGAGGCTCCTGGAGGGTATCGGAACAGGTAGCTGTAGCCATCCTCCAGGTACAGCTCAATCACCAACTTTTGTTCGGATTTTCATATGACTATCCATTCGGCAGGATGAATTCCTATTCAAAGGGATCGACTGAATTTGTATTGAGGTATGAATTCCGATACAGAGTGAGTGCTGCAAATCCCAGATATTTCTGATACGCATGAAAAGAGGATTCGCTATATTAATTTTTATATGTGGTTTTCTGTCGGGGATCGACATAATTGCACAGGAGATATCCCCTTATTCAGTTTCAAGATTATCATTCAACCTGTCCGGTTTCAGTGAGATTTCACCAGTAATTGTTAAGGAAGGCATAATGTTTTGTTCCGACAGGCGTCTGAGTGGAGTTACCGACCGTACCTCTTTTGACGACCGACGGCTTTACAGTATATATATTGCAGAAAAGAAGGATACAACCGACTGGCGAAGGCCTAATCTTATAAAAAGTGAAAGGTCAGCCCAGTTTAACACAGGGCCGCTCTGTATTGGTCCCGACGGGAAAACCGTCTATTTCACAAGTGAAATTGAAACCGGAGTCGCTTCCAGGAGCAGAAAGTTCAGGAACCATAGCGGCATCTTTAAAGCTGAGCTCAGTGGCCTGCAACTGTTTTCAATAGAGCCTTTTAAATATAACAGTATTCAGTTCAATATTGGACAACCGTCAATAAGCTCCGATGGCAGATACCTTTATTTTGCCTCCGATATGCCGGGCGGACTGGGAGGATCCGACATATGGTTCTGTGAATCAGTTAACGGTGAATGGAGTACCCCAGTCAATCTCGGATCACAGGTGAACTCATCGGGAACAGATAATTATCCTTGTATTACAACTTCAGGAAAACTCTATTTCAGCTCAAATCGTCCGGGAGGGATGGGAGGCCTAGATGTTTATTCTTCAGATTATATTGATGGCGCATGGGGGTCTCCAGTCAGGCTTCCTGAACCTATAAACTCACGTTCGGATGATTTTTCTTTTGTTCCGGTACCTGATCTCCAGAAAGGTTTTTTTGCATCAAACAGGCGGAGGAATGATGATATATATGAATTTTCGACAACTGTTATCAGGAAGGCTTCATGCGATACTCTTGAGATTAATAATTACTGCTATGAATTTGTGGAGGAGAATGCATTGAAATATGAAACAATACCTTTTAAGTTTGAATGGAGGTTCGGTGATGGCAAAACGGCCACAGGAAGAATAGTGGAACATTGTTACGACAAGCCTGGAAAATACCTTGTACAACTCGATGTCACAAATCTTGTAACAAATGAAAAGAAGCTGAATGAAAAATCGCAGATGCTTCTGGTTGAAGATATTGAACAGCCTTACATTTCGTCAGTCAATTATGCTGAGGCCGGAAGTGCAGTTAAATTCAGCGCCGACAGTACCAACCTGCCCGGATGGGATATTACACAGTATTACTGGAATTTTGGCGATCAGACGATTTCATTGGGAAAGAATGTTGAGAAGTCGTACAATCGTCCCGGAATATATAATATCCAGCTGATTGTTTCAACAAAACCCGGCCAGGACGGAATGAAAAGAGAAGCATGTATTTCAAAAAGTATTATAATAAAACGGAAACCCTGAAAAAATACTAAATACTATTATACCAGTTCATGAGAGTTAATACTGCAATATTGAGAATTTTAATGTTTCTGATGTTTTCCATGACATTGTCCGGAGGTGGTGAGATCTTTGGACAGGCAGTTCCGGGAAAGGATGAAAACATCCCTTTTCTTGTCACTTTCGGCAAGAATGGTGAGACTTCGTGGGGTGACGATGATTTCAATTCGATTTTCTTTTTCACAGTACCAAAGGATTTTAACAGGCAGTTTTATATCAAAGTTTTTGATCCGGACTGCGGAGGTGAAAATGATGAAATTCAGGGTCTGTTTGATTCCAAAACTATGTTCTCGGTTTATGGAGGCAAAGGTGTCGATCCTGATAAGAACGTTGCTTCAAGAGGTCTGAAGAACACTGATAATTACAAGCAGGGAAATCTTCTGGCATCAAAGGTCTTCGGTAACGAAGCCACTTATGATAACAAATATTATTCTTTCGGGCCCTTCAACCCTACTGAAGGGGATTACAATGAAAAATGGAAAAGTTATATTTTTAAAATAGTGTGTGAAGGTATTTCGGGCGATGATGGTAATTTGTACAGGTATTACCTTAGCCGGGATGCAAACAATGATCTTTCAATTGAAGGAGCAAATGCATTCACTTATGAATATACATTCAGGATGTGGAATGATAACAAAAGTGTTTCTCACATATATCCATATGTCGATACTGGTATTGTTTCAATAAAGGAGAGAAACTTTGACTGGGACGATGACGGGGTGATCCTTATTGTTTCAACCTATAAACAAGGGGTGCCTGCAGGAGTTTCGAATGAGGACGATGAAAAAGTACAGATAATCCCTGTTGAAGAAGCTGAAATAGGGAAATCGCTTGACTTCCAGTTTCACAAGAAAAAGGAATATATTGTAAAGAATAACAATGTGGTGGTTTCGCTCGAAAACCAGAGGGGTGATGCCCTCCAGTTCTTCAGTTCGCCCATTGGAGGTGTGCCTGTTTACCAGCCAGTGATAGGCATTAAGAAAACAAAAAGACAGGGAACCAATAAATGATGCATTTCTTTAAGAAAATCAGGATCGGCACACTCGTGTGCTTTTTTATATTAACGCAGTTATCATCAGGCCAGTCGTACAGGTTCAGGAATTACGGTGTCGTGAACAACCTTCCGGGTGGGGTTATTTATACCCTCATCCAGGATAACAACGGGTATCTCTGGGTAGGAACTATTGAAGGACTTTCATTGTTTGACGGATTCAATTTCTACAAAGTCCAATTTCCTGATTCCGCAAGCGGACGATATCCGACTGTTTCAATAAAGGACAATAAGGGAAATCTCTGGTTCGGTTGCAACGACGGAAAGCTTTTTCATACATCGGGAAAGATCCTTTCTGAAACTGCCCTGCCGGAAGCATCAGGAACTGGTATAAGTTCAATAATTGAAGATGCTGATGGAAATCTGTACGTTATTGCCCAGAGAAAACCTGTTTTCAGGATCAATACTGAAAAGCCCGGGAAAGCCGATACGATAGCATTCGGACCTGATCCAACTATTTTTTCTGCTGCTTTTACAAACAGTGGTGAAATCCTTTTAGGAACCCAGGAAAACATGATTATTTGTGATATTAAAGGAGATTCGCTTGTAACGAAAGGAATTGTTGAGGGCTTTGACTATTCGAGGATAATGTCAATACATCCGGTGAAATCCGGATCGGATTATATTATAGGTACCGACGGTAACGGGGTATTCAATTATAAACCTGACGGACACAAAGGCGTCTTATCCCGTTTCAAAGGTTTTCCCGGACTTGAGACTATTACTGTTAAATCAATAACAGAGGATTCACAAAAAAATCTCTGGATATCGACGGCTGGGACAGGTGCTATTAAAATGCAGTTCCTGAACAGCACCGATTCAATCGTTTCGGTTCAGTACCTTGATAAAACCTCGGGGCTTGCCGGCGATATTGTGCTGACTATCTTTGAAGATGCTGAGCAGAATATCTGGATGGGCTTCAATGGTGACGGACTTTCTGTTTTAACCTCCGATGCGTTTGAGTTTCATGTTCCGGCTGAAAAAAATCAGCCGAAAAGCATACTATTTTCAGGAAAACTGGGAGAGGAGTTACTCCTGGGAACTCCCTCGGGATTCTATATGTATAATCCGGCAGGAAATAAGACATTGTCATTCACACCCATGCCTGTTCAGTCGGGACGGTATGAGATCAACGCCTACTATATTGATAACGACAATAACATATGGATGGGGACAAAAGGTTCAGGTCTCTTTATGAAACCGGTGAAAGGAGGAATAACCCAGTTCTACAAATCGGGTGATACAGGGGCCGACAATATTACAAGCGTAAGGATATCAGGTGATAATATCTGGCTTTCAACGATAAATGGTGTCCGTATAATTTCTCGTCGGACAAAAGCATTGAAAAGAAGTTACGGCAATAATGACGGTCTTCCTCATAACTACATTAATCAGATCCTGCTAATGGAAGACGGAAGCGGATATATTGCCACTGAAAGTGACCGCCTTTGCAGGATTGATATCGACTCCGGCATATTCAAATCGGATGCAATAATGTATGGAACGCTTCTTAATAACATTCTTGCCCTGACAGAAGACAGCAAAGGAGTTATATGGGCCGCAACTGAAGGAAATGGAGTATTTGAGTGCTACAGGGATTCTGTGAAATCGCTCAGCACGACAAACGGATTGTTGTCAAACTATACTTACAGTATTTTTGCTGATAAGGAAGACAATATATGGATTGGTCATGAAAGGGGTATCTCGAGGTACGATCAGAAGACCGGCATTACCAAAGTCTACAGCACTGATTTTGCTAATGGAGGAAAATGCAATGAAGGAGCCCTTTATGAATCTTACGAGGGAAAAATATTTATAGGAACTACTGAAGGAGTAATAATTTATGACAGGCTGAAGGATCAGAAAGCTCATAATGCCCCTGTAAACAATATTAACTCTGTAACAATAAATAATGTCGAGTATCCTTACCAGTCATCTTATTCCCTGCCTTACAAAAAACGGTATAATGTAAAGGTGAATTTTACAGGTATTTATTTCACTGATCCTGAAAAAGTTTATTATAGCACTTTCCTTCAGAATTATGATGCAGACTGGACCAAACCTTCTGTTTCACGGGAAGTTACATATAGTCTCAGCGATGGGAAGTATAAATTCAGCATGTTGTCGGTGAATGAGGATGGACAGACTCAGGAAAATCCTCTTTCGTTTGAGATCAGTATCAAAAAACCGGTATGGAGAACATGGTGGTTTATCATGTCCCTTATGGGAATTGCTGCGGGGATCGTGACAGTTATTATCCGCGAACGTGAAAAAGCACAGAAGAAGATTCAGGAGTATCTTGAGACCGAGCTGGATGCAAGGACAAAAGTTGTGATAAAGCAGAAAACCGAACTTGAAATCCAGAATCTTGAAATTACAGACAGCATTAATTATGCGAGGAGGATTCAATCGAGCATTCTGCCTGATCTTAAACGTCTGAAAGAGCATTTCAGGGAGGCCTTTATTTTGTTCTACCCGCGGGATATAGTCAGCGGTGATTTTTACTGGTTCGATAAACCTGAAGACGATAAATTTGTTCTTGTTTGTGCCGATTCAACCGGCCATGGCGTGCCTGGAGCATTCATGTCGATGATCGGCTCAACCCTTCTGCAGGATATAGTTTCGAGGCAGCGGATAACAAAACCATCGGAAATACTTACACTGCTCGATAAGCAAATATTCTCCACGCTTAATCAGAATCTTGAAGTAGGAGTTTCAAATGACGGCATGGATATTATAGTCTGTGAGTTTACACTTAAAAACAGGCATGTGAGGTTCGCTTCAGCCATGCGACCGGTACTTATTGTTATGGGTGGCGAGTCGTACTATATAAAAGGTAACAGGGCTTCCGTGGGCGGTCAGACCGTTTCAGAAAAATATTTTGATGACCAGGAATACTATCTTAATGAGGGCGATGCAATATATATGTTCACAGACGGACTGCCCGATCAGTTTGGCGGACCTGAAGGGAAAAAGATGAAAATTGCGCGTCTGAAGACTTTCATCGAAGAAATCCACACACTTCCGGTCGGGCAGCAGGAAGAAGCAATAGTAAAATACTATACGGAATGGAAAGGGAATTTTGAACAGGTTGATGATATCCTGTTCATGGGAGTGAAAGTTTAGAAAGGGCTATTTTTCATAGGTACCGGTAAAATAAACCGGGATCATCGAAGTCGAAGCTGAATTGCTTGAATTACCTGCCCTGTCCTTTATATAAAAGTCATATTTTAAAGTATCCTCCGTGGAATATATTAGATAAAAGAAGATAACGGAAATGTTGCCTTTCAATATTTTATTCTGCCCGGTTCTTTCCATATAGGGGATCCTGAAACCTGTCGGTGCAAAGGGGTCATTGGCAGGAGCCGGCGAAACCTTACCATTATTCACCCTGAAGAGAGTGACAAAAAGATTAATCGTATCAGCTTCCGCAGTCTTATCGGGAGCATCGAGACCAAGATCGCCATCTCCGTCCTCAAAGTAAAATTTAAGCTTACCGCCCTTTATCTGGTTTCCCAGTAAATCGGTAGTATCAAAAACAGTAAAGCTTTTATATTCAATCCTTGGTTCAGGCGGTAATGTCTCAATTTTTCCGCATGAATTCAGAGCAAGTATGGAAAAAAGAATTAATACCGGAACAATTAAAATTTTCATCGTCTATAAATCATAGATTTACTCTGCACAAAAACCACACCAAAGTAAACTATTTTTTTCTGAAAAATATTCGAATCGGTACACCTGTAAAGTCAAATTTTTCTCTCATCCTGTTTTCTACGTATCTTCTGTAGGGTTCTTTAATATACTCGGGAAAATTGCAGAAAAATGCAAAAGAGGGAGTATAAACAGGCAGCTGGGTGACGTACTTTATCTTGATAAACTTCCCTCTGGCAGAGGGAGGAGGGTTATCATGAACAATTCCAAGAAGGACATCATTAAGCTCGGAAGTGGAAATTTTCCTTCTCCTGTTGTTGTTTACAAGCTCCACCGTTTCAAGGATTTTGTGAATCCGCTGCTTGTTTGTGGCGGAGATGAAAAGCACCGGATAGTCGGTAAAAGGAGCAGTTTTGCTGCGGATATCCTTTTCGGTCCGGAGAGCAGTATTGTTGTCTTTTTCAACAAGGTCCCACTTGTTGACCAGGATTATGATACCCTTGTTGTTTTTCAGGATAAGTGAAATTATGTTAAGGTCCTGGGCTTCAATACCCCTGGTGGCATCGATCATAAGAAGACAGAGATCGGAGCTCTCGATAGTGCGCACTGCCCTCATAACGGAATAGAACTCGATATCTTCGCTGACTTTGGCTTTTTTCCTCAATCCTGCGGTATCGACAAGAAGAAAATCGTGATTGAACTTGTTGTACCTGGTGTATATTGAATCACGTGTGGTTCCTGCAAGCGGAGTAACAATATTCCGATCTACTCCAAGCAATGAATTTACAAGAGATGATTTACCCACATTGGGCCTGCCGACAATTGCTACCCTTGGAATTTCAGGGATTTCTTCAGCAGGCTGATCAGGAAGATCCTTCACGATCTGATCAAGAAGATCCCCGGTCCCGGCTCCGTTTATTGAGCTCAGGGGAAAATAATCACCAAGGCCGAGTTTATAAAATTCGGTAGCATCAGCCAGCCTTTCGTTATTATCAATCTTGTTAACCACCACGATCACTTTTTTGCCGGATCTCCTCAGGAGGTCCGCTACTCCTGAATCAAGCTCATGAATACCGGTTGTCACATCCACCATGAAAAGAATCATATCAGCTTCGTCAACTGCGAGCAAAACCTGCTTGTTTATTTCCTCTTCAAAAATGTCATCAGAGTTTCTGACGTAACCGCCTGTGTCAATAACCGAAAAACTGACACCGTTCCACAAACAGGTGCCGTAATTCCTGTCGCGTGTGACCCCGCTTACCTCATCCACTATAGCTTCCCTCGATTCGGTCAGCCTGTTAAAAAGTGTTGATTTTCCAACGTTTGGCCTGCCCACTATTGCAACTATCCTGCCCATAAGTTTTTAATCTTTTTAATCATCTGTATCCGAATCTTTTAAGCTCGGTTGGCTTATCGCGCCAGTCCTTTGTTACTTTTACATACATTTCAAGGAACACTTTCTTTCCGAAGAAATCCTCCATATCGATGCGCGCTTCTGTAGCGGTTTTTTTCAGTTTTTCTCCCTTATGTCCTATGATAATGCCTTTCTGGGTCTCACGTATAACATGAATCAATGCTCTGATCCTTATTATTTTCTCTTCATCCCTGAAGCTTTCTATTTCAACCTCCGCAGAATAAGGTATCTCCTTTTGATAATTCAAAAGGATCTTTTCCCGTATTATTTCCGATGCAAAGAACCTTTCATATTTGTCGGTGAGCTGATCCTTAGGAAAATATGGAGCACCTTCAGGCAGCTTGCTTACAATGGCGCACAGCAGAATATCAAGATTAAAGCCTTCAAGAGCTGAAACCGGTATTATGGGTGCACCGGGGAATATCTTTTCCCATAATTCTGCCTTCTGTTCAAGGTCCTGCTGGCTGCTCAGGTCTATCTTGTTGATAGCAACTATCAAAGGGACTCCCGATTCTTTTATTTTGACAGTGTATCCTGTTTCATCCGCGGTTTTTTCGGTGATATCTGTCACATAAAGGATGATATCAGCATCACTGAGTGCAATGTTGACAAATGTCATCATGGACTCCTGGAGCTTGTACTTCGGTTTCAGTATACCGGGTGTATCGGAATAGACTATCTGGAAATCATCCCCGTTGACAATACCCATTATCCTGTGACGGGTGGTCTGTGCCTTGGAAGTTATAATTGAAAGCTTCTCCCCGACAAGGGCATTCATTATAGTTGATTTCCCAACGTTAGGATTTCCAAGGATATTTACAAAACCAGATCTGTGACTCATTTTTCGCAGCTAAAATATTCCCCTCTTAAGCATGCTTATCTCCTTGTCGCTAAGGAACCGCCATTTACCTCTGGGAAGGTTCTTCTTTGTCAGTCCTGCAAAATAGACCCTGTCAAGCTTTTTAACCTTGTAGCCAAGCTTCTCGAACATCCTTCTTACTATCCTGTTCTGACCTGAGTGGATCTCGATACCAATTTGTGATTTGTCCTCAGCGTCAGCATATGATACTGCATCAGCTGCTATAACCTCTTCTTCAATCTCGACACCATCGGTAAGGCGGGTAAGATCATTTCTTGTCACCGCCTTGTCGAGGAAGACATGATAAATCTTTTTTCTTTTGTATTTTGGATGTGTAAGCTTGCCCGTGAGGTCTCCGTCATTTGTGAGAAGAAGGACCCCTGTTGTAGCCTTATCAAGACGTCCGACCGGATAGACCCTTTCAGTGCAGGCGTCTCCGATAAGGTCAAGAACGGTCTGGTCGGCATGAGGATCCTCAACTGTAGTTACATAACCCCTTGGTTTGTTCATTAATATGTAGACTTTTTTTTCCGCACTGAGCCTCTTGTTTTTATACCTTACTTCATCCCCGGCTGTAACTTTAGTGCCAAGATCAGTAACCACTTTGCCATTGACAGTTATTGAGCCGCTGCTTATAAGTTCATCGGCCTCTCTTCGTGAACAGATGCCGCTGTGTGCTATAAATCTGTTGAGCCTTATCTTTTCATCATCTGCTTTCCGGGGTTTAAGACCGGGTTTCTCTTTTGCAGACCCCGGATGCCGCAAAGGCTTCCTGTGTTCCATATACTTTTTATTCAGGCTCCAAAGGTACAATTATTTGACAATATTATGATTTCGGGTTATTTTTGCACCTTTGCTTCACTAAAATTCAATCCCATGCCACTAATAAAATCAATTTCAGGAATAAGGGGCACAATCGGCGGAAAACCCGGTGAAAGCCTTACACCTGTCGATATCGTGAAATTCTCTTCAGCATACGGAACCTGGCTTGCCCGGAGGAATAATAAAAAGAAGCTTATGGTTGTTGTCGGTCGTGATGCCAGAAGATCGGGAAGCATGGTCAGTAATCTGGTTGTTAATACTTTAAGAAGCCTTGGAATTGACGTAACGGATATAGGTCTGGCTACAACACCTACTGTTGAGGTGGCTGTTACCGGCACAGGTTCAGATGGTGGGATTATAATAACTGCAAGCCATAATCCGGCAGAATGGAACGCACTAAAGCTGCTTAACGAAAAGGGTGAATTCCTTTCCTCGGCTGACGGTATCGATCTCCTTAAAATTGCAGAATCAGAGGATTTCAGCTTTGCTCCGCTGGACGATGTCGGATCATATGTACATGATGATTCGTGGGGACAGATTCATATTGATCAGGTGCTTGGCTTGGAACTGGTTGACCGTGAGGCCATAAAAGCCGCTGATTTTAAAGTCGCAATAGACTGTGTAAACTCTGTCGGCGGAATTATTGTCCCGGCTCTGCTGAAATCGCTGGGAGTATCGAAAATCTCAGAAATAAACACAACTCCGGATGGCAATTTTGCTCATAACCCTGAACCGCTTCCACAGAATCTCACCCAGATCTCTTCACTTACTGTGAGGTCTAAAGCTGATGTCGGATTTGTTGTTGATCCCGATGTTGACAGGCTTGCAATTATTTGTGAGGATGGATCGATGTTCGGAGAAGAATATACACTCGTGGCAGTTTCAGATTATGTACTTGAAAGCAATCCGGGCAATACAGTATCTAACCTTTCTTCGACAAGAGCTTTGAAAGACGTTACGGAAAAACATGGAGGTCACTACTTTACTGCAGCAGTAGGAGAGGTTAATGTGGTTGAGGAGATGAAAGCAAGAGAGGCGGTCATCGGCGGCGAAGGGAATGGAGGTGTTATTTATCCGGGTCTCCACTACGGACGGGATGCGATTGCTGGCATCGCACTTTTCCTTTCACTTCTGGCAAAAAGAAAGATGAAATGCTCAGGACTGAGGAAGACTTATCCGGACTACTTTATAGCAAAGAAAAAGCTTGAACTTCCTTCCGGTTTTGATTTCAGGCTTTTACTTGATGATCTGCGTTTACAGTTTAAAGATCATGAGATTGATGAGAGGGATGGTGTGAGGATTGAATACAGTGATGGCTGGGTACAGATCCGCAAATCCAATACCGAGCCGGTGATAAGAATATATGCTGAAGCCAGAACTATGGAAGATGCTGAAAAAAAGGCCGATACGGTTATCTCAATTGTTAAAAAAGTCAAATAGTCTTCTTTTTTTTCAGGAGTTCCGGAATAAAAATAACATGATGAGTGTCTTTATTCCGAGGGACAAAAATCCATAAACCTTAAAAGATGTTAAATCTTTTCCCGGTGAAACGCTTTTAAATACTTTTGCAGGAAATTCAGTTCAGGAAACTTAAAATTATAAAGAATAATTTCGATGAAAAAATCAGTTATCATTGCAGGCATTGTTGCATTAATTGCAATAATTATCCTGATAGTTATCGGAAAGGCAGCTAAGAAAAAAGATATAGCCAATCTGTACGTAGAAGCAAAGAAGGGTCAGTTTGAGGTTGTGGTTTCCACTACCGGTGAGCTTCAGGCTGAAAATTCAGCAGATATTAAGGGCCCTGATTTTACCCAGAGCAGGCAGATCAGAGCTGCAGATATCAAAATAACTGATCTGGTTCCTGAAGGAACACAGGTTAAGGCGGGCGATTTTATTGCCACCCTCGACAGAACCTCCTTTGACAATACGCTTAAGGATGAGCTTGAGAGGCTTACAACCCAGGAGGCAAATCTCGAGGTTAAGATGCTTGACACAGCTGTTACTTTAAGTGATCTCCGCGACAATATAAAGAACCTGAAATTCTCGGTTGAAGAGGCTGAAATTACTCTTGAACAGTCGAAATTTGAACCACCCACAACTATCAGACAGGCAGAGATCTCGCTTGACAAGGCAAAACGTTCTCTGGAGCAGGCTATTAAAGGTTATTCTCTAAAAATAGAACAGGCCAGGTCAGATATGAAAACAATAAAGTTTAACCTGTCGGAACAACGTCAGAGAGTGTCTGATCTTCAGACAATATTGTCAAAATTCACCATTTATGCTCCTTCTGACGGAATGGTGATTTATAAGAGAGACAGAACAAATGCTAAAAGAAAAGTGGGATCATCAATATCACCATGGGATAATGTTGTAGCAACATTGCCGGATATGTCCTCGATGATCTCTAAGACATATGTAAATGAGATTGATGTCAGCAAGGTAAAAGTCGGGCAAAAAGTAGAACTTTTAGTAGACGCTTTTCCTGAAAAATCTTATACCGGAGTTGTTACATCAGTTGCCAACATTGGCGAACAGCTGCCAAATGCCGATGCAAAGGTGTTCGAAGTGGTTATTAAGCTTAACGAATCTGATCCTATCCTCAGACCTTCAATGACAACTGGCAATAAGATTATTACCAAAACAATTGAAGATGTTACATATGTCCCTCTCGAAAGCGTCCAGCTTGGCCCCGACAGCATTCCGTTTGTTTATACAAAGAAAGGAAACAAGCAGATTGTGGTAACCGGGGAAGAGAATGAAAACAATGTTGTTATTGAACAGGGACTTGAAACCGGAGCTGTCATATATCTCAGTACACCGGAGAAACCTGAAAATTTTAAGCTTGTCGGACAGGATCTTGTTGCAGTTAACCAGGAGCGTGCAAAAGCCAGAAAAGAGGAGGAAAGAAAAGCAAGGGAAGAGGCTGCAAAGGCTAACGAAAGAAGGGGATTTCCCGGGGGTGCAATGGAGGGATTAACTCCAGAGATGATGCAGCGCTTTCAGCAGATGAGGGGAAATATGCAACAGGGGGGAGCAACCGGCGCACAGGGCGGGGCAGCAGGCACCCAGGGAGGCCAGCGCAGCCAGCAGGGAGGACAGAGAGATACTGCTGCTTTCAGGAGAATGATGCAGAGCAATCCTGAAATGCGGCAGAGAATGCAAAATATGAGAAACGACACATCAGCAAGAAGAAGGAACCTGAATCAGCAGGGCCAGGGCGGACAGACACCTCCTCCTGGAACCCCAAATACAAATCAGAACTAATTTTAAACACTTAAGTTATGTTTAAATTTTTCTTAAGATATTTTCACGACATAGAAATTGCCGTTGAATCTATAGTTTCGAACAAGCTGAAATCGATGCTTACAGCGCTCGGTATTATATTCGGTGTGGCTGCAGTTATCGCGATGCTTGCAATCGGAAAGGGAGCAAAACAGGAGATCATGGAACAGATGAAAATGGTAGGGGTTAATAACATTCTCATCAATCCGATAGTGCAGGACCAGAATTCTTCAAGTTCAGATGAAACTGAAAAACAAACAAAAAAGTTCTCGAGAGGACTGAGCATGCTCGACGTGGATGCGATCCGCGAAACTCTGCCGTCAGTCAAGCGGATCAGTCCTGAAATTTCATTCAACTCAGTCGCAATGATGAACGGGGTAAAATACACTGCAAAACTGGTAGGAGTCTCAAATGATTATTTCTACCTGTACAATCTACCCCTGGTTTCAGGAACATTTTTTAACGATTACCAGGAGGAGAACGGAATTCAGGTTTGCATAATCGGTGCCAATATCAGGGCTAAATTCTTCAGCAAAATTGAACCAATAGGTCAGTATATTAAGTTCAACGGGATTTGGCTGAAAGTTATCGGCGTTCTGCAAAAAACTAACGTCAGCCTGACAGGATTTGAAGAAAAGGGTGTAAATGTTTACAATGATAATATTTATATACCGATTCAGACTATGCTTCTCCGATATCAGAACAGGGCACTTGTAAATACTAAGCTGGCCTCTGAAGCTTCTTCCAACGTCATGATAATGGGTGGACCAGGCGGAATGGGTGGTATGGCGCGTATTGTTGTTAGCAGCTCTGATGCTTCATCAAATGCTGAGACAAACTATAATCAGCTCGACAGGATTGTTGTCCAGGTCTCTGAAACAGAGCAGCTTAATGCCAGCACTGAGATTTTAAGCCGAATGCTTATCAGACGTCATACAAACGTTAAGGATTTTGAGATTACTGTTCCCGAACTCCTTCTTAAACAGCAGGAAAGGACAAAGGATATTTTCAATATTGTCCTTGGAGTTATTGCCAGTATTTCGCTGCTTGTCGGTGGAATCGGAATCATGAATATAATGTATGCCTCGGTGATGGAGAGAATAAAGGAAATAGGCACAAGGATGGCTATCGGAGCCAAAAAAATGGATATTGTTGTTCAGTTCCTCGCTGAAGCTGTGCTCATAAGCGTCACCGGTGGTTTTATAGGCATATTCCTCGGATTCGTTATGGCCAAACTGATTGAACAGATTGCAGGCATTACTACAATAGTAACATTCTTTTCAATATTTATTGCTTTCGGAGTGTCAGCAGCAGTCGGGGTTGCTTTTGGCTATCAACCGGCAAAGAAAGCATCGGAGAAAGACCCTATTGAATCATTAAGATACGAATAAAATATTAAAAATGAAGAAGTTATTTTTATTGGCAACAATAGCCTTATTGTTGGTTCCATTTCAGAATTCAAAATCACAGGAATTAAAAAGACTCACTCTGGAAGAAGTTTTAAAACTGGCAGAGGAACAATCTCCAAACGCTCTGATGGCAAAGAACAGGTTCCGTGCGAGTTACTGGCAGTACAGGACATTCAAAGCTGAATACAGACCTTCCCTGACACTTACCGGAACGACTCCGTATTACAGCACTGCATTTGAAAGAGTCTGGAATTCCCAGGATAACAAATGGGATTATAAATCCACAAACGTACTTCGAAACCTTGGATCGCTGGCGTTGTCGCAAAATATTGGCTTAACCGGAGGGACAATCTCGTTAAACTCCGATCTGACGCTCGAAAATGACTTTGAAAGAGATACGCGTAATTATATTACAGTGCCAGTCAGTATTGGGTTGGTTCAGCCTTTATTCAGGTATAATTCACTGAAATGGCAGAAAAAAACAGAACCGCTTAAATATTCAGCAGCGAAGCAGACATATCTTTCAAATATAGAAGCCGTCCACACACAGGCCGTTATGAATTTCTTCTCACTGGCACTGGCACAGAGCAACAAGCAGATCGCAGAAATGAACTTTGCAAATGCCGATACTCTTTATAAAATAGCGCAGGGAAGGTATGAACTCGGAACCATTGCGGAAAATGAATTACTGGAACTTCAGCTTTCATGGCTGAACACGGAAACCAACAGGAAAGAGGCCGAGATGAACCTGCGCGACAGGGAGATCCGCTTGAAATCTTTCCTTGGGTTCAATGAAAATGTAAGGCTCGAACTTATCCTGCCAACTGAGATTCCTCCCCTGCAGGTGGAGCCGAATGAAGTTCTTGAGCTGGCAAAGGCCAACAATCCCACCATCCTCAACCAGGAGCTTACAGTGCTGACAGCTCAGAGTGCTGTTGCTCAGGCAAAAGCCGAAAAAGGTCTCAATGCTAACCTGATAGCCTCTTATGGGACGAGGGACCAGGATAAAGATTTTAATCTTGCTTATTCCAACTCAAGCCAGCAGCAGAATATCAGAATGGGAATATCCATTCCAATCCTTGACTGGGGTCTTGGACGCGGGAGATACAAAATGGCACAATCGAACCTTGAACTTGCCCAGGTAACCTCTGATCAGGCACTTGTCGACTTTGAACAAAACCTGATACTCGACGTTGAGCAGTTCAACCTTCAGAAGGCACAGGTCGCTGTTGCAGCAAAGTCCGATACAGTGGCCATGAGAATGTATGAAGTTACAAAACAGAGGTTTCTCATAGGTAAGATCGCCATTCTCGAGCTGAATAACGCGGATACCAAGAAAGACTCGAACAGACGTGCCTTTATTCAGGCTTTGCAGAACTATTGGAACTACTATTACAACATCCGCAGTCTTGCTCTGTACGATTTTCTTAACAGGAAACCCCTTGAAACCGAATTTGAAAAGCTGCTCGAATAAAAAAGAAACATTCTTTTTTAAAATAGGGACATTGCACGCAATGTCCCTATTATTTTATTAAATGTTTTTTACAAAAATTTAATATCTTTGCGCCTCAATAAAGAATTATCCGAAAAAATACCATTAATCCAAAATAGAAACAAATGCAAAACAAAGCAGTAATTACGATTCTGGCGATTGCACTTGCACTGGTTTGTATCTACCAGCTGTCATTCACAGGGGCTACCTATAAAGTCAGAAAAGACGCAAGGGAATATGCAAAGGGTGATCTGGTTAAGCAGAACAAGTATACTGATTCAATCGCATCATTGCCAAAGGAAAAATGGAGTTACCTTGGTTATACTTTCAAGGAAGTTCAGAAAAAGGAGATGAATCTCGGCCTCGACCTTAAGGGGGGGATGAACGTTATTCTTGAAGTTTCTGTAGAAGATATTTTAAAAGCTCTTTCGAACTATAATACCGACAAAAACTTTATTCAGGCTCTGACAAGGGCAAAGGCCCAATATCAGACCCAGTCAGGGAGTGATTACCTTAACCTCTTCGGCAGGGCATTCGGGGAGATCGATCCGAATGCAAAGCTGGCTGCAATATTCGGGACTGTTGAACTCAGGGACAGGATCAATTTCAATTCATCAAATCAGGAGGTTCTTAAAGTTCTTGATACGGAGGTGGAAAGCGCAATAGCCAATGCGTTTAATATACTTCGAACAAGGATCGACCGTTTCGGTGTTGTTCAGCCGAATATTACACAACTCTCAACAAGGGGGCGTATACTTATTGAACTTCCGGGTCAGGAAGATCCCAAACGTGTAAGGGAACTTCTACAGGGTACTGCCAATCTCGAATTCTGGGAGACTTATGAGAATGGCGAGGTTATAAGCTACCTGATACAGGCTAATAACGAATTACGCGATATTATTGCAAATACATCGAAATCAGATTCTTCAAAAGCTGCCGGGATTCCTGGCTTAGCCACTGCCGATACAGCTAAAACAAGTCAATCGCTCGAAGAGCTGATTGGCAAGGATACGGCCAAGACGGAAGCTTCAACCAGGGAGGAGTTTAATCTTCAGAATCCTTTGTTCGGACTTCTTAATCCCCGCGTTGATGAACAGGGCCAGCCGTTGCCTTCGTCGATGATAGGACTTGCAGCAGGAATTGATACACTGCAGGTTAACAGATATCTTGCAATGCCGAGGATCAAGGCACTTTTTCCCCGTGACCTCAAATTTGCCTGGAGCCAGAATCCATACAAGTATGATCCCACCAAATCTCTGTATGAACTTCATGCAATTAAAATCACAACACGCGACGGAAGAGCTCCACTCTCAGGTGATGTCATTACCGGAGCCAGGCCATCTTCAGGTATTACAGGCTCAGAGGTCAAGGTCGATTTTCAGATGAATTCCGAAGGAGCCAAAACATGGGCCCGGCTTACACGTGAAAATGTTGATCGCTGCATAGTACTGCTTCTCGATGGTTATGTCCGTTCATACCCGAGGGTTGTGAATGAAATAACAGGCGGAAGTACTGAAGTAACCGGAGATTTTACAATTGACGAAGCAACTGACCTTGCAAACATCCTTAAATCGGGCAAGATGCCTGCTCCTGCAAGAATTGCATCTGAGACAGTTGTTGGTCCAAGCCTTGGTAAGGAAGCTATCAGTTCAGGACTTGTGTCGTTCGTAATTGCCTTCTTTATAGTCCTGCTTTATATGATATTCTACTATAGCCGCAGCGCCGGATCAATTGCTGATATTGCCCTGGTCGGAAACATCTTTTTGCTTATTGGTGTTTCAGCTTCGCTTGGGGCGATCATAACTCTGCCGGGTATTGCAGGTATCATTCTTACAATGGGTATGTCGGTTGATGCAAACGTACTTATATATGAAAGAATTCGTGAAGAACTAAGGGGTGGCAAAGGTGTGAAACTTGCGGTTTCAGACGGATATAAGGGAGCCATGTCTGCAATTCTAGACTCCAACATTACTACGCTCATTACCGGTATTGTTCTTTATATTTTTGGTACCGGCCCGATAAAGGGATTTGCGACAACCCTGGTTATTGGAATTTTGACATCACTTTTCTGTGCGATATATGTTACACGACTGATATATGAATGGTTGCTCAAGAGGAATGCAAAACTGTCATTCTCAATAAAAATTACCGCGAATATTCTTAAAGACACCCATGTCGATTTTATAGGGAT
>DOTV01000122.1:3857-14579 GCA_003520925.1 Bacteroidales bacterium | reverse complement strand
GTTTCAATAAGCTCATTATTGATAGAATCGGGATAGAAACTTACCAAACCTCCCATTCCCCCCATAAAGAACTGATCATAATTGTCCTTATATGAAGCACCTGAATTAAATTCATTAATGTTCAAACCTTCATTCGCACCAAATGTCTTAATTATTCCCGTTGCCGGATTGATTCTCGAAATACCGGTATTTGTTGAAACCCACATGTTCCCAGTCCTATCCTTAAGGATGCTGTAAGTCATATTATTTGCCAACCCGTCAGAGGTGGTATAGAAAACTCTCTTACCTGTTGCGGGACTAAACCGACAAACACCTCCTCCAAGCAGGGCCATCCATAAATCACCTTTTTCTCCAATGCATATATCTTCAATATTATAATTATCCTTTGACAAATAGAAGGTCTCAGATTTATGTGCCTTAGGATCAATTCTCACTAGTGCACTTTGATTCAAACCTGCCCACAATATATCTTTCTCATCCATCAAAAGCTTATAAACCGGAGCAAAAGGTCCGTAATGGAATTTGTTTTCGATCTTTCTTGATTCAGTGTTGTACATAATAATTGAACTGTCCGACCTCACGAGAAACAGGTGCCCTTCTTTATTTACGGCGACAGGTCTGAAAAATCCTGGTCCGGGCAGATGCCTGATAAATTTTCCCGATTTTAAATCGTAAAACAACAATAGATCTTTAAAGTAACCGATCCATATTCCGTCGGACATAGCTGTAAGGGATCTTACAGCACCCGGATCATTTATGCTGCTGAATACAGGGATTGTAATTTTTCTTGCCTTCCTTCCTGAATCAATCAGCATTAAAGAATTTTTACCTCTCATACCAACCCAAAGCCTTTCAGACTTATCTTTAGCGATAGAATAGACGGCTGGAATGTCATTTTTTTCGACAGGGATGTCATAGTTTGTAAAATAGTCTGGAGTGAATACGACACGGTTAATGCCAAGCGCTGCACCAGTAATTGAATTGTTTGCAAACCATACAAGATTCTTATTCTGGCAAAGAATTCCTTTTACAAGCTGACAGTATTGCAATGGTAGGTTTGATAGTTTTTTCTCAACCTGATCATAGACATAGATCCCATTATCCCTGGTTGCCCAGGAGATAAACCCATCGCCTTTGAATTCACCAAGGGGTGGAATACGGGGGAACTCCTTAAATATTCCTGTACTCTCATCAAGCAGGTATAATCCCGAGTTGGAGAAAATCCATTTCCCCCCGGAGTCTGAAAACACTATCCTGTACCAGTACCAATAACTGAAATCAAAATTCCTGATATGATTCTGACTGTCAACAATATATTTATTTTTCAGAATGAGCTTATTTTCTGAGTTTTTCTCAAATTCATAGATGTTATCATAAACCAGCCATACCCTGTCATTACTAAAAGTTGAAATTGAAGGAACCCCGTCAGGAAGAGTTTTCCTTAAATTACCGACCTGATTAAAAATGTCAAACTTGTCAAATCTTTTCTTCCTGAAATCGAATCTTATAAGCATGTCAGAATTTATAAGCCACAGGTATCCGGCTTCATCGATACTAATGTTTGAGTAGAATTCAGGCAAACTGTCATATAACTGATCAATCCTGTTGAAAACATCATTCGACAGGTCATATCTGACTACCAGGTTGTTATCTGTAAGCAGCCATAAATTGTCGGCTCCATCAACCACAATATTTAGTATTGAAAAATATGGTACCGAAAGTGAATCATCTGTTTTATGAAAATAGTTTTTAAATGTGTACCCGTCAAATCTGCTAAGTCCGTCCCAAGTGGCAATCCATAAAAAACCTGAGCTATCAACAGCTGCTGCCCTTACATCATTATGGGATAATCCTTCCCTTGTCGTAAATGTTTGAATATTGAAATGCTGGGCGAATAAAGATTTACTTAAAACAGAGGTCAGCCATATAAAACAGATTAAAAGGCGATAATAATTTTTTACAAGTAAATGCATCCGAAGAGGATTTCTGATTGTCAAAAGAAAGAAAAAAAAACAGGATAATAAAAAGAACAGCTATTTTTGGGATGCAATGGAATTTAAGCTCATCTCTGATTTTCAGCCCACAGGTGACCAGCCTGAAGCTATAAGCCAACTTGTAAGCGGGCTTGAGAAAGGTATTCCTTACCAGACCCTTCTGGGCGTAACTGGTTCTGGCAAGACTTTCACAATTGCCAATGTAATTGAAAAGGTCCAGCGCCCTGTTCTTGTTTTAAGTCACAATAAAACGCTTGCTGCACAGCTTTATGGAGAATTCCGGCAGTTCTTCCCTGAAAATAGGGTCGAATATTTTGTATCATATTATGATTATTACCAACCTGAGGCATACCTTCCTGTTACAGATACCTATATTGAAAAAGATCTGTCGATCAACGAAGAAATTGAAAAGCTAAGACTAAGCGCGACCTCTGCACTTCTTTCAGGGAGAAAGGATGTAATAGTTGTATCTTCAATTTCATGCATCTATGGTATTGGAAATCCTGAAGACTTCCATTCAAACACTGTACATGTCAGGCAAGGGCAGAACATAGCCAGGAACCTGTTTTTAAGAAAGCTGGTCGATAGTCTTTACTCCCGTAATGAGCTTGAATTCAAGCATGGGACTTTCAGAGTCAGGGGAGATACGATTGATATAATGCCTTCGTATGCTGATTTAGGTATCCGCGTGGTTTTCTTTGGAGAGCAGATAGAAGAAATCCTGTCGTTTGATCCTGTCAGCGGGAACAGGGTTGACACTTTGACCGAATATATTGTCTACCCTGCAAACATTTTTGTCACAACCAGGGAAAGGATAAACCAGGCAATAGGCCAGATCCAGGATGATCTTGTAAAACAGGTCACCCATTTCAGGGATATTGGTAAGAGGGAAGAGGCAAAAAGGCTGGAACAGAGAGTATTGTACGATCTTGAAATGATAAAAGAGCTTGGTTATTGCAGCGGTATTGAAAATTATTCAAGGTATTTTGACGGTAGAAATTCCGGAACCAGGCCTTTCTGCCTTCTTGATTATTTTCCTGAAAATTTTCTGACAATTATTGACGAGAGTCATGTCAGTGTACCACAGATAAGGGCAATGTTCGGAGGAGATCATTCAAGGAAACAGACTCTGGTGGAGTATGGTTTCAGGCTGCCTGCAGCACTCGACAACAGACCAATGCGTATTGAGGAATTTGAATCGCTGACCGGGCAAACAATATTCGTCAGCGCCACCCCTGCCGATTATGAGCTTGCAAAGAGTGAAGGAGTTATTGTGGATCAGGTTATAAGGCCAACGGGACTCCTGGATCCTCCGATTGAAGTACGACCAAGCCTTAACCAGATCGATGACCTTATGGCTGAGATTAGGAGCAGGTCCAAGGAAGGTGAAAGAACACTGGTTACGACAATCACCAAAAGAATGGCGGAAGAACTTTCTGCCTACCTGTTAAGATATGACATAAAATGCAGATATATTCATTCTGACATTGAAACGCTTGAACGTATTGATATTATGGAAGGATTGCGCACTGGTCAGTTTGACGTTCTGGTCGGAGTGAATCTTTTAAGGGAAGGCCTTGACCTTCCTGAAGTATCACTTGTTGCAATTCTCGATGCTGATAAGGAAGGTTTCCTTCGTTCGGCAAGATCCCTCACCCAGACGGCAGGACGGGCTGCACGTAACCTTAACGGCAAAGTTATCATGTATGCAGATGTGATAACAGGAAGCATGCAGGAGACGATTAATGAAACCAATCGCCGCAGGGAAAAACAGCTGAAATATAATGAGAAGGCTGGCATTACTCCCAGGCAGATTTATAAAAAAACAGGTTCAATACTGAGCGGATTTAGTAAGAAAGGAGTTGCGGTTAAAGCTTATTTTGAGCCAGAAAAACCTGATCTGGCCGCAGATCCTGTAGTTAAATACATGGACAGGGGGGCTCTGGAGATGGCCATAGAAAAAACTCGAAAGAACATGGAAAAAGCTGCGTCAGAGCTTGATTTTGTAGAGGCTGCCAGACTCAGAGATGAAATCTCTGAACTGCAAATGCTTATCAGAAACAAATCAAAGTAACCGGGGCATAAATTCTATCTGGTTGCAGACCAATCGTTTATGGAACCTGTTGATGAATTTGTCACTGTTCCTTTCATGATTTTTTCCGTAACGGTACCTGAATACTTCTCATTATTGATTGTAAAGGTTATTGAATTGCCGTTCAGTCTCCCGTCGGTAACTGTAAGGGATTTGCCTCCAGTATTTAATGTTCCGTGAATAAACTGAAATTCCTGGCTTAGATCAAGGTCCGAGTTTCCAAGTCTCCATTTTCCGGCTACTTTTGCCGGTATTATCCAAAGGTAAGCCGTGTTCCAGCTGTTCCAGTTCTCCTCGGTTGTAACCTCCTGATCTGCATCCCATTCTCCCATCGTAAAAGTATTTGAAACAATCCTCGTCCCTGGTTTCAGATCGAGCAGCCTGGGGCGAAGCTTCAGATTTATTTCAGGCAGGAGAAACATAGTTATAACAGTCGCTTTAGTTAGGTCAGTTTCATAAAGATCAGCCTGAACGAATTCTGCCCTGTCGCTGACTCCTTCTTTCTTTGCATTAACTTTAGAAAGCGCTACCATGTCGGGATTATATTCAATTCCTTTTGCCTTTGCCCCGATCTTTGCTGCAGTTATTACTGTTCGTCCGTCACCCGATCCCAGGTCAATTACATAGTCATCTGGTGTGACTTTAGCCACTTCCATCATTTTGTTTACAAGTTCCTGTGGAGTAGGGACCCATACCACATCCTTGCCCTGCTGACCTACCTGCGGAACAAAACCGTTTCCTGTTTGATTCTGTTGTGCCAGAATATTGTTTGTCATGAACGATAAGGACAGCAAGATTATAACCGAGGTAATGCTAATTTTTGTTTTCATAACGTTATTACTAGTTCTTCAACTTATTTTAAAAGATTAAAATTATATAATAAATGTCAGATACTTATTAGTTTTTTAACATAGTTCGCAATAGCAAGAGAAGAAGTTAGCCCGGGTGACTCAATCCCAATAAGATTTATGAATCCAGGATACCCTCTCTCTTTTTCTTCCTTAATATAAAAATCCATGACCGGATCTCCGGGTTTCTGAATCTTTGGACGTATACCTGCCATTTCAGGAGACAAATCATCATATTCTAAAAAAGGCAGAAACTTTCTGGCCGACTTAAAAAAAGCTTCCTGTTTGAAAGGGGAAACCTTATAATCGTATTTATTTGATTGCAGATATGTTACATCAGGGCCTAGTTTAACTCCTCCATTCATTTCGACTGTAACATGAATGCCAATACCCTCAAGGTTATGCACCGGGACAGGGTAAACAAGCCTGTTTATTAAATGATTCTTCGGTGGTCTGAGTCTGAAATATTCCCCCTTGCAGAACATTATTTTAAGCTTATCATCTACTATGCCAACCATCTCAGAGACTTTATCGGAGGTCAGTCCTGCGGAATTAATTACAATTTTGCTTGTAAACATGTAATTGCTCTTATCAGAATCAAAGAGGGTTATTTCGAACCCGCTTTCAATTTTTTTTATTCCTGTCACTTCACTTCCATATACAATATGGCCACCGTTATTGATTGTACCGGTTTCATAGCTTTTCATAAGGGAATGCGAATCCACAATTCCGGTTGATGGTGAGAAAATGGCTTTCAAAGCGAGAACCGAAGGCTCCAGCTCAGCAATTCTGCTCTTATCGATTATCACCAGATCTTCAACACCGTTATTGAATGCCGTTTTTTGTATTCCCTCAATAATTGGTATTTCATCTTCAGAAGTTGCAACGATAAGCTTGCCGCAATTTTTATAAGGGACATCATTTTCTTTGCAATAATCATACAACAGCCTTTTTCCCTCAACACACAGAAGTGATTTCAAACTTCCTTTAGGATAATATATGCCAGCATGAATAACTTCACTGTTCCTGCTGCTTGTCTCCTGGCCAAATGTCGGATATTTATCGATAAGGAATACATCATTAAATTCTTTTGATACCCTTTCAGCGATAGCCAGACCCACAACACCGGCACCAATAATTGTTATTTGTGCATCCATATTTTCAGATCCCGAGTTATTTCACAAAACTAAAATAATATATTGTATTACTTCTTTGAGCTTCTGGCAATCCTTTGCTGCGTTTGGTTAAAAAAACTAAATTTGTCTTTAACGACTTAGAAATGAAAAATCATATTCCGATTTTCCAAACAAACTGGTTCCACATATTTCTATTTATTTCTTTTATTTCAATAATTATATCCGACTGCACTGGTTATAATAAAAATCCGAAGATTGACAGGTTCTCGCTTGTCACCCGGCATAATATTGAAATTTCAAAAATCGACAGTCTTAATTCCTTGTCAGTAGGGAATGGCGAATTTGCTTTTACGACCGATATAACCGGATTACAAACATTCCCTGAATATTACTCCCAGGGTATTCCACTTGGAACCATGTCAAACTGGGGATGGCACACAGGTGATAATCCCTTAGGTTATAAATTGTCAGATGTGTACAAGAAATATGAGGTTCATGGGAGGGAGGTGATTTATGTTCATCAGTTCAGGGGGAATGAAGATTCAGCGAAGATGGCAGCTTCTGAATGGTTAAGAAATAATCCTCACCGCATCCATCTGGGGATGATCGGACTACAGATAATTAAAGAAAACGGTAGCGAAATAAAAATCGGTGATATCATAGATCCTGTTCAGAAGCTTGATTTATGGACCGGTAAGATAAAAAGCCGGTTTACAGTAGAAAATACTCCGGTGGAAGTCATAACTGTTTGTCATCCAGATAAGGATCTTGTCTCTGTAAGTGTGACCTCAAATCTGATAAAAGAGAGAAGACTGAAGATCAGGATCAGTTTTCCTCTGGGAGTTTCATCTCCTTTGGGTTATGATTTTGATCAGCCTAATAAGCATTTGACAAAGATACTATCTGATTCAGGTAATGAAACGCTTTTTGAACGGAAACAGGATAATGATAATTATTATGTAAAAGTGTATCATGAGAATGCACATCTGGAAGTGTATGGTAAACACTTATTTTACCTTGATCCCACCGGAGATTCTGTTCTTGAATTCTCATGTCATTTCTCAAAAAATATCCCAGAAGGAATAACAGACAGATTTAGTGAGGCAGTGGAGGCTTCCAGAAAGAGCTGGTCTGATTTTTGGAATACCGGAGGAGCCGTAGACTTCTCATCGTGTTCTGATCCTCGTGCTTTTGAGCTTGAAAGAAGGGTGGTGCTTTCACAGTACCTCACAAAAATCGAGTGTAGCGGGTCTCTTCCTCCGGCAGAAACCGGACTGACATATAACAGCTGGTATGGTAAATTCCACCTTGAAATGCACTGGTGGCATGCTGTTCATTTTGCTTTATGGCAAAGGGACCAGATACTTGAACGACAAATGGATTATTATCGCAGAATATATAATAATGCCAGGCAAACAGCTCAAAACCAGGGTTATGAAGGGATTAGATGGCCCAAAATGGTTGGCCCTGATGGAAGAGAGAGTCCAAGCAGTGTTGGAACTTACCTGATCTGGCAGCAACCTCACATAATATTCTTTTCAGAACTACTGTATGAGAATTCAAGAAACAGAGAAGGAATACTGAACAAATTTAAGGATCTTGTATTCGCAACTGCTGATTTTATGGCCAGTTATGCCTGGTATGACACCAAAAAGGACAGATATGTTCTTGGTCCGGTTTTGATACCCGCGCAGGAGAGCCTGAAGCTGGAGACAACTATTAATCCCCCATTCGAACTGATTTACTGGTACTGGGGATTGAAAACAGCGCAGCAATGGAGATCACGAATGAAGCTGGATCCTGACCCTCAATGGGCTGATGTATTGAAAAAGATATCAGATCTTCCGGTATTAAAAGGGCTCTATCTTTGTTCGGAAGACACAAAAGATTCATACATGAATGAGAGATATCTGAGAGATCACCCAATAGTTTCTGCAATCTCCGGCATGCTTCCGAAAACAAATATGGTCGACTATAAAATTCTTTCAAGTACACTTGATACAATTAAGAAAAAGTGGAACTGGCAGTCGGCCTGGGGATGGGATTTTCCGATGCTTGCGATGTCGGCTGCATCGGTCGGGAGATCAGAACAAGCCATTGATTTCCTGATGATGGATGTACCCAAAAACCGCTACCTTGCAAATGGCCATAATTATCAGGATGCCAGGCTTGCAATCTACCTTCCGGGAAACGGAGCTCTGTTAACCGCTGTGGCAAAGATGTGCAACGGGGAACAGTTCCCAATGAACGGGAAATGGAAAGTTAAGTATGAAAACCTGAACAGGTACGTGAAGTGAAACCCAATCAATAATTTAATAATCATTTGTATGAAAAAGCTGCTTTTCTTATTACTTTTGATGACCGCCTGCAGTCAGAGGAATAATCCCGATTGGAAGCTTGTCTGGTCAGATGAATTCAATAATCCGGGGCTGCCTGATTCTGCAGACTGGACAAATGAAGTCGGATTTATCAGGAATAATGAGCTTCAGTATTATACACCCCGCAGGATAGAAAACTCCATAATCCATGAGGGAAATCTTCTAATTATTGGTAGAAAAGAACCTTATGATTCAGCTGGTTACACTTCGGCGAGCCTCACAACCGATGGGAAACACAGTTGGACATACGGAAAAATTGAAGCCAGGATGAAACTGCCAAAAGGGCAGGGCATGTGGCCGGCTTTCTGGATGCTGGGTCAGAACATCCATCAGGTCGGATGGCCCCGATGCGGAGAAATTGATATAATGGAACATATTAATAATGAGGACATTCTCTATGGAACTCTGCATTGGCACAATGAGAAGCATGTTTCCTCCGGGACAAGAATCCCTTGTACTATGGCGCAGTACCATAACTATTCAATTGAATGGAATAATGATTCAATAAAATGGTTCCTTGACGGTTCAAGATTCCATGGCGTTTGTATAAAAGACAGTATTAACAGTACCTCAGAATTTCATAAGCCCCACTACATTATTCTTAACCTGGCAATCGGAGGTGAATGGCCCAAAAATCCCGATGAAACCACCCGGTTTCCGGACACTGTTCTTGTAGATTATGTCAGAGTATATCAAAAATAATACCTGATATACCCAGCAATCGGGTAAATATGGTCATTTGTAAATTCAAAACTGCAATCCGTAAAGCGGGCAATTGAAATTCATTTTTGAAGTGATATCTTAACCACAGTTAAACACCTGACCTGACTGGCCTGAAAGAATTGTATAACTTTATATTGAGTTTTAATCTGTTGCAGATGTCATGAAAGCCATTAAACTGATTATTACGCTCCTGATTTTTATTCAGGTATCTTCTCCGGCAGAAGAAAAAAGAGATTCATACGCTTCGGAACTGAAAAAGAAATTTTCTTCCGTCTCGCAGAAAGACACTGCAGCCATCAATGCGTTGGTCAGGAAGGGTACAAAATTTCTTTCATCAAAGGATAATAACCTGGTTATAATTAAAGAATGCATTGACAGCGCTGTAATTATCTGCGAAAAAGAGAAACTTGAATTTCCCGCACGGCTTCACCTTCTCAAGGCACAATATCATTATTTAAAAGGCGATTTAAGAAGTGCTTCAGAGGAGGCCTCTTTAGCTTTTAATAAGTCTTCAGCTTCCGGAGAAACGGATGTTTTGGCAAGGACCAATATTTTTCTTGCCCGTTATTATCTCAGAACTGGTTTTTTTGCAGAAAGTCTTGAATATTTTGATGGAGCAATAACTATCTCCAGGAAGGAAAAGTTAAAAGGGCTTATCCCGGTAGCATATTATGGAAAATATGACGTTTACAGGACTATCGGAGACCTGAAAGCTGAAAGGCAAAGTCTTCAGATGATGATTGAATCTGCTTACAATGAAAAAAATCTATTACTTGCCGGACGCGGTTATGAAAGACTGGGATATTCTTATTTAGGTGATACCACAACATCTGAAAGAAGAAATTTCAGACAGGCTGATTCTATCGTCAGGAAAGGTATTTCAATCTCCCTGGAATTAAGGGATTCCGCTTTGATTGCCACATCCCTGACACATCTCGGATGGAACTTCTACCTAGAAAAAATGTATGATTCTTCCATCTATAACTATGAAAAATCAATCAAGTACAGCGCTCATGCAAAATTGTATACCACATCAGCCAACTCGCTTGGAAATCTGGGAACAATTTATAGTGATCTGAGGAAACCTGAAAAGGCCATAGCATATTATAAGAAAGGAATTGACATGGCAAAAAAAGATAATGATATTTACGAGCTATGGTGGATTTACAGGGATATGAGCAACATGTATCTGCAGTTAGGAGATACTTCAAATGCTTACAGGAATTATATACTTTTTAAAAAATACTCGGATAAATGGATCAGTAAAGGAAATTCTGAAAGCCTTGTTGATGCCAGGATCAGGTATGAAGCTGATACCCAGAATAAGGAAGTAGAACTGTTATCACTGAGGTTAAAGAATAATCGTCTGTTAAACTACGGCTTAGGCGGATTAGTTTTATTAACAACTGTAATCGGACTCCTGCTTTTCCGTGGTTCAAAACTTAAAGATAAACGCCGGATAAGTGAGATGAACAGGAAGATCAGCGAGGTAACACAGGCTAACCTGAGACAGCAGATGAATCCGCATTTTATATTTAACACGCTCAACTC
>DOTV01000122.1:0-3532 GCA_003520925.1 Bacteroidales bacterium | reverse complement strand
CTCATGCGGAAAGTTCTTGACAACTCTCAGCATACTTCGGTCCCTTTAAGTGATGAGTTAAGCGCGTTGAATCTGTATCTTGAGCTTGAAAGTATTCGATTCAAGGATAAATTTGAGTATAAAATCACTGTAGATGAAGAAATAGATCCATTGTTGCATAAGGTCCCGACAATGCTTATTCAGCCATATGTAGAAAATTCAATCTGCCACGGGCTTATGCCCAAGGAAGGGAAGGGATTTGTTAATATCGACCTGAAACTGAAAGATGATCATATTTTATGCGTCATAGAAGATAACGGGATCGGACGTGATGCAGCAAAGGAGCGGAGTCTTAAAAGGGAAAACAATCATAACTCGCTTGGAACCCAGATCACCAAATCGCGTCTTGATCTGGTGAATGAACTTTATGGTACCAGCATGAAGACCATGTACAAAGACATCAGGGATGAAAACGGAGATCCGGCCGGGACCAGGGTCGAAATTCATATACCTTTAATCTCATGAGCAGAAAACTTAAAACAGTAATTGTTGATGATGAACAGGATGCAGTTGAATTTATAAATTCAATTATCGGGGAATACTGCAACTCGCTTGAGGTTGTTGCCAAAGCAAATAATATTGTCCAGGGAGTTGCTGCCATAACTGAGAAAAAACCCGACCTGGTCTTCCTTGATGTTGAAATGCCGAATGGTAATGGATTTGACCTGCTTGCGCAGTTCCCGGAAAAGGATTTTGATGTCATTTTTATAACTGCTTTCAATCATTATGCAATAAAGGCCATTAAGTTCAGCGCCGTTGACTATATACTAAAGCCAATTAACATAAATGAGTTTATTGAAGCTGTAAACAGGGTTGTTAAGAAGCGATCCGAGAAGCATTCTCAGGGAAATGAAAACCTGAAGATTCTGATGGAGAATTTGAGGATATCACCTCCTTCGAGGCTGGCGATTCCGACAGCAGACGGCATGGAGTACCTCAATCCAAGGGAGATTATCAGGATTGAAGCAGACAGAAGCTATTCATGGTTCTACCTTGCTGGCGGCCGGAAAATACTTGTCTCCAAACATCTGAAGGAATTCCAGGAGCTGCTCAACGACAGGCATTTTTTCCGTCCTCATAATTCACATCTGGTTAATCTGAAGTATGTAAAGAAATACATCCGCAAGGATGGAGGTTATATTGAAATGACCGAGGGAGCCCTGATCCCGGTATCCAGGAACAGAAAGGATCTCTTTCTGGTACATATGTCTAAATTCAAGGGATAAAAAGCATCACGGCATTAAATAAAACAGGGGCATACGATCGTACGCCCCTATTTGTTAAATTCAAACCTGAAACCAGGGTTGGCCGGACGGCCTGTTGAAAGAGTTACCTTGATGCAATAGCTTCGGTAGGGTTGTTAAGAAGCAAAGGAAAATAAGAGGCTATCAGCTGAGTTGCCTCAAGTTCGCCTCTCTTGCCCGGTGTTAAAACTTTCTGATGATAGTATTCTAACCGGTTCAAATCAGAATCATTGGTTTTGAAACCATCCTTTTCAAAAGCTTTGTCAAGCTTTTCAACTCCGAAATAATTTTCGTTGCAAACATACTGAACCGAGAGCTTGTCGGAAACAACGACATATTTCTTGCACTTCCGGTCTTTGCAAATGGCAACTGATACCTCCATAGGAGAATTTTCGTAGCTGATAGTGAATGTTTTACATTCTTCCCCTTTAATAAATGCGGGATTGTCAGCTGTTTCGATGGTGTAGTTTCCAAGAGCTGTGTATGTCGGACCTTTGGCAACTACTTTTCCTGCTAATGTTGCAGTACAGAATGCGGCTACAAGTACTGCTGAAAGAATAACTTTTTTCATGGCTTAAAGAATTAATGATTAATTAAATAAGAAACACTTTTACTGTCTGTCAAAAATATCTTTTCGTTTGAGTCCTGACCTGTCCTGTCATAAACTCATATCGAAAGTATTCTATAAACAGATATTAAAAAAGGGTTGTGCAACCGTTGGTGGATTTGAATTGACGATTGGCAGAAAACTGGTTATATTCCCGGGAACTCTTTAATTACATTAAAAATTCCGTTAATCAGCATCTGAACGGCGATCACTGTGAGAATGAGCCCCATTATTCTTGAAATCGCTTTTATAAGGCTTGCACTTAACTTATCAGCAATTCTTTTGCTAAGGATGAACATTAGGTAAGTTACGGCGCATATTACTGCGAAAACAAGTATTATTATTATTGTATTCAGAAAGCTTTTCCCCTGGCCGACAAAGTTCATAGCGGTCGAAATGGTTCCCGGGCCCGCAAGCAAAGGAATACCCAAAGGTGAGATTGCCAGATCGTCGTATTTAGCGGATGAGTCAACTACTTTTGATTTATGTGTTGCTGCCGGCTTACCCTTTAACAGGTCATATCCTATAAAAAACACAATTATACCTCCTGCAACCTGGAAAGCTGGCAGGGTAATATTGAAGAGCCTGAAAATTATATGTCCAAACAGGCAGAAGACAGTGATTATAACAAATGCAGCTAACACAGCTCTGAATGCAACTCTTTTAATTATTTTTTCATCAGCTTCACCAACCATCGTCAGAAATACTGGCGTGTTACCAATAGGATTCAACATGGCGAAGAAGCCTATAAATACTGTTGACAAAAACAGGGTAAGATTTGGTATTGCATTCATGGTGACAAAATTAGAACTTTTATCTAATAAAAAAACCCAACCCGCGTCAGCGGATGGGTTTTCAATTTTGTCGGGGTGATCCGACTTGAACGGACGACCCCTTGCACCCCATGCAAGTGCGCTAGCCAACTGCGCCACACCCCGAAAATCTGCTGCAAATTTAATCAAGAATTCCAAACAGAAAAATTTTATGCAGATAACCTTAAGGAAAACATCCTAACTTTGGATAATTGATAATATTGGAACGAAAATGTTGCTATGAAAAATGTTCTGTCAGTCATTTTAATGAGCCTTGTCCTGTCCTGTAATGATAAACCGGTTGTCACCACTCTTCAGGTACCTGGTATAAATCGCTATTGTGAAGTAAACATAAGAGGTGAAAGTGTAATCCCAAGCGGACGACTTGTAAAGCCTTACGGGGATTTTGTCCGCATCGCTCCCGATCCTTTTGGTTTGGCCTTGTCTCCCGATGGAACTCTGGCATTATCCGTCCACAATAACCTTATGACTCTTATTAACACAATTGATAATACAAGCAGGGAGGGGACTGCTCCATTTCATAACAAAGGTTCATATATGGGTGCAGCATTGAGAAAAGATAATAAAAGCGCCTATTTAAGTGGAGGTGACAGCGGTGACATTATTGTCCTGGATTTACTTACACTCGGGGATACAAGGCGAATATCAATTAACGGTACATGCGATAACAAAACTTACACTGAAAGTTTTGTAGGTGATATAAAGCTATCGGATGATGAAACGAGACTTTATATTCTTGATCAGTTTAATTTCAGAATGGTTATAATGGATGTTGAGCTCAATATGATACTGCACAGCATCCCTGTCGG
>DOTV01000092.1:17442-24542 GCA_003520925.1 Bacteroidales bacterium | reverse complement strand
TACCATCCATTCGATAAATGTCTACGGACCCAACATAAGACATATCTGGAAGATATTCAGGATTTACTTCACTGAAGTAGGTGCTGCGGGCGGACTTGTAAGGCACTCTTCTGGAAAATATCTCTTCATCGAAAAGAAGGGCAGGCTTGATCTTCCAAAAGGTCATATTGAACCTGATGAGGAACCTGACTTATGCGCGTTGCGTGAGGTTAACGAGGAGTGTGGAATAACAGGACATTTAATTGTTAAATCCCTTCAGCCCAGTTACCACACATACAGCTGGGAGGGTATTTCATATCTGAAGAAGACCAGCTGGTTTCTTATGAAATATGATGGTCCGATGATAACAGATCCGCAGCTCGATGAAGGTATTACAAAAGTGGAATGGCTCTCTCCTGATGAATTAAGCCAAATTAAAGGGAGTGCATGGTTGTCGCTGATGGATCTGATAAATAACTCAATTCTGAGAACCTGACTAAGGGAATTTCAGCTGCTGGTTGAATGTTGCTTGTTACTAGTTGTTTTCTTTTAGGAGATTACGACAAAAAGCCTCTCCCGGCAACCAGTAACCAGCACCCGGCATCCTTTCTCAAAGATCTTCTCCCTTGTAATCCTTCAGGTTAATAGCTGAAGGAACAAATCTTGATGCATCTCCTCCGCTTCTGATAATATCGCGGACGATCGTCGAGTTTATAGGGGTGTGTTCCGGTATAGTTAATAGAAAGACAGATTCAACCTCAGGTGTCAGTGCCCTGTTGACCTGTGCAATAGCTCTTTCAAATTCAAAGTCGGCTGCTGTTCTCAGTCCTCTCAGCAGGAAGTTTGCACCATTTTTTCTGCAGAAGTCAACAGTTAGTCCTTCATAATGGGCAACCGATATACTCGGCTCATTATGAAAAACTTTACTGATCATTTCCTTCCTGACACTTAGAGGATAGTAGCTTTTCTTAAGGGCATTAGCACCTACGGCTATAATGATTTCATCGAACAAACCAAGGGCTCTCCGGACAATTCCTTCATGTCCGATGGTAAACGGATCAAAAGAGCCCGGGAAAACAGCGATCTTTTTCATTCAAACGATATGTTTTTTGGATTCTTTACCTTTTGTTTCAGAAGAGAAAGTTCAAGCACTTCCATAATCGTATCCACAAAATGGAATTTCAGGCCCTGAACATAGATCTCTTTTATATCTTCAACATCTTTTCTGTTCTCCTCCGACACGATAATTTCCCTGATTTTTGCTCTTTTTGCAGCAAGAATCTTCTCTTTGATACCACCCACGGGCAGTACTTTTCCCCTCAGTGTAATCTCACCCGTCATTGCGAGGAATTTCTTAACCTTCCTCTGGGTGAATGCGGAAGCAATTGATGCAGCCATTGTTATCCCAGCCGAAGGACCATCTTTTGGTATTGCACCTTCAGGAACGTGGATATGGATATTCCATTTCTCCGAGAAATTATCAGGTATATTAAGCAGTTCGGCATTTGATTTAAGATACTCAAGGGCGATTACAGCCGATTCTTTCATTACCTCACCAAGGTTCCCTGTAAGAGTAAGTTTACCCGTTCCCCTGCTCAGGCTGGTTTCGACAAACAAAATCTCACCTCCGGCGGCAGTCCAGGCAAGACCTGTAACCACACCGGCCTGATCGTTACCTGCATAGATGTCACGGATGAATTTCGGCGGACCGAGGATCTCTGTAAGCACGTTATCTGAAAGCTCCGGATCGTAAACGGTTTCTGATGCTATATTCTTGGCTGTCACCCTTATAATCTTTGCAAGTTTTTTATCAAGCTCCCTTACACCCGATTCCCTTGTGTATTTTTCGATAAGTGCTTCCATCACTTTCTTCCCTATCCTTAGCTGTTCCGATTTGACTCCGTGGTTTTCAAGTTGTTTCGGAAGCAGGTGCTGACGGGCAATCTCAAGTTTTTCTTCGACAAGGTAACCCGTAATTTCAATAAGTTCCATCCTGTCTCTCAGGGCCGGACTGACCGTTGAAAGCGTGTTTGCTGTCGCAATGAAGAGTACCTTTGAAAGATCGTACTCCATTTCAAGGAAGTTGTCAAAAAAGGTGCTGTTTTGCTCAGGATCAAGAACCTCGAGAAGTGCAGAAGAGGGATCGCCCCGGAAATCCTGCCCGACTTTGTCTATTTCATCAAGAATAAAGACAGGGTTTGATGATCCCGCTCTCCTGAGGTTCTGTATTATACGTCCGGGCATGGCCCCGATATAGGTTTTTCTGTGTCCCCTGATTTCTGCCTCATCATGCAGTCCTCCAAGTGACATTCTGACATATTTTCTGCTAAGGGCTTTTGCAACAGATTTCCCAAGGGAAGTCTTGCCTACTCCCGGAGGTCCGTAGAGGCAAAGAATAGGCGACTTAAGATCTCCTTTAAGCTTGAGGACTGCCAGATGCTCAAGAATTCTTTCCTTAACTTCATCAAGGCCAAAATGATCATCATCAAGAACCCTGCGTGCATTATTCAGATCAAGATTGTCCTCGGTAAAGAAATCCCAGGGAAGGTCAAGAAGTGTCTGGACATAATTGACCTGTACCGAGTATTCTGCTGCGGCAGGATTCAGACGGCTGAGTTTCTCAAGTTCCTTTTCAAACGTGTTCTTAACCTCCTTTGACCATTTTTTTGTTTCACCCTTCTGCCTGTATTCCTCAATTTCTTTCTCCAGGGGATTGCCTCCCAGCTCATTCTGTATGGTCTTCATCTGCTGATGAAGAAGGAATTCGCGCTGCTGCTGGTCGAGATCGCTTTTTACCTTCGACTGGAGCTCGTTTTTAAGTTCAAGAACCTGGATCTCCTGAACAAGAAACTCGAGCAGCATAAAACCCCTGTCGCGCAGATTATTGACTTCGAGAAGCTTTTGCTTGTCCTGCACCTTAATGTCGGTGTTGGAGCAGATGAAATTTATGAGGTATGTATTATTCTCAATGTTTTTGACTGCGAATGAAGCTTCAGGACTTATGTTTGGATTTATTTTTATAATCTTGAGAGAAAGATCTTTAAGGGATCCTACAATCGCATCAAAATCCTTGCTCGGAAACTCGGGCTTAATTTCAGGGATAGTCCTGACCCTGGCGATAAAATAGGGATTATCGGTAATCAGCTCATTCAATACCATTCTTTTACGACCCTGTATTATGGCAGTTGTTGAGCCATCGGGCATTTCAAGAAGTTTAACAATCTGGCCGATAGTGCCGATATTATGAAGTTCCTCAAAAGCAGGATTTTCTGTATCAGGGTCTTTCTGGGCAACAGTGCCGACAATCTTATCAGTCCTGTAAGCGTCCTTTATAAGCTGAACCGACCTTGGCCTTCCGATTGAGATCGGAAGAACTACTCCGGGAAAAAGGACCGTATTTCTTAGCGAGAGTATTGGAATAGAATCAGGAACATCAATATCCTCCAGATCTCCGTCCTCTCCATCAGCGATAATAGGAACAATATCCCCGTCGCCGTCAACAATCTCGGGAAGCATTACTTCACTTATTGGTCTCCTGAATTTTTTTTCCATTGGCAACACAAAAACTGTCAAATTTAAACAATATTTTTCACTAAGAGCATGAACGGAAGAACAGCAATCATTGTGCCAGAAAAAGCGACAAAAAAAGGGGCTTTGAATAAGCCCCGTTTATAATACCTTTACCTGCCATTTACTTTTTCTTGCCAACATGGTCCTTATAACGGTTCATAAATTTATCAACCCTACCTGCTGTGTCGACAAGTTTCATTTTTCCAGTATAAAACGGATGAGAAGTATTTGAGATCTCAAGCTTTATAAGGGGATACTCTTTACCATCTTCCCATTTTATATTCTCTTTTGAAGGGGCAGTTGATTTCGTCATGAATGAAGTGCCATTCGACATGTCCTGAAAAACTACCAGCCTGTAATTGCCCGGATGTATACCCTGTTTCATTGCAATATTGTTTTATGCCTTACTTATTAAAAATAACCTTTAAATAGGGTTTGCAAAATTAATCAACTTTATTGTAATAACAAAACAGTTTTAAAAATTATTATTTCAGGCTTTGAGCTGCATTCCCGGAAATATGCATGAGGTCCACTTCATCTTTATATCTGGCAAATTCAAGTTTATCGTTTATCATGAACCGGTAGGTGATGTGTGTTTTAGCCCTGTGTGCTCCAATGGCTTCATATATCGCCTGCATTTTAGGATTGAAATCACCAACCCATGAGAGTTCAAGCTCTTTATACCATGGCTTGGATCTCAGTGCTTCATAAAGCTTGTAAAAAATTGCTGATTCAACACCGTTGTTCTGATGGGCAGGGTGAACTCCACCGACAATTCCGCGCATCCTTGTCATTTTGTGTATCACTTTAGCCCACCCGAATCGGATCATATTCAGAAAATTAAGCCTGCCGTTAAAAGGTTTAATGATCTGGTTAAGGTCGGGAAGCAGAATAAAAAAAGCAATTGGTTTGTCATTGTAATAAGCAAACCAGATAATGTCCTCATCGAGGATGGCTTTAGCTTTACGGAATGTTTCGTCTATAATTTCCGGAGCGAGGGGTATGAAATCTTCTTTGAATACAGCCCAGGCCGAATTATAAATCTCTACAAAATCTTTTACAAATTTATCCTTTCTTGAAAACTGAAAGTGCTGAAATGAATATCCCGGCCTTTTTGTCAGCCATTCAGCTATTTTCTTTATCCTCGGAGGGAATTCAACTATCTTTCCGTCCTTTCCGTGAACCTCCCTGTGATAAGAATACTGTTCATAATAGTTCCTGAAACCATAAGCTTCAAAGAAATCTCTGTAATACCTTTTATGATATGGCATGCCGTAACCCTGCTGCATAAACCCATCAACAAGAAGTCCCCAGTTACTGTCATTTTCACCGAAGTTCACAGGGCCGTCCATTGCCTCCATTCCATTGGATGCCAGCCATTTCCTACACGTATCAAAGAGTGCAAATGCAGCCTCTTTATTCTCAACGACCTCAAAAAACCCCATACCACCTGTCAGCTGCCTGTATACGGTTGATCTTTGCCTGTCGAAAAAAGCAGCAACTCTTCCTATTGTCTTTCCGTTTTCATCCCTTAGTATCCAGCGGTTTGCTTCACCCAGTTTGAAAGCATGGTTTTTTTTCGGATCGAATATACCTTCAAGCTCTGAATCGAGCATGCAAACCCAATTCGGATCCCCCTTGTAGAGTCTCTTCGGAAAATCAGTGAATTCCTTTTTATCTTTTGGAGTATCAACTTCGAAGATTTGCATGGCATAAAAGTCGATCAGCAAATATAAAAAGAAAATTTTAATAAAGTCGTAGGAAATCTGGCGCCGGGCATGTTTAAATGCCAACCTGCAGTCTGACGCCAAAAGCCTGTCGCCTTTATTGTATGTTGATTATCCTGTGGTCGATCAGTATGAACAGCAAACCAAGCAGAAATGAATAAATAAGGTAGATTTTCACAGGGATATATTCCGAAGGTTTTATTTTCATTTTTACCCACAGATACCCTGCAAGGAAAATCTTTCCGATCAGATAGACTATAAAAGTTGCAAATGCAACCCCTACAATGTTGTAACCCAATTTTATCAGGAGAAGGCTGAGAGGAATATTGACTGCAATCTCAAGGAGCGCTGCTATAAGGGTAACCTGCGTTTTTTTCCTGCCCACTATCACCGTCTGGGGAAAGATAAGTCTTGGAATAACAAGTAATGAATAGATCAGAAAAACGTCAGCACTCTTCTGGAATTCAGGAGTGAACATTCTTGGATACAACCATCTTGCAAAGAGCATAATAACCATGGTTGCAGGGAAGCAGATATGCATCAGGCTTTTTGACTTCGCCCTGATTTTTGCCAGCGAATCTTTCATCTGAGATCGCGTCGAGAATTCAGGCAGCATTGCATTGCTAAGACCATTTGCAAGCATCAGGACCAGGGGAAACTCCTTTGCACCATACCTGAACCAGGCAAACCATGCCGGATCGCGATATACTGCCGAAACTATAATACCATCAGTGTATTGTGCAGATCCGCTTATCAGCGTGGTCAGAATCAAGGGCAGTCCGAGGTAAAGATGTTCTTTCATAAATTTCGTTGAAATCTTCATCTCAGTATACCTTCTGAGCAGAATGATAAGCCAGACCCATCTGATTGCAGTTATTGCAAGCAAGCCATATATTGACCATATAAGATCTTTTCCAAGAATAACCGGAGCCAGTACGAGGATAAGCTGTAGTGAGAATGTATATATTCCGTATTGAAGGATCCGGTGTGAACGGTTATTCAGCAGGTAAATATATTCTATCAGACATACAGGGCTGCTTAGCAGAATATAAAGAAGAAGAAGATTGAGATATGGGACATTGCCTCTGAAGTTAAAGACTGAAAAATTACTTTTAATAGCATGGCCTGCCGCAAAAAACAGAAGACTGAAAAAACAAAGCAGCAGAAATGTATTGAAGATCTCAGGGGATTTACCTTCACCATTATCACCAATTTTCCGATAAGTTCTGTTCCTGTGATACAAAGGCAGAAGCGACTGAATAATCCCTGTTACCCAGAAGAAGGTTATCAGTCCGGAAATAAACAGGAACATTTCCCAGGAACCTATTTCAGCCCGGGAGAGATGACTTTTAGTTAATACTATGCTGATTATCAGGAAAACAGTGAACTTAATCAGCTGAAAAAGCTGCATTCCCGAAATATTGTCTATCAGAGTTATCTTTCTCAATACTGAAAGAAGTATTCAAAATCACCCTGATAACATTGAACTGTCATGTAAAATTGCTTTAGGGGATCTGTTTTTACTAACACCAAAGTTAACAATTAAGGGACAGTCAGAAAATAAAATTAAAATTTTGAGAATAAGAAATTTTGGGCTTATTTTGCACTCCTTATACGGTGGATGTAGTTCAGCTGGTTAGAACGTCGGATTGTGGTTCCGAAGGTCGTGGGTTCGAATCCCATCTTCCACCCAAAGGAAAAGGCTGACCGCCGAAGGCGGTACAGCCTTATTTTTTAAAGAGCGTCTGAAGCTTGCTTCAGTAAGCGAAATTAAAAAATAAGGCTGCTGTCCCGACAAGTCGGGACTCAGCCTTTTCCGTTTGA
>DOTV01000092.1:11062-17085 GCA_003520925.1 Bacteroidales bacterium | reverse complement strand
CGCCATCGAAGCGAAGCGAAGATGGTAATCCATATAAGGCACGGATCACAGATCCGCGCCAGCTGTGAAGGCAGCCTACTTCATTGTCTCATTACCGCGCTGCCACTTCCGGTATTTGGTATAAGCACCAATTGAAAGTAAAACAAGTACTATCAGTGCTATATAAACGAAAACTGGTACCGGAACCGGATCTCCTCCAGCATAAGAGTGCATTCCTGTAAGGTAATAGTTAACACCGAAATATGTCATTAGCACTGATGAAAAGGCAAATAACGACAACAGGTTGAATGTGTAAATATCTTTCATCCCCGGAATCATCCTGGAATGGATAACAACACTATAAATTATAATCGTAATCAGCGACCAGGTCTCCTTAGGGTCCCATCCCCAGTACCTGCCCCATGATTCATTTGCCCAAACTGCACCCAGAAAAGTACCGATCGTCAGCAGATACAGTCCCAGTGTGAGTGTTTTGTAATTGATTACTACCAGTTCATCAATTGTGCCGGAAATCCTTTCAATATTGTTTTTATCAGATAGCAGAAGCAGGATCATTGAAATTATTGCCAGAATTGCTCCTAGTCCGAGGAACCCATAACTGCCTGTTATAACTGAGACATGCAGTGTGAGCCAGTAAGATTTCAGAACCGGAACAAGGTTTGTTATCTCAGGATCCATAAAACTCAGGTGGGCAACCATAAGGGTCATCCCGGCAAGAACTGCAGTGGCAGATAGTGCAAATGGCGATTTCCTGCTGAAGATAAACCCGGCCAGCAGGGTAACCCACGAGATAAAGATCATCGACTCATACCCGTTGCTCATAGGTGAATGACCTGCAACATACCACCTGATACCCAGGCCGAATGTATGGAAAAGGAATCCGATAAAAAGAATCCAGCTGAGAATCCTGACAAACAGGGAAGTATTCTTTCTTCCCTTTATTACCATGATTATAAGCCCTATCAGCATAAGCAGTCCTGTTGTGGCATAGAATGGGAATAGTCGCTCAAAGATCATCAGCTTATAGTAAAGTAATTCCGCTCTGGATTTTGATTCAGGCGGAAGGTCATAACCTGCGAATTTCTTCTGGTACTCCTTCACTGAAGCTGCAATCTGTTTGGCGGTTGAGATATTATTTGCCTGCAGAGCATCAGCAAATAAAGGCATTACGTTCTTAAGGTAAATGGAGTCTTCCCGGCTCACTGCCCTCTTGAGGGCTTCTTCGGGTGAGCCCCAGTTATGTGAATCACCATTGAGTGGAAACATCTTCAGAAAACCGCCTGTATAAATCATGTAAAGAATATTGACCCGCTCATCTACTTTCATTATTTCCTTATCGGCTTTTGTCCTTGCACCCGGAGCCTTTGAGTATGCCTTGCTGACGTCATCTGAAAGTTTATAGGACCCTCCACCCTGAAGATCAACCAGGTCAGAAAAAGAGGCCATATTGCCACTGATGTTAAGGCTGTTACGAAGATCCTTATTCGAAATCCTGATCATCGGAATATCTTTCCAATTGTCGAAGTCAAAGTAGACGCCGAGGAAAACCTGCATGGGTGTCAACCCTTCAAATTTGTTTTCCCTTGTAACTTTTCTTAAAATGTCATTACTGAGTGTAAATAAGGGCTTTGTCCTCCCTTTCTGATCCTGTACCAGCACATTCCCGAATGCCTCTGAGGCATCCTTTGAGGCAACGAGTTTCTGAGCGTCGACACTTATGAGCCCCGAAAACATTAACATGATCCCAATTACAAAGGCCTTTTTTCTTAATGCTGAGTTCCAGTATTCTGCATTAACTGCATAAAATACTGATTTCCTGTTAAGTAAGGATAGTATAATAAATAGAAAAAGCAGACCATATCCAGTATAAGTAACCATCATACCTGCAAGATCGTGATTGACGGCAAGAATAGTTCCCATCTCATCCTGATCATAGGACGACTGGTAAAAGCGATAGCCTTTATGTTTCAGAATATTGTTCATGAATATTGTAAATGGCCGTTCAATGTTATCAGCCCTGTCAATCAGAACTATATTGCTTTTATAACCCGACGGACTGTTGGAGCCGGGATACCTTTCGAGAACAAAATCTGTAAGCTTAAGGGAGAATGGCAGAGGTATCTCTTCTGACCCGTAGGTTATTCCGAGAGTGTTGCCATCAATTTCCGCTGACCCTGAAGTCTGATATTCCGTGCCATTATCCCATAAAGTAATTGTGACAGTTTGTTTATCATCCGAGATGAGGTTGAAAATAAAAGAGTTCCTTCCTGTTTCCTGCTTGGTCCTGTCTAAAGAAACCGTTTTAATGATTCCGGCAATTTCAAGTTCCTGGGCAACTATTTTCAAGTCCTTTACTGAAATGATCTGCATTGAAGAAAGCCTGGAGATTTCTCCCGGCATAATTGTCTGTTTCTCCTGAGTCATCATTCCTGACTGCTCAAAAGGGAATTTTGATTTGACATAAAATGAAGATGAGTCTGTAATAATAGTGACATCGTTTTCTGACACCGGATTCAGACCAATTGACAGATCTCTGAAAAGAGTTGATTCTCCGTTTCTGAGCTTAACCATTTCCCTCCCGGTACTGTCAGTAACGACGAATGAAATTACAGGAGCCCCTCCCGGAGATTCTGTAACTATTTCGGCGGCATTTGGAATAATCCTTGCAAGAATAAGATCATACTCCTTACCGTCATACCTGATCTTTTTTTTGTAGTTATCAGCCGACTGGGATCCCATATAATATTTCTGGGAGTTCTGATCCAGAATTTTTCCAGTCTTATCCACAAGCTGATAGACCAGGAATTTGTCCCCTGAAAAACATTTGTTCTGTTCTTCTCCCTCACGGATGTGAATAGTGCCTTCCCAGCCTGTATATCTTGTTATTGCAGCTCCGGCAATCATCATTACGAATGAAAGATGGAAAATGAATATCGTAATTTTTGATTTTTTGTAGAGCTTGAAAATAATCATCTGTCCTATCAGGTTAACCGACAGAAGGAATAAAATCAGCTCAAACCATCTTGTATCATAAACAAAATTATAGGCAGCTGCTGACCCGTAATCATTTTCAATGAATGTTGCGGCTGCCATCGATGCAGCAAATACGACAAACAATATCCCCATGAAAACAGGGGAGAAGAGGAATTTAAAGTTTTTCATTTTTTTGTTAAGTCATGTTGCATTTTTCAAGTTACAGGTTTCAGGTTAACATGCAACACGCAACCTGCAACCTGATAAAATAATTAACCTTTCTCAGAGATCTGACGTAATTTTACCTTATCCAGTATCTTTATTACTGACGATTTTGCGCTTAGAACCCCCGAATCTTCAAACTCTTTCAGAATCCTTACAACGCTTTCTTTCACCATATTAGTCATTTCACCGAGTTCCTGGCGCGACAGGATAATGTCAAATTCATCAGCCTTGAAAATTTCATCCGAGAAATTTAGCACCACTTCGGCAAGTCTGCCGGCCATTTTTTTCTGGGCCAGGTTGACCATTCGAATATGCGATCGAAAAGCCTTCAGGCTAATATCCTGAAGAAGACTTTCGGCGAACTCCCCATTTACCTTTATCAGATACCTGAATATGTCAAAGTTTATAAAGCATGCCTGCACCTGTGTCAATGCCGATACCGAATATGCATACCTTGAATTGACGAATGCACCCGGACCCATAATGAGCCTTCCGGGCAGCAAAATGCCCAAAATGAAATTATTTCCGTTTATCCCTTCATAATAGCTCTTTGCCATTCCTGATGCAAGAAACAGTGCATTCGAGGATGGAGAGTCCTGCTTAATGAGGATCTCCCCTTTTTTGAACGTTGCCTCGTACCTGTTGTCATTGACAAGTTTGATTTCAGCCTGAGTAAGGTGATTAAAGTTTTCCCACTTTACCGGACAGTTTTCACAAGTTTCAATGGTATTTTTTCCAGGCATAATCCTTTTTATTTGGGCGGTTAAAAATAGAGATACAAATTGAATTAAAATCAATAATTACAAATATCACTAATTTATTTGACATATATCATTTATGCATGACATATCTGTCAATTCTGAATATTGCAAATAACATATTTATTGTTAATTAATTAACAATATGAATTTATTATCTTGCATGGAGAAAATAATCCTAAAATCCATACTATGAAAAACATGTTTAAACTATTTGCGCTGCTTATTTCAGCAACTTTGTTGTTTTCTGCCTGTGAAGGTCCCATGGGACCAGCAGGAGCAGACGGAGCTGATGGAGCAGACGGAAAGGACGGCAAAGATGCAAATGAGACATGCAAATTATGTCACAATCCGACAGTGGTTGATCAGAAGGTTGTCGAATTCAGTTTTTCCAAGCATAAATATGGTGAAGCTGCCTTTGAAGAAGCTGGCAATGCAGGTTGCTCTCCATGCCATGAATCGGAGGCCTTTAAATATGTCTGCAAGAATAATGTTCCTGCAACCTTTACCCTTAACGCTACAACCGGTAAATATGCAAACGATTATGCAGCAACAACATCTATTGCTTATGGAATATTAAGCTGTTTTACCTGCCACAGCAGTCTGCATAAAACATATGCCGGCACTGAGTTTTTCCCGTTGACCACAACTGCTGCTGTACCAATGACAATGTGGAAAGCTGCGAAAACAATTAACCTGACGCAGGGTGGCGGAACGAGCAATCTCTGTGTCAAATGTCACCAGCCAAGACCTCTTACAACAAGCACTACACTTTCGGATGGCAATGTTGTCGATTATGCTTCGTTTGTTACCAATCCTACCGCAAACTTTTACGACAGTTCAGTAGGGAATGCAGCACCAAACAAAGTCCTTCCGTCGTACAGGATGCATGTTCATTACGGGACAGTCGGAGCAATTTATGCCGGTCAGGGCGGAGTTGAGTTTACAGGAACTCAGACCTATGCAAATTCTACCCATACGACTGCTGCAGCTTGTGGGGATTGCCACATGTCACCTATTACAGGAAGAGCCGGAGGTCATACATTTGTAGCCAAAGGTAATTTTACCGGCTGCAATGTTACAGGCTGCCACACTTCACCGATTACATCCGCGTCCACAACTCTCTGGAAAACTCCAAGAGCCGAGATACAGACTTTGCTGAACAACCTTGCAGCAAAAATCAATTCAATCGGTGGTGGCACAAATATCCTTCACAGCGACGCAGATGCCGAATCAAATTTGTGGGTAGGATTGACAACAGGTAATTTTGACGGTTATCTTGATATTTATGATCCTTCAAGCAATCCAGCAGGTAAATGGAAGAATCCCGGTAACACGAGTTCTTGGACAAATGATCAGAAAGCTATCAATACAGCCCTCCCGACTTTCCCGACATTGAAAAATGTGGTTGCAGGTTCTATGATCAATTTCCAGATGACTCTGAGGGAATATAGTCTGGGTATACACAATTATAAATATACAAAGGCACTGCTGCAGAATTCAATTGATGCGCTTACAACCGCCGGAATTTAGTTAGAATACTGAAAAATTGTAATAACGGATGTGCTTTGGCACTCTCATAAAAAAAAACATGGGCGTTGATAAAACGCCTTTGTTTTTTAATATAGGACCATTTTCTTAGCTTTGTATACTAAACACCACCTAAATGAAACTTAAATCTTCTGCCAGGAACTGGATAACAATAATTGGAATGCTGATCGCATCGATCAATTTTGTAATGATCATAGTATTGTTCCTGATTTCAACAATTTTTGAAAAGAACAATTCAAACCTGGGGTTGTTCATCTACATAATTTTACCCGGATTTCTTCTCCTTGGACTTTTAATGATCCCTGTAGGAATATTGATTTCAAGAAAAAAAAGGATCGCTTCGACCCCTGATCAAAAGAAGCTTTTACCGGCTATTGACCTGAATAATCCAAGGCACAGAAAAGCATTTATCGGTTTCACAATTGCGACATTAATTATTCTTTTGCTTTCCACTTACGGAAGCTTTGAGGCATATCATCTTACTGAATCGGTTGAATTCTGCGGTACTCTTTGTCA
>DOTV01000092.1:0-10726 GCA_003520925.1 Bacteroidales bacterium | reverse complement strand
TCATGGTATGTAAAGTCAAAACTGTCAGGATTGCATCAGGTTTATGCAGTAGCTACTAAAACATATCCCGCCCCTATTGCAACACCCCTGCACGACCTTCGTCCGGCAAGTGAAACATGCCAGAGGTGTCACTGGCCCCAGAAGTTTTATGCAAGGAACCTTCAGACAAACAGGTATTTTCTTACTGACTCACTGAACTCCGAATGGAATGTTGTCCTCCAGATGAAAATAGGTCCTGAAGTAAGGGATCTTGGATTTACCGAAGGAATTCACTGGCATATAAATCCGAATGTAAATATCGAATACATCTCTGAAAATGACAAACGCGAGGTTATTACATACGTTAAATATACAAACAAGGCTACCGGGGAGGTTACTGTTTACAGGAATCCGGAAAACGAAATATCTGACAGTACAATATCTGCATCTTCTGCCAGGACGATGGATTGTATTGATTGTCACAACAGACCTTCACACAAATACACCTCACCTTCGGTTTATTTCGATAAAATAATGCTGACAAATGAAATCGATAGTGAGATCCCATTTATTAAAAAGACCTCAATGGAGATTCTCAGAAACAGCTTTCCGACAAAGGACACTGCATATATGCAAATAAGAGAAGGGATCACAGATTTTTATAAAACAAATTTTAAGGACCTTTTTGAAAAATACCAGGCAAAAATTGATCAATCCATATCCAGTCTGCAAAAAGCTTACAGCCAGAACGCTTTTCCGGGCATGAAAGTCACTTATGATGCATATCCCGATCATATCGGTCATCTCGAAACACCAGGATGTTTCAGGTGTCATAATGATTCGTTCGCTTCGGAAAACGGGAGAAAAATTACAAAGGATTGTAATCTCTGCCATACAATAGTCGGCCAGGGCAGGCGAAATCAGATGCAATTCACGAATATAAGGGACACACTTGAGTTTCAGCATCCCGTGGATATCGGAACAGCATGGAAAGAAGCTAATTGTTCAGAGTGCCATCTGGCTCTGTATTAAAATGTAATGAAGCCCGTATATAGTAAGGCAAATAAAAACCCGGCCAGATGCCGGGTTTTTATTTAGTGACAATCTGATTAATTTCTTTGCGACTACTTTTTGAATGTCCTCATGTAATTTACAATATTCCAGATCTCATCATCCGAAAGTTTACCTTCATATTTAGGCATTTCGCCTCTTCCGGTTTTAGTTTTGTAGAAATGTTCGCCATCGGTCTGATTCTGGTAGAAAGCACCTGAGAAGTCTCCGGGAAATTCCTTCAGCATCCTTGCTTTTACACCGTCGCCAAGACCAGTCTTTCCATGACATGAAGCACAGTTTTTTGTATATAAAGCCAATCCGGCTTTGTTGCTTGCATCTCCCTTTGCAACCGGATTCTTCATTGTTTTGAAATTTGCAGGTACATCCCATGGTTTAGGCTGTGCCTGTCCGGAAACATTCAGGTTTAAGAGTGAAACACTCACTAGTGCAACTAATGAACTGATAAATACTTTTTTAAGAGTTTTCATAATCAATCTTTTTGGTTTTTACTTTTATTAAACAATTATCGTGCAATTTTTTCCCAGGTTTAATGTTCATCAGATTCATGATATCCCGACAACATTCCACGGAAAAGAGATGTCGGCTTTGATCCAAGGGTACAGGTATAAATATGAATAATAAGGAAAACCGACAGGAAGAAAGCCGTCGCGATATGAAGCATATCCGTAAGCAGAAGACCGCTCACACCAAATACCCTGTTGACAGTTACTTCGGGAAACAGAAGCCCCAGTCCGGAAATTATCACTAATGGCATAGCAACATACATGGCCAGGACATATGAAAATTTCTGAAGAGGGTTAAATTTACGTTCAAGAGTTATTGGAAAAGGATGTTTTTCCTTCCTGAACATTCCCCATCCATAGAATTTCATCTGCTTCACCATGTCTTTCCAGATTGTTCTCTTTTCAAGTTTGTAATATTTGCCATTGGCGGTCAGAAGATTGCCGGCCACAAAGAATACATAATTTAGAATTAAAAGAATGGCCGCAATATTATGCCATTTTACAGCTCTTGCAAATCCGACTACAAGAATATAATCCTGTTTATCTGTATACTGCATGCTCAGACCTGTGACTATCAACACAATTATCAGTACTGCATTAAAAAGATGCCACAGCCTTATCCATATAGGGTATAGATACATTTCGCAATATTTATTTTTTGGTAAGCCTGAAAAATATATGGCCGCCGATAATTATTAGTACAACACCAAACATCACCAGGCTCAGTATATTCAGGTATCTGTTCCTGTTTGCCCCAATTACATATGACTGGTTTAACATAATTCCGTTAAGAAATCCATCCTTTCGCTGCTCCTTCGACTCGAATTTATAAAGGGAGGACATAAGTAATGAGTTCTTAGAGTGGCATTCATTGCATCTCTTAACTGCCTTTTCCACCGGATTAATCATGTGTGAAACCAGTATAGTATCATTAAGTTCAGAATGACACTCTATGCACCTTACATTTTTAAAGTGGGATTCCTGGTCAGGAAGCCATTCATGCTTCTGGAGTATATTAATTTCTTCCCTGTCCGACAGGATCTGGAACTGATTGAAGTTTGAATGGCACCTTAAGCATATATTATTATCATAGAGTATTGCTTCTTTTATATTCGAACTGTTTCTGATATTGATTTTATACTCATGAGGATTATGGCAATTCCAGCATGTAAATCCTTCAGCATCAAGCTTATAATGGGTGCTCTTCTGGTATTCGGCTTCTATTCCTTCAAAATTATACTTTGCGAACTTTTCATCCCCTCCATGACAGTCTATGCAGTTAAAGGTCTGTTCCATCCGAAGTTCTCCCGCATGAGGGAATTTTGCGTACTCATCCGAATGACAATCGGTGCAGCTGAAGCTACGGTGATTTGACTCATAAAATTTATTCCTGTCAATTATTATTTCAGAATACATCATTGCCTTAACCTGGCGTCCCAGATTCTCATTAGTATACTCGTACTTGTTCTGACCATGGCATTTAAAACAACGTTCATTATCATCATAATATGGAGACCTGAAAGTAACTGTATCCTTCACATCAGCCTGTTGTGTTTTAAGTTCTGGTCTCCCAAAAACGGATGAAGCTGAACCTGCATAAATCAGGAACAAACAGAAAAAATATTTAATCAAGGACAACTTCATTCATTACTCAGTTTAAAATCTGACAGTTATATTAAATCCAAAAAGAAACTCACCATTCGCAAAATCGTTTGTATTGAAGACAAGGTTACGCTGGCCTATTATCTGTGAGTAATTGGCAGCAAAGATCTGGAATGTATGGGTTGCTGTACCAACTTCCCATCCAAGTGAAAGGTTTGGTTTTGGCTGAACATCAAGATCCTGTTTTGTCAGAAGCTGGTCATATTCGAAAATTATCGACTGAGATCCAATTACTGTTAGTTTACCGCCTGCCGACAGGCCAAAATTCAGGTTTTTGTATTTAGATTCGTTAGTGTACTGTGGAACAGCATTGAAATATATCACAGAAGGAGCAATCTGAAACGAAAATGCATCGCTGAATTTCTTTGCCAGGATTAACTGGTTGAAATATGACAGCCTGTGAATGTCCCTGTAACGTTCAACGGGTCCGAATGCCTCCTCTTTCCTGAGATCAATAACCATGTTGCCGTAATATGAAAGTGAAACAGGCATGCTGTTATCTTCGGTCTGCTGAAGTATAAGATATTTCCACTGAATATCCTGAAGCTTATAATCCTTGGTCGTTCCTGCTCCGAGCATAAGCCTGTCAGTTATTCCGTAATTCAGACCCAGTCTTGTGTTGGCAGCCCCGTAGATGCCAAAAAGATTATGATAGTTTTCAATCAGGCTGAACCTGTGATGAATTTGTAATTCCAATCCTCCTTTATACGGAGTTGCAACAGTCTGATTATCTACCAGCACACCTGTTCCGAAGGTGAAGCGTACAGGTTTTGATTTATCTTCAGGTTTTGTCTCATCCTGGGCTGAAATGGAAATCATGAATACTGACAGAAGAAGAAATAATAAAGTCTTTTTCATTTTATCGGGTTTAATAGGTTTTTAAAGATTAATTGTTCAGGGCTCCCTGGCCGATCCATAAAAGTATTAATTGTTTTTCGGCATCCAGGGTAAAAGCCGAATGGCTGCTTGAAATGACCTGGGAATAGAGCCTGCTGCCTGAAGCCGGAAGGTTGACATAACCACCGTTGGTTAACGATGCATAGGAATTACCGTTTCTCAGGTCGGGATTCCTTGATCCTTTATGGCAGGTAATACAATTGCTTGTAAAGATCGGCTGGATCTGTGTCTGAAACAGAACCGGCTCCTCAGGATTAACTGTCTCCAGCTGGTATGCATATTTCTCACACGATGAAAACAGCAGCATACCTGCAGGAATTATCAAAGCCGCCACAATTCTCCATGATAATTTAACTTTCATTTTCATATTTCAGTTACTGTTAATTTTTTCACAAAGATATCTGAGATTATTGATTAATAACATATTACATCATTCATTTTTATTCAGTGCAGGATGCTGTTTAACATATTTAAAATTGACATATATCGCCTATGACGATGATATAAATAATAAGTACAAAAATATGATTAAAGTATGAAAACTTGTCAAATATAATATTCTCAGAATACTTCATGACTAAGATCATCCTGGAAGATTTTTATGACACGATTTTATCACAAATATTTATGTTTTTTGATGAACTGCCCTTTCTTTTTTATAAACTTAAGGAAATCCATGGTATTCGTATTATTTTCATTGACAAATCCAATCTTTTACTCTGATTATCTATCACTTACGGCCGATTCCAATTTGGACAAACAGTAATGATTACTTAGATTTGGTGAAAATAATAATTATGCCGGAGACCAGATTTTCGAGGGGTAACTTTTACAGATCGCTGCTGATTTTATTTCTTCTTGTAACATTTCATATTTCTACTGTTGCACAGGGAACACAGGTGGATTTCAGTACAATCCCAAAAAGCGGAACAATCCTGATTTATTCCCATATGGATGATGATCTGATATGGATGCTCCCATTCTGGAATAAAACCGAGAAGTTTATCGGCGGTGCTATGCCGGCTACTCCTTCCTACAGGGCCATTATAAGCCAGCAACAGGCTTTCCTTGACAATAATGGTTATAATATCGCTTACCAGTCTAACTGGTATACCCCGTGGGATGATGTGACTGATGCTGAATATACGGAATACTATTGGGGAGCTAATACTTCTTATTATTATCTTCTGAACGATCACCTCGAAACAAGACTTTATAGTAACCCGGCGGAATTGTCAAGGTTTGAAATAAATAAAATCAAAGCCAAACTGGAACAGTACTTTGCTGATCCGTCCATGTCGAGAGTTATTACCCACAATAACTGGGGAGAATACGGCCATCAGCATCACAGAGGTCTCAACAAGGCAGTGCGGGAGCTGGCTGTCAAGTACCGGAAAGATGTCTGGATGCTTGGCTGTGATAACGGAGGTTTTATTGATGTCAATGTTCCTGATGGAATTACCTATGCCTATGGTAGTTTTAATACACCGGAGCTCTACACAGGTATAAGAGATATTTATTCGAACAACGGGCGATGGACCTGGTACACAGACAGGGTGCCTTCGGGCGACCATAAATTTATAAAAATTGTAGAGGGAGGCAGTGATAAATCAAATATCCTGAAAGGTGATGAAATTACCTTGCCGGGTCCCTCACAGCTTGAATCCGGTGCTTTTATATTTGATGGCGATGATGATTATCTGACACTGAAGGGGAATAATAACCCGTCATTTACAATTTCAATGAGAATAAGGCCCGATCAGATAAGGGAAATGGATATTTCAGCCATGTCGGAGTACCCTTTATCAACAAAGAATGACCGTAATCTTTACCTTAGCAGCGATGGACATATTACAGCCCGGATATTTGACGGCAGCTCAAAAAGTACAACATCAACAGCTACGGTATCAGCAGGTTCATGGTCGCATGTTGCAATTACCAGTAACGGCAGCAGCCTTAAATTATACGTCAACGGGATACTTGACAAAACAATTCCGTCAGGAACTGCAATAACGAATTATTCAACACCTGAGTTTATTCTTGGACAGGCGACACAAACCATTTCAAATTTCAGCGGACAGATTAGCAATGTGAAATTCTATAATTATGCTCTCACTGACAATGAAATTGCAGTTCAGAGCGGAATGGTATTTACTGTAAATTCGAGTGCTGCGACCGGCGGAACAATTAATCCCCAGGGTGTTGTCTCTGTTGTGGCAGGAACCGACAAGACATTTACTATTACTCCGAATACCGGCAATCATATCAGCAGCGTGTCAGTTGATGGTGTTTCAATAAATCCGGTCACAACCTATACTTTCCATTCTGTTATGGCTGACCATTCAATTACAGCTGAATTCGCTCCATCAGCCAGCTATACGATTACCGCTTCCGCCGGGACCGGAGGGACCATTACTCCCTCAGGTATTGTCACTGTTTATGAAGGTACAAATCAGACTTTTAATATTACAGGTTACACCGGTTACAGGCTGTCTGATCTGAAAATTGATGATGTATCTGTTGGTGCTGTTTCAACCTATACCTTCACCAATATTGCAGGCAGCCATTCAATCGCTGCTTCATTTGAAACAATTCCCACCCACAATATTACAGCCTCTGCAGGTCCCGGAGGATCAGTTACTCCGTCAGGTATAACCACAGTGAATGAAGGAACTAACCTGACGTACAATATTATACCTTCAACCGGTTACAAAATTACTGACGTTCTGGCAGACGGTGTATCAGCAGGAAGTGTTTCTTCTTTCTCATTCAACAATATCGTTTCAGATCATACAATCTCAGCAACTTTTGAGCTTCTGACTTTTACTCTGACATCAGGAGCAGGTTCTGATGGTTCTATAAGTCCATCCGGAGTTCTTACTTTGACTTACGGATCATCACAGAACTATTCAATATCTCCAAATACAGGTTACCGGATATCCGGAGTTCTTGTAGATAATGTTTCTGTCGGGACGCCATCGGCTTACAGTTTCAGCAATATTTCCGCAAATCATACAATCGTTGTCTCCTTTTCTCCTGTCACAAACACGATTACGGCAACTGCCGGTACAGGTGGCACTATCTCACCCCAGGGAAATGTGTCAGTCAATTACGGAGCAAGCCAGACATTCAATATTTCAGCAAATACGGGTTACTATCTTTCTGATGTAAAAGTTGATAATATTTCAGTAGGTGCTGTCTCTTCTTATAATTTTGCAAATGTTACAGCCGGGCATTCAATTTCGGCAACTTACACACAGATAACTTACACGATAACGGGAAGTGCAGGAACCGGTGGTTCCATAAATCCATCGGGCAATACTACCGTAAATCATGGTTCCGCCAGGACATTCACAATTACCCCGGATTTCGGATTCCAGGTTTCAGATGTGAAAGTCGATAATGTGTCAGTTGGTCCTGCTTCGACATATACATTCAGTAATATTACATCAGCTCATACAATCTCAGCATCATTTGCGACCGCAACTTATACTATTACTGCCGGTGCCGGAAGCGGAGGTTCAATAAACCCAACAGGAGCTTCGACCGTTATACATGGCACAAGCCTTTCATATACTGTGGTCCCTTTTGCAGGCTACAGGATTTCTGATGTAAGAGTTGATAATGTTTCGGTCGGTACCGTGTCATCATACACATTCAATAATGTAAGCTCAGGCCATTCGATATCAGCAACATTTTCGATAATTACTTTCAATATTGTAAGTCAGGCCGGAAGTGGAGGCATAATTTCTCCAAACGGAAATATTACAGTTGATTACGGTTCAGGCAGGACTTTCAATATTACTCAAAACACCGGCCAAATGATTTCGGATGTTCTGGTGGACAATGTTTCTGTTGGTCCCGTTTCATCATACACATTCAGTAACATTACAAACAACCATACCATTTCGGTTGTGTTCTCACATATTACTTATGCAATTACAGGCATTGCCGGATCAGGAGGTTCGGTAAGTCCATCAGGTACCACCAGGGTTAACTACGGGTCGCAACTATCATATACAATTTCTCCTGATGAAGGATTTAATATTTCAGATGTAAAAATTGACAATGCATCTGCAGGGGCAATTTCCTCATATGATTTTACAAATATCAGATCTGATCATACTGTATCAGCTTCTTTCGTTCCGATTACATTCACAATAACAAGCGGCTCAAAATCAGGCGGGTCAATAACCCCTTCGGGGACCAGTACATTGAATTACGGAAGTGATCTTGTCTGTTTAATCACCCCTGACACCGGCTTTCATATTGATGATGTAATTATTGATAATAAATCGGTCGGCCCTGTAACTTCCTACACTTTTAACAGGATTACTCATAACCATGAAATCTCTGCTTCATTCGCCGTTAATACTTATACAGTTTCGGTTGAAGGGAATTCCGGAGGTTCTGTAAACCCTTCAGGAAATACTGTTGTAAATTACGGAGCGGATCTGTCCTGCAGCTTTGCTCCCGACTACGGATTCAGGATTTCGGATATAAAGGTAAACAATGTCTCCCAGGGTCCTGTTTCATCCTTTAAATTAAGCAACATTACAGCAGATCAGAATATATCTGTAACTTTCAGTCCTATACCTGCCTACGAAATTTCTGCTGCTGCAGGAGAAGGCGGATCAATAACCCCTTCGGGATCGCTTACTCTTTTTGAGGGCTCGGATCAGACCTATGAAATAACTCCAGACCGTGACCACAGGATTCTCGATGTCATTGTGGATAACCATTCAATGGGAGCTGTAGATGTTTTTACATTCAGCAATATAACATCTGATCATACCCTTTCGGTCAGGTTCACTACAGGTATTGATGTTAAGGCTTACCCCAATCCCTTTGCTGAGGAGATAAAGGTCAACATTGCTTCTCCCGAAGGATACCTTTTTGATCTGTCGGTGGCAGATCTTAGCGGGAAGGTTATTTATGCTCATAATAAAACTCCCGGGAACGAATTAATGACTTTAAACCTTCCCGTTCCACAGGGTATCTATTTTCTAAGGCTCTTTTTAAAGGGCAAAAAGATAGCTCTGGTTAAAATAATTAAATCCTGAAACTGATAAAGAAAGACAGCTTCCTTAAAACTTATAGGAATTATCCTCAATCAGTTTATCGGCTATCCTTCTGCGTGCATCTTTTATGTTGACGCAGCTGACTTTCGAAAGTAACTCAATTGCGTTTACAAACCCGGACATTGAATCAGCGGAGGCAAATGAACATACTGCATCAGATGCTGATTTTCGAACCTTGAATGCCGTATCATAGACATTCACATCAAGCATATCCCTGTAAACCTGAGAAGAACCCTTCAATAACTCCATCTTTTCGACTCTCAAAGCAAGTGATTCGGAAAGGTATGTTTCCATCATCATTTCAGCTATATTGTTCATCACCTCCTGCTCATTTACAAGACCTTTTTCAAATTTTTTGATTGCTCCGTGCATGCAAATGAGTATGATTTTTTTGTAGTTTCTGATGAATCTTCTTTTTTCCTGAAAATAGGTTTCTTCCGGACTCTTTCCGTCATCAATCTTATCAAGGTTATTAAAGAATTTCTCAGCTTCGCCGAAAAGGTCGAAATCGCCTTTCATTGCCCGCTTCATTGCCGTATCGGAAACCAACAGCCTGTTTATCTCGTTTGTTCCTTCAAATATCCTGTTTATTCTCGAATCGCGATATCCTCTTTCAACATCCATCTCAGCCGAATAGCCCATTCCTCCGTGAATCTGGACAGCCTCATCAGCAATGAAATCGAGCATTTCAGAACCGACTACCTTCAGAATTGCTGCTTCAACTGCATAATGACTTATTGCCTCAATGGCAGCTCTACCCTTATCGCCGCATTCAGTTTTCATCTTATCCATCAGATCATCAATGTCTTTACTGACCCTGTAAACAGCAGCCTCAGAAGCAAAAAGACGGATAACCTGTTCGGCCATCTTATGTTTTATTGCACCGAAAGTCGAGATTAGAACTCCGAACTGTTTCCGTTCATTTGCATATCTGACTGAATCGTTGATCGCTTTTTTAGCGGCTCCTAATACGTTGGCTCCCAGTTTAAGCCTGCCCATATGGAGAATGCTCAGAGCTATCCTGAAACCTTCACCGCGCTTCCCGAGCAGATTTTCAACCGGTACCTTAACATCATTGAAATATATCTGAGCGGTTGAAGATCCTTTTATTCCCATTTTATGTTCATCAGGTCCGATAACTACCCCCGGGCAATCAGTTTCAACTATAAATGCACTCAGCACCCTGTCATTGTCGATCTTGGCAAATACAACAAGTGTATCTGCAAAACCGGCATTTGTGATCCACATTTTCTGACCGTTGATAATGTAATTCTTTCCATCCTCTGAAAGCTTTGCATTTGTCTTCCCTGAATTGGCATCGCTTCCGGCTCCTGGTTCAGTAAGGCAGTAAGCTCCAATAAGATCCCCTGTGGCAAGCTTAGTGACATATTGTTGTCTCTGGGCTTCGTTGCCATAATACATTATCGGAAGGGTTCCTATTCCGCAATGGGCCATATATGCTACTGAAAATGAATAACCTGCCCCTGTGGTTTCTGCAACAAGCATCTGTGTGACAAAGTTCTGTCCGAA
>DOTV01000088.1 GCA_003520925.1 Bacteroidales bacterium | reverse complement strand
AAAAAAAGGTCCTGTTTCACAACTATTGATACAAGTTATAACAAGAATAAAGACAAGACAAATTTTTTTCATGTGTAAGAACACTTCATTATATTGAAACAAAATGCCCACGGGAATCAATCCGCGGGCGTTGTTGTTTATGAGCTTTATGGATACTTCAATTAGTTTTAACAAGCTACTTAGATGTTACCTCAACCCAGTCAACATCAGATGGATAATCTAATTCGATATAATAATCATTTCTGTCTTTATCGTAAAAAAGATCCTCATAATAATACTTATGAGTAAATTCTTTTTTGTCTTCAAATATTTTCCCGTCATCCAGGTATGTCTTCAGATGTGCAACTACTAAAAGGTAATCATTTTTATTCTCAAATTTGAACTGATAAGGCTGCGGAAGTAAAAATCCTCCCATTTGAGTATTAAAATCCATACTTTTAGGAAAATAGGTCTTTTCATATGTGAAACTGCCGCTCTCTTTACCATTGCAATAAACTTTCATAATTGAACCAACAAGCATTTCCTTTGTGGTCATCAATCCGGTAGGATAACCCATATCCAATAATTCCTTATATGCATAAGGATCAAGGTCAAGTTTCAGGTATATGACCGGATTTTCAACTGTCAGCATTTTGGTTTCCTCACAGTTATCCTTGCTATCATTAAAAATTTCACACCCATCCATTGTAAGCATTATCATAATGCAAAATAGCATTGCAAAACGTATCAGCTTTTTCATAAATTAATAATTATATTAATAATCATATAAATTTAGATACTGTTTAAAGGCTTGTCAAGCAAATCAATGTGTTTCAGTCAAATAATTATTCTATTTGGTCAAATAACCTGATGATCAAATCAGATTTTATTAAAAATGGTAATTTGGAATCAAATCGCTGGTGATTTATTAAGAATGTCAACCTAATTTTCTTTAGTTGACCTGATGGATTATTACAGACAATAAAGTATAGTTTTAGTCCTTAACGCATCTGACCGAATAGCCATTTGTTTTCAGACCCATTCCCAGAATTACTTCGGCACTGTCAAAAAATATCGTTCGGCATCTTGCCCACCTTGAAGCAGGATCTGTATTATCCCACCAGGGATTTGGGGTATCTGTATTTACCCACCACCGTCCAAGATATCCCATTGCACGAAAGGACCCGGTATTTAATCCTGTCCGGAAACCGCCCGGGAGGGCAGTAAATCCATAGTAGTCGGATGCTCCGTAATTTGGATTTGTCCAATGTCCTGTTCCCTGCTCCTTTAATATGCCGCCCGCATAATATGCTCCGCCCACGAATGTTACCAGTGTATTCCATTCATCTTCATCTGGCACATGCCAGCCGGACGGACAAAGTTTATCAGTGTTAACGGCGAACCAGTTATAGAGTACTCCATAGTTATTAACACCATCGGATTCGTTTACCAGATACCAGCTGCAGGCAGGAGAAGTCAAAGTTATCCATAAAGCATTTTCAGTAACAACAGGTATGTTTGTGTTATCATTATACTTTGTTGTTCTCAGATTTTCTCTCATCCAAACCTGATCTCCGATTCTTACAGTATTGTAAAGATTTCCTTCAATGTCGGTCAGGGGTGTAATAAAAATGATTTCATTGCCATAAGCAGTACCTTCGCTGTTTGTTGCATACGCACGTATATAATAATGTGTCCCGCTACGCAATCCTGTAATTTTGCTGACGTAGCTGCTGGATCCAACACCGTCTGATGTAATAAAATCTGAAACAGTCGGGTTAGGGTGTGTACTCCAGCAGATGCCTCTGTTCAGTAAAATTTCACCACCATCAGAGATGATGGTTACTCCGCATGTTGCCGATTCAGGTGTAATATCTGTCAACCATGAGGTTGAAAGAACTGGCAGGGTGATAGCCTTCTCCTTTTCACAGCTAATAAATAGAACAGGCAGACAGACAATCTGAAGCAAAAACAAAGTATTTAAAATGTTTCTCTTCTGCATAATAAACAATCGTAACACCGGATATCAGAAAATAGAAATTCGACCAGATAACAGCAATGACTTCTTATCTGCAATGACAAAGATAAGAATAGCTTAAATCCAAGTCAATAAATGCCAGTAAAAAAGTTGTCCGGACAGAAGTGTCTATTACGAATAGTTAAGGTCAGATATTAGTCCTGGCGTATCTCATTTCGAATATTTTCCTGTCCAGAAAGTCCTCCGAACGGTTCTGCCTGCTGATAAACTGAGTAATTGCGTTCTCATCAGGGATATCCACCGGGACTTCTATCCATGTGGGAGGAAACTTGCATACTTTAACCCGTTTAGTCTTCTGTTCCACTTCCGGAACCTTTTTTGATTGGATTTCCATTTTTGTCATAGTTTTTCGGTTCAGGTCAATGAGAAGAATCAGTCAAATCTATTCCTTATGTACTTTTGCACTTTTAAATTAGGGCATATAAATCTCAAATTCTTACACTTTTCACTCAATTGGTTTGACTTTTTTATCATTTTTTATCAATATTTGAGAGTAAAAAGAAATAATAGCGGCCTCATCTGATTTTTTCTCAACCGGCAAAGGCGGATATTTTCGCGATTTCCATTTATAGTTAAATTCCGAATGTTTACATCCTTGTTAACGTTATTGGTCAAAATCATTTTTGTTGTTATTTTGCGGGAAGAAAATAAGGTTACTTTTATAGTGTCAGAGAAGAAGTTCAATAATCAATTCTTAATTGATAAGTTTTAATCACAGTATGCCCACGGAATTAAAAAGCAAAAAATACATTCTTTTTGCCATTCTTTTTTTCTTATTGATCAGCATTTCGTGTTCTGATTCACTTTATTCAGCATATTCAGGGAGGTCAAAAAAAGAGGCCCGCAAATGTTCGGCAAAAGTCAGTACCGCTAACACTCTGTATATTTATAGGCGTTAATTACTAATCCGGCTCATTAACCAGGTTTACATAAAGTAGTTAATCCAGGTATTTTCAAACAATCCTGTAACGACTTTTATTCTTATATTTGCTTAAAGCATTCCAGGACATGAAAACAAATATTTCTTTAATTGTTTTGTCATTAATATCGATATTATCCGGGGCGACATTATATGCCCAGGATTTGCAATCTGTCAGCGGGGTTGTGACCTCATTTAACACCATTCCATTGAACCATGTAACAATTATATCCCTTAAGGCAGGTGAGTCGGTTTTTACTGATTCTTCGGGAAGGTTTTCGGTTAAATGTTTCAAGAAGGATGTTCTGAAAGTCTCAGCCTCGGGTTTTATCGAGAAAAAGCAAAAGGTTAAAACTGGACTTGTTTATAAGATTAATCTCGGTTATAACGATAATCTTCAGAATTTCAATGATGCCATCAGTCATGGTCATATTTCAGAACAGGTTCTTAAAAATGCTGTTATTGAAAAGGAAAAGAAGAATGAAAAGGATTACTCAAAATATAATTCAATATATGATGCCATTGCAAGTGAGATTTACAATGTCAGGGTTAAGGGAAATTCGATCGTTAATACTAAGGTGAGATCATTCGACCGTGCACCCGGTGTTCTGCTTGTTGTTGACGAAAAAATCGTTTCAGATATTTCATATATAGATCCGCACTATGTTAAATCGATCGAATTTGTAGATGATGTGGGCGCAACAATGTATGGCTCCATGGGCGCAAACGGTGTCCTAAAGATAAAGCTGAAATGACTGGTTCTGATTCTGCAGAGTGCTAGCTGTCAGTTTCTTGTAACTATTCCGACTACAGTTTTGTTTCAAATTTGTAATTACCTGAACGTACTTTAAATACGGTATATCCTTCTTCGGTTCCTATAAAGGAGATGTCTTCTGACCTTTTAATTTTCCTGCCGTTTTCCATTACTTTTCCTCTGTTTGCTGAAGGTACATAAACTGTTGATGTGGATCCGACCGGTACTGAAATATCCAATTTAAACCTTGTTTGTTCTTTCTTCCAGGAAATTGATGCCTGCCCGAAAGGGGTAAGGTTGGAATAAGAAGTAAATGTAATGTCACCTGCAGGCTGAGGTCTGAATATTATATGATGGTATCCGGGCTGTCCGGGATCAGCATTCATTCCGGCCAGCTTACGGTAAAGCCATGTTATTCCACCTCCGAACATAGGGTGATTGCGTGAATTGGATCCATCCCACTGCTCCCATGTAGTTGTTGCTCCCTGTTCGATCCACCAGCCATAGGAGGGCTGTGTACGCTGGTCCATGACCTTGCATGCCAGTTCCTGAAGGCCGTTCTCGGAGAGTACCTCAAAGAAGAATTGTGTGCCGAAGATTCCTGTATCGAGGTGATCGCCTGCTGCTCTGATATCGGATTTAAGAGCAGTTATAACAGACTCTTTCTGATCGTCAGGAACTCCCATTTTAAGTGCGAAGATATTGCCGCCATAAGGTCCATAGGTACCCTTCTCCTTATCATAAAATTTTGTTTGAAAAGCTTTCTTGACCTTCTCTGCCAGCTCATTATAGTATTTAAAGTCATCTGAATTACCGAGTGCCTTTGCTGCCATTGACGTCAGATCAGAACAACGCCATAGAAAGAATGTGTGGACCATTTCAGCAGACGGTAATTTGCCCGGAGCCACCCAGTCGCCGAGGTTCATCCACTGGTTTGGCCTATCTTTGTCAGGTGCCTGCGACAGCATTATACCCTTATCATTTGTCCAGGTGAGCATATATTTAATATATCCCTTCATCCCGTCATAGTTCTTCCTCAGCATTTCAAGATCACCGTAATGAAGGTAGAATTCCCACGGCATTATGTTCATTGCGGCACCCCATCCGACGCCTCCTCCGCATCCCGGCTGCCAGGGTGCTCCGTTGGGAACATAACCTGTTTCTGGATTTTGGGCCCCGTAAATATCTCGTATCCATTTTGTATAAAATGCCCTTGCATCAAAATTATGCATAACTGTCACGCAGGCGACCTGACCGTCGCCTGTATATGGAGACCTTTCCCTGTGAGGACAGTCGCTGGCAACACCACCATGCATATTATCAGTCTGGCTTCTCCACCAGATCCTGTTTATTGAATTGAAGAGCTGATTTGAACATTCGAATTTTCCCGTGGTCTCAATGTCAGTGTATACAGCTTCAGCTCTCAATTTTTCAGGATTAAATTCACCAGGCCAGTTTGTAATTTCAACCTCCCTGAAAACGAACCATGTAAATCTCGCCGAGTATGATTCAGGCGAACCCCCTTTCATTATATAGAAGTTGTTCCCCACAGGAGACTCGCAAATATATTTGATATCGATTCTTCTGCCAGCTTCCCCGGTTATATTATTAAGACGAACCCACCCGGATATCTCCTGTCCGAAATCGACCCTGAAATGACCATCTCCAAGTTTTTCTGTTTTCACCGGAGCCAGGCTTTCCATAACTTTGTCTGTCGGTGACATATGGGCTTTCAGGATACCTTCAGGAGATTTTCTTATTACTGCGTTTCTCCATGCCGAGTCATCAAAGCCGGCATTGCACCATCCCGGCTGCTCAAGGCGTGCATCGTAATACTCACCGTCATAAATAAGGTCCATGGTCACAGGGCTTTCAGCCGCTTTCCAGTTCTGGTCGCTGACTATAACCTGTTCAGTGCCATCGGAATATTTGATGTGTATCTGACCAAGGAACCTTGGAGATCCATAACCTTCGCACCAATAGCTCGATGGGTTGTAAAAACCATTTCCGAGCATGGCACCAATAACATTCTCACCCTCCTTAAGATAATCCTTTAAATCATATGAAAGGTACATTACACGATATTCCCTGAAATTATTCCTGATCATGGCACCGATTGGTCCGAGATCATCGCGTTTGCCATAGAGTGTAAGATTTGGGACCAGCACATCGTCACTGACCTTCTTCCCGTTTGCATAGAATTCAAAATATCCCAGTCCGGTGACATATGCCCGGGCAGACTCAACCGGTTTATTTATATTAAAACCTTTCCGAAGCATCGGAGCAGGTGGAGGCATAGGGCTTGAAGCTGATGTCCGTCCTGTTCTTGATTTTGGAGCGGATGGTTTAGGCAACGCTGATTCATCCTGCCATGGAGCTCCTATCCAACTGGCGCTCCACTCTTCAGGTTTCAGGATTCCCATGCTCCAGAAGGCAGGTTCGCTCCATTCCGAAATCCTGCCTTTCCTGTCCCATACTCTTACCTGCCACCAGCAATCCTGCCTCGATTTCAGGGTTATTCCGTTATATGGGATATTGACAGAGGCCTCAGAAATTATCTTTCCGCTGTTCCATAGACCTGCATCGCCTGAAAGAAGTTTATCCCTGCTTTCAGAAACCCTTATTTCCCAAGCTGTCTGTGCCTGTCCACGTTCATTATCATCAGCAATATTTATCCATGACAGTCGGGGATTCTGCACATCTATAACCGGAGGGTTCTTAAGATATTCGCAGGTTAACCTGACCGGTTTTATTCCGGCCTGAATCTGACTGGCGCTGAGTGCCAGGCAGAAAATCCACAATATTTTGTTTTTCATCCTCTAAAATTAAAGAAATAGTGTTAAATTTTATGCCTCAACTTTTAATCAGACAATAATATTTATTTAAATCAAAAAGCAATGAAAAGTCAGTTAATTAAATCTTTTATTTCAGCCGGAACTATTTTGGTGTTTTCCGGTTTTTGTTCATGCATAATAGCTCAGAATATCGGAGGTGCAGTAAAACTGTCATACAAATATCCGACCGACAAGGCGGTAAAATATTTAAATAGCAGCACCATGGTACAGGTAATGGATGTGCAGGGACAAACCATGCAGACTGATGTGACATCTGCGTTCGGATGTTCAGTAAAGAGTG
>DOTV01000044.1:14621-18313 GCA_003520925.1 Bacteroidales bacterium | reverse complement strand
TTTATTATTTCAGTCCATCAGGAACTTCACTAATCCAGTCAGCTTTCAGAAGTCCAAGCCTGACAGCAAGGTCAATTATTTTCTGAGCTCGTGCCACCACCGGTGGATCGATCATTTTTGAACCCAGGGCAACAACTCCAAGCCCCCGGGAACGCGCATTCTCAAATGCAAGAACAATCTTTTCCGACCTTTCTATCTCCTCAGGGCCGGGGGCAAAGCCCTCCCTTATCACGCGAATCTGCCGCGGATGAATGCATCCCATTCCTTCAAATCCCAACGCTTTGGCAGATAAAACATTCTGGTGGAGAGACTCCATATCATCAACATCCGAAAATACAGAATCTATTGGTTGAATGGAGGCGGCCTTGGCTGCATTAATTATTCTGGTTCTTGCATAAAGGGTTTCTTTACCTTCTTTTGTCTTTTGGACACCCATATCGGCAGTAAGATCTTCAAGTCCCACCGCCATTGCCACAACACCCGATGCCGAACGGGCTATTTCGAATGCCATTTCCACACCCAGTGTGGTTTCAATAATCGGCATAAGGTAGACCGGATTTGACAGCCTTTGCTGTGTTCTAATTTCAGAAATCCTGTTTTCAATACCTCGGACAACCTCCGCATCTTCACATTTTGGTATCAGAATAAGGTTAACATTTTGAGGAACAACGAACTCAAGGTCCTTCATTCCCCTCTCTCCCTGGTTTATCCTGACCATGCGTTCCGCACCATTGAATCTAATCTGGCGGAGTGCATTTCTTACCAGTATCCTGGCTTCATCTTTTTTTTCAGGACTGACTGAGTCTTCAAGGTCAAAGATAATGCCATCGGCAGAATGGAGTCCGGAATTTATCATCATGCTTGGAGTGTTTCCCGGAATATAGAGCCTTGAAAAACGGAACCGGTCTGGAGTGGTTGAGTACTTGTTTTCTTCGAGCAATTCAGGAAGATATTCAAGGTCTGTCCCAGTTATTTTTCTGATTACTGATTCAAGCCGGGCAGCAATAACAAAAGGTAAAGCTCCGGAGTCATCAATTTTCAGATATGCATTACTGATCCCAAAATGATTCATAATTTCCAGGCAAAGCTTATGGATCGATTCTCCATATAGTACTTTAACCTTCGACTTAAGGTCAATTACTATTCCGCCTTCGTCTTTAAGTTCAAGAGTCATTTCACAGTCTGACCTTACTTTAGGGCCTGAATTACCGGATGTTGCAGTGTTGTTTTTCATAATACCAAAAAGTATGTTTGCAAGGAATGAGTATTAATCCATTTCCATTATTACTTCATCTTGAAGAACAGATTGGCCTTCTGTAACTCTTATGCCTGCTATCACTCCATCTCTCTCAGCTTTAATCTCATTTTCCATTTTCATGGCCTCGAGGCTGAAAATTTTTTGATTTTTTGCAACACTCTCGCCTGGTACTACAAAAAGCTTGATTATAATCCCGGGAAGTGGTGATTTAATCTCGGTTTTCGGTCCTCCTGTTTTTTTCTCTATTTCCTTATGCGGCTCCTTAACTGACGATCTTACCACAATAGGTGTTTTGTTTGGTTTTGTGTTCCTTTCTATTTCAACCACATAATCTTCATCGTTAACCTTCAGTTTTGCTACATTTCCATCAAGTGAAAGAATGTTCACTTCGTACTTCCTGCCTTTGATCAAAAACTTGAAATTTTTCATACGATTAATTCCTGTCAGCCACTGACTTTATATGATTATCTTAAATTTCTCATGCCGTAAAGCTTGGAACTCCATGGTGAGTAGGTCTTTGATACCCGCTTCACAGTAATTACATCACTCTCCTCATCGTGCATCTCATTAAAATACAAATAGAGAGCCATTGCAATTGCGGCCTCATCGTTATTTGCAGAAATATCCTGTTTCTCTTGCATTTTCTTAAGGGCAGCTCTCTTTTTATTTCTTATTGATCTGTATTTTCCTTTCCAAGAATGCAGTACCCTGATAACAAAGTACAACACAATTACCGACAACAATATAATATTAAGCCAGATCAGAGTATTGACAGCACCTGTGTTGTCAGCAGTTAAATTATTAACTATTATGGAATTAAAATGCATAATTTTCTCATTTTCATTATAGTGGTATATTTGCATGCTTCTTCATTGGACCGGGATCCTTCTTTGTTGCAATTGTCCGTAAAGCCCTTATAATCCTGAATCTGGTATTCCTGGGTTCAACCACATCATCAATGAATCCATATTTCGCTGACTCATAAGGATTGGCAAATTTTGCACGGTATTCACTCTCTTTTTCAGCTATGTATCTGGCCTTTTTCTCCGGATCGTTGATTTCGGCCAGGGCCTTGCCCTCAAGAATTTCAATGGCTCCTGATGGTCCCATCACAGCAATTTCTGCCGAAGGCCATGCATAGTTGACGTCGCCCCGCAGTTGTTTTGACGACATAACACAATGTGCACCACCATACGATTTTCTGAGAGTAACCGTGACTTTGGGTACTGTTGCTTCACCATATGCAAACATAAGCTTTGCCCCATGGATAATAATGCCACCGTATTCCTGGCCGCTTCCCGGCAGGAAACCGGGAACGTCAACCAGGGTAACAACCGGGACATTAAAGGCATCACAGAACCTCACAAATCTTGCAGCTTTTCGGGATGCATCGATGTCGAGGACTCCGGCCAGAAAGCTGGGTTGATTAGCCACAATTCCTACCGGCATCCCTCCCATTTTCGCAAACCCGACCACAATGTTCCGGGCATAGCCGGCATGAATCTCAAGAAATTCACTGTAATCGACAATTTTATAGATTATATCCTTGACATCATAAGGCTGGTTGGTGTTTTCAGGTATTATGCTGTTCAGCTCATCTTCCTTTCTGTCGATCGGATCGTCGCATTCTGTCAGAGGAGGTTCCTCCATATTATTCTGAGGGAGGTAACTGAGGAGTTTGCGGATAAGCAAAAGCCCCTGCTCTTCTTCATCGACTACAAAATGAGCTACCCCCGACTTTGTACCATGAACGGCAGAACCTCCCAGGTTTTCTGTGGAAATATCTTCCCCGGTAACTGTTTTTGTTACTTTAGGACCGGTAACAAACATATAGCTGCTCTTCTCGCTCATAATTATAAAATCGGTAAGCGCCGGAGAATAGACTGCACCTCCTGCACATGGGCCGAACACTGCAGATATCTGCGGTATCACTCCCGAAGCAAGAATGTTCCGTTCAAAGATCTCAGCATAACCGGCCAGACTTCTGACTCCTTCCTGGATCCGGGCTCCGCCACTGTCATTAATCCCTATTACAGGTGCCCCGACCTTCATCGCCTGATCCATTACCTTACAAATCTTCAGGGAAAATGCCTCGGACAGGGAGCCACCGAAAATTGTAAAATCCTGCGCAAAGACAAATACGACTCTTCCGTCAATTGTTCCATGACCTGTAACCACACCATCGGTAAGGAATTTCTTATTTCCCATCCCGAAATCTTCGGTACGGTGCATGACAAACATATCATATTCTTCAAAACTCCCCTCATCCAGCAGAATGTTTATTCTTTCCCTTGCAGTCAATCTTCCCTTGGAGTGCTGATCCTCAATCTTTTGTAATCCGCCTCCCAGACGAGCTTTTTCGCGAAGATCGATCAATTGCTTTACCTTTTCCTGACTATCCATTAAGAATGTATTATGTACTATGTACTATGTA
>DOTV01000044.1:0-14374 GCA_003520925.1 Bacteroidales bacterium | reverse complement strand
TATGTACTATGTACTATGTATTATGTATTATTCACTTTTGTGTTCGCATAATTCGATAAGGACACCTCCGGTCGACCGTGGGTGAAGAAAGGCAATATCCAAACCTTCCGCACCTTTCCGCGGATTTTTATCAATCAGCTTTACTCCCTCTTTTTCAGCGTGTTTCAGCTCTGCATCTAAATAATCTACAGCAAATGCAATATGATGAATTCCGGGTCCTCTGTTTTCGATGAATTTTGAGATTGGCCCTTCAGGATCAGTCGATTCAAGCAATTCAATTTTTGTCTGTCCCACCATAAAAAAGGCAGTCCTTACTTTCTGGTCCTTTACTTCCTCAATATTGTAGCATTTAAGTCCGAAAACTTTTTCGTACAATCTGATTGAATCCTCCAGATTTGTCACAGCTATCCCAATATGTTCAATATGTGATGGTTTCATGAAATATCCACTAATTTTTCTGAAATATAATATAAGCAAAATTAACTGCTTATAAATACATCAGGCAGATAAATATCATGTTTCTGAAAAAATTCCGGGATAATATTCTTTCAGAATGGAAATTCAACCGGAGTGGTAATTTCCGACTGGTCGTTTTTGGGCTTTTTAGCGGCCATGTGAATGGGATTTCCATCTACAAATATTGATTTATATGGAGTCACCGGGCAGGCAAACTCACAATGTCCGCATCCGATACAGATGTCCTGGTCAGTTTCAGGAATCAGAAGGTTTCCCTCATACGGGATCATATACACTGCTTTAGTCGGACATGCTTCTGAACAGGCACCGCAGGCAGTTTTCTCCGTTTTAACAATGCAATTGTCTTTTATGAAATTCACCTTCCCGATCTGTGTTAGTTTTTTGGCTTCCAGAACAAGCGGTTTCAAAGCATTTGTCGGACATATCTCGGTGCATATTGTGCAGTTATAAGTGCAGAAACTCTTATGATAATCCATTACAGGCTGCATAAGTCCGGCTATCCCATATTGTTTCACTGAAGGCTGAAGTACATTATTCGGACAGGCTGTGATACAGAGCGAACATGCTGTGCAATGCTCTGTGAAATCAGCAATCGATCCCGAACCCGGTGGACAAACCGGTGATGTTCTTGGTTCCTTTACAGTTGATTCCTTTTTCGGTACCGGCACACTCTTTTTTTCCTGTCCTTTAACACCAAGCGAAATGCCGAGAAGCATCAGGATTGAACCGGCAACGAACTTTCGTTTGCTTTCGTCTGTCACCTGTTCGGGGTGTTTTGAACTTAAAAGCCCGTATGAAATGGCTTTTTCAGGACATGTATTAATACAGTTAAAGCAATCGACACAGCGGCTTACATCAATATTATAATTCAAAAAATCGATACATGATGATTTGCAGCCGATAGAACACCTTCCGCATCTTGTACATTTGCTTTCGGAGAATTTTATCCTGAAGAGCGAAATCTTCGAAATCAGACCCAGCAGGGTTCCGACCGGACATATCATGTTGCAATAGAGCCTGCCTTTTATGAATGAGAGAATTCCAACAAGAAGGAAGAACACAACAGGCAATATATAAGCAAACATACTGAATCCTTTAATCTCAATATTATGAAAGGTATATGCATCGAATTTGCCAAAGACCCAGGCAAGAAAATTATTGACAAGGAGCACTACCGGTTTTCCGAAATAAGTCATGAATCGTCCGAAAATACTATAGGGATCGAGCAGTGTAACTGCATAAATGCCCCATATAATTCCTGTACCTATTGTTAAAGCAAGTAATGAGTATCTTATTATGGTGAAAGGCTTTTTGTAACCAAACCTTCTGAACTTCCTTTTTACCTTGCCACCCATCCTGCTGAAAAGATCCTGTCCGATTCCGAGCGGACAGAGGAATGAACAATAGGTCCTCCCAGAAAGAAGTGTAAGCAAAAGGACAAAAATAAATCCTCCTGCCGCCATTGTTTTCAAGTCGATGTATTTAAGAAGAGATGGGATAAACTGGAGATAGAGAAGATAGTTAATATATTTCTGAGGTATCAGAGACTTGAAATCCGCAAATACAAAAATAAAACAGATCAGAACAACTGCCGAGAATCCAATCCGGAATTTTCTGAGGAAGGAAGAGGTCATTATAGTTTACATTTTAATACGCTTAATATTCAGGGCGTCAAGATTCATGTTACCAAGACCCATTTTATATGCGATTGGGATATAGTCAATTTTCTGTAGATCAACCCCCAGCATTTTGGCTGCAGCAGCATCGCCTGCCACCCAGTCGGTTGTTATTATTTGAGATTTCATCTGGACAACATCTTCCTTGGATACACCCTGCGGCCCGTTTTTAACCATAACATTATAACAGTCGATTACATTTAGAGCCGGCTTCTTTTCAAACAATGCATAATCAGCGATGCACTGGTGCAGGTCATTCGAATGCCAGTAACCCCTGTCCCAGATAATTCCCATATTATTTTTAAGACAGGCAGTCATTCTTGTTGAGTTGTGATTTTTAAGGACCGGAACATTGATAAAAACATCAGTCTCCAGGAGCAGTTCATGGACTTTTGCCTTTTTCAATTTCACACCACCCGGGATCTGGATTTCCTGGTAATAGTTTTCTGAATTACCCGGGGCAACTTTGGCTCCGGCCGATTTAGCAGCTTTTTCTATACCTGAATTCTTATATGTGTTTACCCAGTTATCGCACGTATGATCAAATACATACACCTCTTTTGCCCCGGCTTTGAAGCAGTGTTCGACTATCCTTTTTACAAGAAGCGGATTTGTATTGGCTGCAAGGTCAGGAATTACGTCCCATCCGATATTGGGTTTAACAAGAACTTTCTGTCCTTTCCGGACAAAAGTACCCATTCCGCCTAGTTCCTGAATTCCGAGATCAAACATCGCATCGGGATTTCCTCCCATAACTGCAACCATATCATATTTTGGACTTTCAGGAACTGATCCCCACAATTTATTATATCCTCCCAGGCTTAAAGCAGTACTGGCAGCAATTCCGGCTCCTAGCGAAGACTTAAAAAACTCTCTTCTTCTCATGATTGATCCTTGATTTTTTTGTTAACGGAAAAGTTTTCAAAATTACGACTTTTTTTTTATTATCTGTCACCGATTGTAAATAGTATATTAGCAACGGAATTGAAGGTGGAATATATTTATATGATTCCAACTTTAACAAGTTTATTTTGTTATCCAATATTTAAAAGGGTCTTTTAATGAAAGTACTATATTATGATTGCTTCTCCGGAATAAGCGGGGATATGAATCTCGGTGCAATGATTGATCTTGGAATAGATTTATCCTTTTTAAGGAGTGAACTTGGCAAGCTAAATCTCAGGGGGTGGGAACTTTATGCAGAAAAGGCCCAGAGACATGGGATTACCGGAACTCTGGTTACAGTAAAACAAACTGTTCATGAACATGCACACCGGCACCTCTCCGATATTGAAAAAATAATCCACGGTTCTTCTCTTGCTGTGGAAGTAAAACAGCTTAGTATGAAAATCTTCATGAAGATTGCAACTGCAGAGGCGGCGGTGCACGGGATAAGTATTGAGGAAGTTCATTTCCATGAAGTGGGTGCAATCGATTCAATAATAGACATTACCGGGGCAGCCATCTGTTTTAGTGCACTGAATGTCGGTGCAGTATATGTTTCGGAGGTCGAACTTGGCAGCGGGTTTGTAAAATGCGACCATGGAAAACTTCCGGTACCTGCTCCGGCAACTGCTGAGATAATAAAAGGAATACCGGTAAGGACCGGCGGAGTCGATTTTGAAGCGACAACTCCTACAGGGGCTGCAATTCTTTCTACTCTCGGGACTGAATTCGGCATCGTCCCTCATATAAAAATAGATAAAACAGGCTATGGTATTGGACATAAGGATCATCCTTCAATTCCGAATCTGCTCAGGGTTTATCTCGGTGAAATTTCAGAAAAACAGGCCCCTGGACACAAAGCTTTGCTGATTGAATCAAATATCGATGATATGAATCCGGAGTTTTACGACCATATCTCTGAGAGACTTTTCAAGGCTGGTGCATCAGATGTATACTGTTCACAGATAATAATGAAAAAAGGAAGACCCGGCGTTGTTTTAAATGTTATTGCCGGGCAGGGATTAGAGGAAATAGTGAAGGAAATAATCTTCACTGAATCGACAACTCTGGGTATAAGAACATTTGATTTCAGGAAAGATACGCTTGCAAGAGAATTCGGGAAGCTGGTCACAGAATACGGTGAAGTGACAGTGAAACGCTCTTTCTATAAAGGGAAGGAAGTATCAGTTAAACCTGAATACGAAGAATGCAGAAAAATCGCTATAGAAAGAAATATCCCCGTAAAAGAGGTATATAACAACATAATGTCGTTATTAACACAGAATAAGAAATAGAGAATGATTAAGGATAAAACGAAAAAGCTTGATTCAATATTAAAGGAGCTGAAATCTTTTATTGTTGCCTTTTCAGGAGGTGTTGACAGTTCATTTCTGCTCTACAGAGCTCATTCCCTCAAAGGCCTTGAAATGATGGGAGTTACAATAAAAACTCCGTATATACCTGATGCAGAACTTGAAGAAGCATTGGAATTTGCAAAAATGTATGGTATTAATCACAGGATAATCAATCTCAGTTTTCCTGAAAGCGTAAGAAATAATCCTGACGACCGGTGCTATATATGTAAGAAAAACCTCTTCGGTGAGTTAATGGCTTTTGCAGGTGAAAATGGCTTCAGGTACATAATTGACGGGACTAATGCCGATGATACAAATGTTTACAGACCCGGGGTCAGAGCCCTGAGAGAGCTCGGCATCCGAAGTCCTTTGCATGAAGCAGGGCTTACAAAAAATGAAATAAGGGAATTATTGAGGAAGGAAAGCCTGTCAATTGCAGACAAACCAGCAATGGCCTGCCTTCTTACACGAATACCATATAATACAACTGTCACCGAAGGTATGCTTAAAATGATTGAACAGGCTGAATCTTTTCTTTTCAGTAAAGGCTTCCCCGGAGCACGGGTAAGGATACATGGCGATCTGGCAAGGATCGAGTGCCTGCCAGGCTATTTTGAAAGATTGATTCAAAATCATGACAAAGAACATATTATAAGCACCTTTAAAAAAATCGGATTCAGATATGTATCTTTGGATCTTGAAGGATACCGGTCAGGCAGTGCTGACCAATAATTTGATCTCTATGAACAGGAATGAAATTGAGACTCTTCTGAAAGAGATTAAAAACGGGGAAAAAAGTGTTGAAGAAGCACTTGAAGTCCTGCAGAATTTTCCTTATACCGACCTCGGTTTTGCAAAGATTGATCATCACAGAGAGATGCGAACCGGTTATCCGGAAATTGTTTACTGTGCAGGCAAAACGGCTGAACAGGTCACAGGTATATTCAAATTAATGTTGGGGAGGAAGAATAATGTGATAGGGACCAGGGCTGACCAGCATATGTTCGACCTGGTGAAGAAAGTAATACCTGAAGCCGTTTATTACCCGGTTGCTAGGATTATAAACATCCCGGGGAAAAAAACAGAACCCCCTGATACCAGGATCGCTGTAATAACAGCTGGCACTTCTGATATGCCTGTTGCAGAAGAAGCCGCAGTCACTGCCGAACTTCTGGGAAATAATGTTTTAAGGATTTATGATGCCGGGGTTGCAGGAATTCATCGGCTTGTTGACAAACTACCTGAGATAAAAAAATGCCGAGTAATAATTGTGATTGCGGGAATGGAGGGGGCACTTGCCAGCGTGGTTGGAGGACTGGTGGATAAGCCGGTGATCGCTGTGCCGACAAGTGTCGGTTATGGGGCTAACTTCGGAGGAATCTCTGCTTTGCTGGCAATGCTCACAAGCTGCTCCTCAGGGGTGACAGTTGTCAATATTGACAACGGGTTCGGAGCCGGATTCTCTGCAAGCATGATAAACCAGATGAAGTGATTCCTTTTATGCCGGGAGATGTTCTTCTATCAACAGCCTATTTTCCTGCTGTCGGATATTTCAGCCTTATAAAGAATGCAGATACCGTATTTATTGAACGGGAGGAGAACTATATCAAGCAGACTTACAGGAACAGATGTAAAATACTCACTTCAAACGGAATACTAAACCTTTCTGTTCCTGTAATGAAAGGATCTGCTGTAAAGGCTCAGGTTAAGGATATAGTGATCGATTATTCAAAGAGATGGCAGCAGGTTCATTTTGGAGCGATAACCTCCGCCTATAACAGATCACCCTATTTCATGTATTATTCAGAACAGCTCGCGAGAATTCTTTTTAAGAACCACAAATTTCTGATTGATCTAAATGATGATATTCTAGTTAATTGTCTTGAATATTTGAAGATAGATAAATGTATACAGTACACTTCTTTTTTCCAGCCCGACAGGGCACTCTCTTCCGATTACAGATGCAGGTTGTCTCCCAAAAAGAAAGGTCCGGAACTTTTTTCCAGACCATATATACAGGTATTTGGGGATAGCGGTTTCGTGCCTGGTCTTAGTATTCTCGACCTCCTGTTCAATAAGGGGCCCGAATCCGTAGACTACATATAACCAAATTTATAACCAAATGTAACTGTAAAGATATTTCTTGAATTTGTCAGATTTGCACTGGCTGTTTCGAAGGAGGTATTGTAGAGGATATAGGTCTGCTCGTTACGCAGATTCGTAAACCCAAAGTCTATATTTATATTCTGTTCCCTGAAACCAGCACCCAGCGATACCGATCTGTTGAACATATTATCATTCAGTTCTCCGGTCTTAAAAACTTTTCCATAGTAGCCATAACCACCTCTTAAATATATTTTGTTAAATCTGAATTCACCACCAAGTCTGACATTACTTGCAGGCTTAAGTGTATTTTTTATTTCCAGGTTTTTCTCACTGTAATCGTAGTTATCCCCGGTTTCAGAGAATCTTATTGTTGTGTAATCGACAAACTCATAGTCGAAGCTGAAAAGAGCCATTTTTTTAAACTGGTATGCTACACCGGCAAGTGCCCTGAATGGAGTCGTGAGGGCATAGTTATATGATAGTTCTTCATTATTAAATTCATAATGACCGCCATCGGTGAAATTAGAAGTTATATTATCATAAAATCTTTCATTGATCCTGTAGAGAGTTGGTGAATGGAAAGCAAATCCTATTCTCAGTTCGTTAGTCGGTTTGATAATTGTCCCGATCTTCAGAGAAATTCCTGTACCTGTATTCTCAAAATGCTCCACATAAGTAAAGTCGCTGAACTGTGAGTCAAGGTAATAATCTGCTTTTTCGAGGTGCTCATAATGACCGGTATATCTCAACCTGCTGATGCCCAGGGTAGCTCCGAAAAAAACCTTATTTGAATAGTTACCCCCGATCGAGAAAGCATGTTCTCCCGTAAAACCCTGGTTAGATATAAGGCGGCGTATATTCTGGCCATAATCTGATACGGCATTATCCCCATAATTTGAAAATACAGTACCGTACGTATTAGCTCCGGTGCCTGTAATTGTATCCATAATCCACGCATCATAGGCTATTCCTGCAGCCCCTGAAAGATTCCTGTATCCTGTTCCGAAACTTGCATCAGCCCAGTAATCAGCCATTGAACTTGTCGGACTGTTTCCCTGGATCCTTACCGAAGAGTTAAGATTATTGGTCTTGTTAAATGAATATCCGACATTAAGCGATATAAGACCGCTGGTCGAAGTTCCCGAGATCAGGCTGCTTACAATTCCGGCCTGGCCAAGATTAAAGTTATAAAGGTAGTCATCAGAAAGGCCATTAAAGCTGGCGGATGTTTTCGAATGAAAGAGTTGGGGTGAGAGGGAAATCTCGGAGGACCTGAATACGCCAACTCCGGCGGGGTTCTGGCTGAAGGTCGACATATCACCACCCAGGGCTGTAAACGCACCGCCCATCGAGTTAAACCTTGCTGTACCTGTGTAGAAGATCTGCGAATATCTTAGAGCATCATCTACATTCTGAGCCATTGCGCCTGCAAATGTCAGGAATGCTGCTGTCAGTAATAATGCTTTTCTTTTCATTTTTTTACTTTTTATTTAAGAGGATATCTGCACTCTTATATTTAGAATGTATTTTAATCTGTTAAATGATTGTTATTTAAATCTGTCAGCTTCTAATTTCTCCTGCCACTGCTTCCGCCGGATGATGAACCAGAAGAGGAGCCTCCTGATGATGAGCCGCCGGAAGAGTACGATCCGCCGCTGCTCCTTGATACTGATCCGCCGCCGCTGTATGATGAAGAGGAGGATGATCTGCTTCCGCTGCTGTATGAACCTGAAGACATTGAACTGCTGCCGGAACTTCTTGAAGGAACTGAATAACTGCCCGATCTGCTGTAGGAGGAGCTTGTCGATCTGCTTGGGGAGGTTGAATAGGATGAACTGCTCCTTACTGGTGCAGATGAATATGAGGAATTGCTTCTGCTACCGCCAGATGAATTCTGATTATTCCTCTGAATGGTGGCCGGCCTGCTGGTGTTAACATTACTGTTAATTCTGCTGTTGCTGTTATTCTGGTTTATGTTTGAATTTACTCTTGTATTGTTATAAGAGGGCCTGGTACTCATTTTGGAGTTGCTGTAGCTGGGAGTATAAGTCCGGTTTACTGAATTATACTCCGGACGGGTTGTTGTTGCTGCTCTTCTCGTCTGAGTTCCGCTGATGCTTTCACTTCCGGATTTAGAAGGATCCTGTAAAAGTTTCCTTTCAGCACCAACAGCCTGCTGGGAACTATAGCCAGGGTTTGCTGTTCTCCTCGAAGTTGCAAGAGATACATCTGCACCCGCAGCTGGTCTTCCTGCGACTGCACCTGTTGCAATATCAGTGTTCCTTCTCGATCCTGAGGCTACAGGTGAAGAAGTACCGCCACTCCATCTTGTTGACAGGGTACTTGGTTTTTCCCGCCTTCCATATGATGAGCTGGTTTTATCACTATAATATGATGAATGATTTCCACCATAGTAGTAAGGAGAATACCAGGAGCTGTAGTACGGACTGTAAAAATTCCTCCCATAGAAGCCTCCGTAGAAGTTATTATAGTAACCATAGTTATAACCTCCGTAGTAATAAGGACTATAGTAATCGTAGTAGAAGGGATCATAATATCCGTAGGAATAAGGGAATCCGCCGTAGAAATTGTTAAACCCGAATGAAGGATACCAGCTGTAATAAAAAGGATCTCTCCAGTATGGGCTGAAATAATTTCCGTAAAACCTGTTCAGTCTTCCCGCATAAGAATAATTATCATAATAATTATAGTAATAGTTATTGCTTAAGCCTCCTGCTTCATTGTAATCAGCTGCATCTGAATACTCTTTGGATACCAGTGTGTCACTGGCATAAATATTATCATAATATGATCCGGACTGGAGGTTGCCTTCCGTAACCTGCCGGTCGACACCGGAGCGAACCATGGTTACCGGCTGATCTGTATCCTGAAAATACAGATCATCATATTCTGTTCCCACATAAAGCCCCGATGAACAGGAGGCAAGAGTAAGAAGTGCAAGTCCGAATATGCTATTTAATGCTTTCATGGTATTTGAATATTTCTTTTCGTTTATTCCTTATATTGACTATCAAATTCTGTACCAAATGTTTTTTGTTTATCTTTTTGTCCTTCAGAAACTAGCTTTTCAGCAAATATATGATTTTTTATCAAAGGTACAATTATAATTTAAAACTGTTCCCGGTTGTGAATAAGTATGTTAACTGATTCCAGACCAGTTATATTATCTTGGTTTGGTAATGAACCATCATTTTTTTAAAATCTCAGGGAATTAGCTATTTTTACGACCGGTTTTTTAGTTGAATATTACAAATCAAATTCCATACCAAATAATGGCAAAGTTTTTAACAAACAGGGAGGAAAATTATGCACAATGGTATAACGACCTGGTTATCAAAGCAGATCTTGCTGAAAACTCAGCGGTAAGAGGATGCATGGTCATTAAACCTTACGGTTATGCTATATGGGAAAACATTCAGGCAGGGCTCGATAAAATGTTCAAGGCAACGGGTCATGTCAATGCTTATTTCCCTCTCTTTATTCCGAAATCGTTTTTCAGCAGGGAAGCTTCTCATGTACAGGGTTTTGCAAAAGAATGCGCAGTGGTTACACACTACAGGCTTAAAATGGACGAAAATGGAAAGGACATTGTTGTTGATAAGGATGCAAAGCTTGAAGAGGAACTTATTGTGCGCCCTACTTCAGAAACAATTATCTGGAACTCATATAAAAACTGGATTCAGTCGTACCGTGATCTTCCGATCCTGATCAACCAGTGGGCAAATGTGGTGCGATGGGAAATGCGGACAAGGCTCTTTTTGAGAACTGCTGAATTCCTGTGGCAGGAGGGTCATACAGCACATGCTACAAGGGAAGAGGCGGTTGAGGAGACAAAAAGAATGTTGAATGTATATGCAGATTTTGCTGAAAATTATATGGCTCTGCCTGTCATTAAAGGGTATAAAAGTGAGAATGAACGCTTTGCAGGGGCACTTGACACTTATACTATTGAAGCCCTGATGCAGGATGGAAAAGCACTGCAGGGAGGAACAAGTCATTTCCTCGGACAGAATTTTGCAAAAGCCTTTGATGTTCAGTTTACCGACAAAACAGGGAAGCTCGATTATGTCTGGGCTACATCATGGGGTGTATCGACAAGGATGGTGGGCGCGCTCATTATGGCTCATTCCGATAATAACGGACTTATCCTGCCTCCACGCCTGGCACCCCTACAAACAGTAATTGTACCCATTTACAAAACTACCGACCAGCTCGAGAAGATCTCTGAAAAGGCCGGAATTATCAAAGCAGACCTTGAAAAAGCAGGAATTTCTGTTAAATACGATGACAGGGAAAATTATAAGCCGGGATATAAATTTGCTGAATATGAGCTAAAAGGCGTTCCGGTCAGAATTGCACTCGGCCCCCGCGATATCGAAAACAATACTGTTGAGATTGCACGGAGGGACACTCTACAGAAGGAGACAATTCCTGACGGAGGTTTAGCTTCCCATGTTGCAGGTCTGCTTGAAGATATCCAGTCAAATATGTTCCGGAAAGCATTGAAATTCAGATCTGACAATACTTTCTACTTAGATAAATGGAGTGAATTCCTGGAAATAATTGATAATCAGGGAGGATTTATTATGGCACACTGGGACGGCACTGCCGAAACCGAGGAAAAAATAAAGGAGGAAACCAAGGCAACGATCAGGTGCATTCCTTTCGACTCTCCCGAAGAGGACGGGAAATGCATATATTCGGGAAGACCTTCAAAGAGGCGGGTTCTGTTTGCCAGATCATATTAAGGCAAACGGAATGATTTTAATTTATATTTACTAATTTAGAGCTGAATTAAATTAAAACTAAGTGATCATGTCTGAACTTGATAATAAGAAAATCGCAATTATCAGCACTCTCAGGGAAAAATCGATTTTGAAGCAAAAAGTCTATGACAATACACTTGAATGGTTCGGCGTGGTTAAGGATATCCTAAAAAACCTTGCTAAAGATGTAAACGTAAACCTCGGCAATTTAGATTCCAGGATTAAAATGGAATATACAGACAGGAGCAACTTTGATGCACAGTTAAAGGTTGCCGGTGATATTCTGCTTTTCAGCATGCATTCAAATATTTTTCAGTTCGACCGGGAACATCCTGCCTGGAAAACACCCTATATCCAGAAAAACAAGTTCAATGCGTATTCAGGGATAATAAATATTTATAATTTTCTATTCGATTCTTTTAAATATTCAAGGTTGGATGACCTGGGATATCTTATTGCAAGGATCTTTATAAACCATGAAAACCAGTATCTCGTTGAGGGCAAAAGGCAAATGGGCATGCTCTTTTCAAATTACGGGAATGAAGCGATAACCAGGAACTCATTACAGGTAATAATCTCAACAGCAATTCAGTACTCCCTTGAATTTGATCTTCTGGTTCCTCCTTACGATACTGTCAAGATCGCCACAGTCGGACAGGCTGAGGCTAAGATCCAGCACTCAAGGGTAATAACAGGGAAACGTCTTGGATTCCAGTTTAACTCTGATGATGTGCTGATCAAAACACCTCATGAAACCTGAAAAAACTAATATAACCGGGAGAAGGATTTACAGAAGACTCATTTACTTCCACGCATTTCTCTTTATTTTTTCAGCTTCATACTCCCAGACACCGGTCACCCGTGACTCACCCCGAAAGCTGCAGGATACATTAAAGACACTGGGGATTGAAAACATTAGGTTATCACTTTCAGGCACTGACTTTTCAAACTCGACCGGACTTGTACCTTCTGCCGGTTCTGAAGATAAAAAAACCCTGATATTTCTTGACTCGCTGAAGATAAGGGCATCTAGAAAGTTAATTACAAAGAAACTGTACGATTTCCTTATTATTTCTCATGAACCGGAATCCAGAAAAGAGATTAACGGGTCAAGCGAGAAAAGCTATACCGGGTACTCTGGATTAAAAATCCGCAATATCGAGATCAAAAGGCTTGATGTATTCGGCTCTAACATAAACGCTCCTGATTTTTATGGACCTGATAAAACTGAAAAGCTTCTTAACAAAACCCATTTTTATACAAATGAAATTATAATAAGAAAGAATCTTCTTTTCAATGCAGGTGATACGATATCTCCGCTTAACCTGAGCGATAACGAGCGGTTTCTGAGAGAACTTCCATATATCGACGATGCCAGGATCGTGGTAGTACCTGTTTCTGATGAAGAAGCCGATATAATTGTTGTTACAAGGGACATTTATTCTTTGGGGGCAAGGGTCAGCTTTGGCGGTTTTGAAAAAGGATCCATCGCACTGTTTGACAGGAACATTTTCGGAATGGGCCATGAATTCGGGATTGAAGTCCCTTATGATTCGAAATTTTCCGATTCTCCCGGATTCGGGGTTAGTTACAAGGTAAACAATATCTTCAGGACTTTTGTGAATCTTGACACCTATTTTAATGAGGGCCTGGGGAAAAAAACTTTTGGATTCGATCTTGGCCGTAAATTAATGAGCGCTTCAACCAAATATGCCGGAAACATTTCAGTAAAAGAGATGTTCACCTCAGATGACCTTGATTCTTTACCGGAACCGGCTCCTGTAAAATATAATTTGCAGGATTACTGGCTCCTAAGATCCTTTCTCCTGGATGCAAAGTCGGTCAGCAGGCTGATTTTAGGAACAAGATATACTAATAACAATGTATTCGCCCATCCTTATATTCTGCCTGAATCCTTCCATTATCTTCAGCAATACAAGATGTTCCTTGCCTCGGTTTCCTTTTCTGCCCAGAAGTATTACAAAACCAATCTTGTTTATGGTTACGGACTTACCGAAGATATCCCTTACGGTAAATTGATTAATATGACCATTGGAAGAGAATTCAATGAATTCAAGGTGCGAAACTATCTTGCCACTTCAGTTTCGTTTGGCGGATCAGTTAAAAGCCTGGGTTATTTTTACACTTCTGCAGGTTTCGGAACCTTTATAAACAAAGGACAAACAGAACAGGGTATTCTTTCATTAAGGACCAACTTCATCTCAAACCTTGCCTTCATGGGCAGATATAGGATCAGGAACTTTGTAAATATTGATTACACCCGTGGATTCGACAGGTATTCCGATGAATACCTTGATTTTAACCGCGAAAATGGCTTTTCGGGTTTCAGAAACGATTCAATTGGCGATTCGCAGAGATTATCATTCAGCATTGAATCGGTACTTTTCAGTCCTGTTGATTTTTATGGCTTCAGGTTTGCATTATTTGGCTTCGCGGATGCCGGATTTCTTTTCGGAACCAACGAATTTGTGGGAAACGGTGATTTGCTTTCAGCAATAGGACTTGGCATAAGGATCCGCAACAACAATCTGATTTTTAACACTTTTCAGATAAGACTTGGATTCTTCCCTAATCTTCCCGAATACTCAAGAACAAATCCTCTGATAGTTTCGGGGCAGCAACTGCTCAAACCTGTTAATTTTGAACCGGGAAAACCATCAGTAATTCCATTCAGATAAACCTCCATCCTTTCATTATGTTTGAAGAATTTACAAACTACATCAGAAAAAATAACCTAATCAAAAAGCAGGACAGACTCCTGCTGGCTGTCAGCGGAGGAATCGATTCTATGGTTTTGGCAAACCTGTTCCTTAAACTCGGAAGCAGGATCGGGATTGCCCATTGCAATTTTTGTTTGAGAAACAAGGAATCTGATATGGATGAGGATCTCGTTAGAGAATTTGCTGCCGAAAACAAGATCCCTTTCTATTCAATTAGGTTTAAAACAAAAGAATATGCCCGAAAGAGAGGTATTTCCGTCCAGATGGCGGCAAGGGAGCTGCGTTTT
>DOTV01000144.1:2917-5258 GCA_003520925.1 Bacteroidales bacterium | reverse complement strand
AAAACAAAGTTTGAGCAAACAGAAGAGCCTGTGTTTTCTCTTATAATGGATGCCGATCAGACGATAACAGTGGATGGTGGAGGGAAATATGATACCAAAGATGCAACAAAGGCTGTCGTTTCAGGATCAATAACAAAAATCTACTGTTCAGGCTCTGAGGGAGGAAGGTTTGAATTTAATACAACCTTGTTTCCAAGTGCGTCTGACATTAACTTTCTTAACAAAGCAAAGGTCGGGAATGCCTATCAGATTAAGTTCGCCAACCAAAATGATTATGTAATGGTAGTATTTCGCGAGAAGTATTATTTTTCTGATGGAAAGATTTTTGAATCGGCCGAGATTTCACAAAGGATCTATTTTAAGGAGATTTTCACAGACACAAGTCTAAGCGATTTCCCGAAGTTTGCATGGCTCAATGACATAAAAATCGGGTTCCATGAGGTGACAAGTTAAGTTATGAATTATTTCATAAGTGGCTGAAGAATGCTTAGTCTGTTACCTTCAGTATCTTCGAATGAAACAAATTTACCGACACCAGGGATATCAGCCGGTTCACCAAGAAGCTTACCGCCAGCCCTTTTAATATCATTTGTGGATTCTGTGAGATCATCAACAGCAATCACAAGCGAAGGATGTACAGCTCCCATTTCCTCATTTCTCGGATAAAGACCGCCATTTATTGCTCCCGGATTTTCTATCATGCCTTTTTCATCGGTTTTGGTAGTGCTTACAGTAACATAGTAACCCATTTCAGGTCCGAGGAAGTGTGCATCCCATCCAAAAGCTTTTGTGTAAAAATCTGCCATCCGTTTTGTGTCACCAGCTGGCAATTCAAAATGTACTACAGGATTCATCTTTTTCATTACTTCAGAATTTTTAATTTGTTTCATGACATATAACAACAAAGAATACATATTGTTTATCGGGTAATCATTGAATCTTCATCTTTTAACTGACACAATCAAAGAATAATTTCATTTAAAACAAAAACCAGTATGACATATTTCGGAGGAGGTAAATGGTACACCCTCGATATCGATTAAAAACGTGTAACTGAAATATTCAGAAAGGTTAATTACAGAGGTTATGTCTCAATAGAATTTGAAGGCAAAGAAGTTCCTGTTACAGCAGTTCCGAAGAGTCTCGAAATTATAAGGGAAGCTTTCAACGGGTAGGAATTTATTGAATTTAAAGATATAATGTGTAAAGGGGGTGTATCAAAAGTGCCCCCTTTTCTTTTTACAAACATAACCTGTAATTGTTAAATATTTTATCAAGTGAAATAAATCCAGGTAACAAAAAGTATATCAAACATATTAAACTGTGAATTGTTTAAAGTATATACTGTCAGAAGTGGTGACAGAACTTTTCTTTTTTATATAAATTATCTAAAGTGAAAGTCAGGATAATTAATATTAAATACTGCCTATAATATGAATTCCAGAAAGTTATCCCTGCTCCTTATAACATTCATGTTATTTGGATTTCCTGTCATTTCACATTGTCAGGTGAAGATCACTGACGGTGTAGATATGACAATGAATGCAAATTCATTGCTGGAGCTTGAAAGCATCAACAAAGGATTATTGATCACACGGGTCGAACTAGTCAGCCTCGATCTGCCTGACCCGTTGACTGATCCGGTACCTCCGGGAATGCTCGTTTACAGTACCGGAGGTACGGTACCTGACGGCTTTTACTTTTGGAATGGGAGTAAATGGGTATCTTTTAATGTTTCCGAAACTCCTGCCACCAAATCGGCCGATGCCACTTTATTGAAGTCGGAGACATTGGTCCTTGCTTCGGGTGATATAACACTTACCCTCCCTGTGGTTACAAGTTCGGATAATGGTTTATCCATTACCATAAAAAATATAGGCACACATATTAACCTGGTGACAGTTGAAGGAAATTCAGGAGCTACCGTTGATGGAACTTCAGAAACCAGTCTTACCCGGTGGCGGGGACAAACTTATGTTGCCTGGGAGGGCAACTGGATCACAAGGAACAGGGAGACCCGAACAGAAAATCTGCTTGATGTTTCCCAGAACGGAAGTTTTACCACTATACCTGAGGTGATTGAATTCCTTAATTTGCACATGACCGGACCGACAGTAGTCCGGCTTAGTGGTGAAACACACGAGATCGATGCGACTCAAACCATCAACCTTCCTTTTCCTGTTACTTTCCAGGGAATCTCTTTCGGTGAAACAGAGATCGATGGTACATCAGGAGTCTCCGGCAACCCAATGTTTGATTGTCAGACTGAATGCTACTTTAAGATGCTTACATTTAAAGCTTATTCTAATGCATCAGGAAACAATGCTTTGAATTTCACCGG
>DOTV01000144.1:2220-2574 GCA_003520925.1 Bacteroidales bacterium | reverse complement strand
TGGGTTTTTGATGTTGATTTTGAGGATTGTCCCGGTGCCGGGATTGAAATTGCTGCAGGCGCAGCGAGTGGCGGTTCCTTTAAAATCTCGGAATCGGATTTCCTTCAGTGCGGAAGAGGTATCAGCCTTTTATCTGGCATAGCTGAAAGCATTTCCATCCTGAATTGTACTTTTTATAATACAACTACCGGAAGTGACATCGGTGTCCTATATACTCCGGCCACATTCACAGCATATAATTCTATTTTTATTTCAAATAATGCCTGGAATAACCAGGGAACTTTCTTCAGCGGATTTGATTTCACCCGTTCAGATGGAAGAGATGCGAATGTATTTATTACAAACAATGCAGGA
>DOTV01000144.1:0-1906 GCA_003520925.1 Bacteroidales bacterium | reverse complement strand
ACAACAACCGTAACAACTGCCGGTACATTCTATAAGGCTAACTGGACCAATACATCCCTTTATACCACAAAGTGGGTTGCTAATAATAACAGGATCACCTATCAGACTGATTATCTTCTTGATGCCTGGGCAATCATCACCGGGAATATTACATCAAATAATAGTAATGTCCGCATTACTATTGCTATGGTCAAAAACGGAGTTACAGGTACCCGGTATGGAGAAACTGATCTTCGAATTGTAACAGCTAACCAGCCATTTCAGTTCTCAACAGTTATTTATATACCTGATATGGCTAAGAATGATTATCTGGAATTGTATGTAACCTCCTCACAAAATGGTGATATAATCAGGTTCCAGGATGTCCAGTGGTTTACTAACACACAATAACCTGTTGGTTTAACAAATCACTTATCTTAATATGATACTTAAAAGAAAATTTATAAAGCCGGAAAGAAGTGTAATTTTATCTGTCATGCTTCTTCTTTGGAATTTGTCAGGCTCAGGTCAGGGCGTTACTGTCTCCTCCGGGACAATCTTCATTGCAGCTGAAGGTAATATTGTCCTACAGGGAAATGTTACAAATAACGGGTCCTGGGTTAATCAGACCAGTACAGTTATTTTTTCCGGAAACACACAGCTTTTGAACGGTACCACTCCAATTTCTTTTAATAATATCATTGTTGATCCGGGCAGCACAACCACAATAACCACTCCCGGGCAGTCATTGGCCGGGATCCTGTTATGCAACGGCATATTAAATGCAGATGGGCATCTTACGATGCTTTCCACAGATTCCCAGACTTCTCTGATCGATGGCAGTGGAACAGGAGAGGTCAATGGAAATGTTATAATGCAAAGGTATCTTTTTTCAGGTTTCGGCTATAAATATTTAAGTTCCCCTTTTCAGGCGGCTACAGTATTCGAGTTTAGCGATAATATGAAACTTGCTGACCCTTTTCCCGCCTTTTACAGTTATGATGAAAGCAGAACAACCACAGGTTGGGTCACCTACATAGATCCGGCCGGAATTTTAAATCCCATGCAGGGGTATGCAGTCAACTTCGGCGATACCGAGACTCCGATTGTTTTTGATGTTACAGGAGTTGTTAATAATGGTAGCCTGTCAGCAACTCTGTATAACCACAATAATACTTACAGTCAGGGATTTAACCTGATCGGGAACCCATACCCCTCTCCCATCGACTGGGATTCTCCATCGGGATGGACAAAAACCAATATAGACAATGCCCTATATTATTTTGAGACAAGTACGACCGACCAGTATGGTGGTACCTATGTTACTTACGCTGAGGGAGTTTCAAGCAATGGACTGGCTACAAACCTGATTCCTTCGATGCAGGGTTTTTTCGTTCATGTTACCGATGGTACCTGGCCAGTAACAGGAATCCTGGCCATGGATAATAGTGTGAGAGTGACGGATCTGACACATCCTTTAACAAAATCAGAGGTTGATTCAAAATCACTGATCCGGCTTACTGCTGAGTTTTCAGATGACACGGTTTCTGTTGATCCTGTAGTTATTTACTTTGATGATAAGGCGACCATTGAATTCGATGGCCAGCTTGATGCTCTTAAACTGATGAATACCGATTTCATGGTACCTAATCTTTATACTGTAGGCTCAGACGGAACTAAGCTTTCTATTAGCGCACTCCCTGTAATTTCAGATACACTTTATAAGGTTCCTCTTGGTCTTAAGATCAACAGGGACGGAAATATTATTTTTAAAATCAGTTCTCTTGAGGGAGACCTGACAGATATGGAAATCTTCATTTCCGATATAGTTGCAAAATCAGAGAACGATCTGCTTTCCGGTAAAGATTACCGGCTCGACCTTACCGAAGGGATATATGAAAACAGGTTTTTTCTGAACTTCCGGAAC
>DOTV01000054.1:485-2507 GCA_003520925.1 Bacteroidales bacterium | reverse complement strand
CTGGAGCACGCCGACGGGGCCTATGAGTGGATGTATGGCACAATACCAAACAAATCGGGCCTTGTGGACCAGGAGCTTTCAAAACAACTGAAAGCCATTAATGCCGGGTATCAGACATCACTAAAGCTTCAGGGGAAAAATGGCTTTGGTACTATCACTGCTGATAACTACGATAAATACCTCCTGCAATACTACCTGGTCCCCTCGGCAAATAAGTACCTGAAAGGCCTGTCCGATGAAAAACGCAAGGAGTATCTCGAAACTAATAAATGGATCGCATGGACGGAAAAAGGTGCTGAGTTTTCTTTTACAGACTATGTAACGCATGTTGGCAGAATGAAAGGTCTCCCGGCTTTTGACGATTTTGGCATGAGGCAGCCTGAACCCAATTTATTCGGTAACACGACAACCGAAGCAAGGCACTTTACAAGTTTCAGCTTACAGCAATCTTCGGTAAACACGACCGCTGAAATTGACAAAGAGGTAAAAACCCTGGTGAACCTGATGAATGCCATGTACTTCATTGGACAGAAAAACGATGGCTGTGCCAAATACTGGTGGCTCCGTCAGGGTACATCAGATAACCATACATCACAAACAGTCATCGTAAACCTGGCAACAAGCCTTGAGAACCAGGGCAAGGTTGTGAATACCTTTCTTTACTGGGATGCCGGACATGGAGCAGATCAGGATGCGGAGGATTTTATTGCATGGATAGGCAATGTTTCAGGTTTCTCCAAACCAGATAATGTAATCAGATAATTGACCTGAATAAAAGAGGTAATCAAAATTCAGGAAGCTCTGAGTCAATGTATACTATTTTTTAACGTATTCTTTATTGAAAGTATATCGCAGACTGATATTCCAGATAAAGTCATTATCCGCCGGTATGTCAGACTTCAAACGCTTATTGAACATCGCGGAAAGCGAAACCGGGAAATTACTTTCTGCCAGGGTTATTGAAGAGTTAAAGTAAAATCCCTGGTGTTCATCCATTTTCAGAAAATAGACCTGTGGATTAAGGCCCAGATATACCTTATTTGTAATTTTAATATTTGAGATATTGCCTCTCAATGCAATAAGGTTAGTATGCTGTGTCAGTATCTTTTCAATACCCCGGGAAGTAAGGTAATAGATGCCGATGCCTGTGTTCTTTGAAAGCAGATATGTGGGTGAAACTTCAGCAGCCAGGTATCTGTAGACCTTTGTTGTTGTTTCGGTTACACCGTCGGTTTCAGCAGCAGTGGTTTTAAATGAAAGAGCTGGATGTGCACCGATACTGAGCCGGAATTTTCCGGTTTTTACCACTTTATACCGCCACCAGAAAAGAAATGACCAGGGCCTTCCCTCAAGTGCAAACCGGAACGAAGGCTCAAAAGTAAGGTTTCCCTTCCCCATCGTCAGATCAAATATTGCTGCAGGTTTCCCAAGTGTCAGATTTGGTACTATTGATATCCCTTTTGTTGTAACGGTGACAGCTCCGCTGAAATTATTTGGAATCCTGAGGCTGTCAATTCTTTGTGCAAAAGTTATTTGGGTAAACACAGAGAAAGTCAGAATAATCCAAAGTTTATTGCATTTCATCAAATCGTGTCTTAAGAAATATCAAGTTACAAAGTAATCTGACTTTGGGAAATTGTTATACTAATATCAAAGCAAATATTACGATTTTCATTCTATTCACTGACAGGAGGCATATTTAAATAAGCGATTTCATTAAATGAATTTCATATTAAAGGACTTCGCATTTTAAAACTATTGACACCTTTCCCTAATCAGATTAGCAGATAGGAGGTTAATATCCCTCATCCCGAGAACTCGGGATTCGGATTACAAATTTGATTTTTTGTTTTGACAACAATCCTTTACCAGGTTGGTAAATATTAGGTTAAGATCCCTCATTCCGAGCGCTAGCGAGGAATCTCCATCTCACAATACGATGCTGTCATTTTTGCACCAGCAAGGGACCTCTCCTCTCAAAAATGTGCTGTCATAAGTAACCTTAGCGAGGAACCGAGTCCA
>DOTV01000054.1:0-210 GCA_003520925.1 Bacteroidales bacterium | reverse complement strand
CATTACGTGGACGAGCTCACCGAAGGTAATCTCATACTTTTAGTCGGACACTAATTATAAATTATAATAAAACACTTGTTAAAGCAGATAAGCAGTTAAAATTTTAAAAACCCCAGGAAAATTTTGTTATATAAATATTTTCCAGTTTCTTTGTTGGAAAATATTAGACTTAATATATTTTCCAACGTTTTAATTTATGAAAGAAGAAAT
>DOTV01000007.1 GCA_003520925.1 Bacteroidales bacterium | reverse complement strand
CAAAGCCAGCCTGGACGCTTAAACCAGCTGATCTGAAGGAGGAAGACTACCTTAAATTCTACAAGGAGCTGTATCCCATAGTTGATGAACCATTATTTAACATTCACCTGAATGTTGACTACCCGTTTAAGCTTACCGGTATCCTTTACTTCCCCAAAATCAAATCGAATATCGAGATTCAGAAGAATAAAATTCAACTTTATTCAAACCAGGTATTTGTAACAGATTCAGTTGAAGGAATAGTACCAGAATTCCTGACGCTTCTGCATGGAGTACTGGATTCGCCGGATATACCTCTCAATGTGTCAAGAAGTTATTTGCAGAGCGATTCAAACGTAAAAAAGATATCAGCCCATATAACAAAGAAGGTTGCCGACAGGCTAAATGATATTTTCAAGAATAACCGCGATGAATTTGAGAAGAAGTGGGATAACCTGAAACTTTTCATTGAATACGGTATGATTACTGAGGAAAAATTCTATGAAAAAGCATCAAAGTTTGCCCTGCTTAAGAATACCGATAACAAGTATTTCACATTTGAAGAGTTTGAGAAACAGATTAAAGGAAATCAGACAGACAAGAATAAAACACTTGTTTATCTGTATTCAACGAATACAACAGATCAGTACACATACATAGAAAATGCAAAGAGCAGGGGTTATGAAGTGCTCAACCTGGATGGGCAGCTTGACATTCATCTCATAAACCATCTGGAGACGAAACTTAAGGATTCCCGGTTTGTAAGGGTTGATTCTGACGTAATAGACAAGCTTATTCATAAGGAAGATCCAAAAGCATCCAAACTATCACAGATAAGGCAGGACGATCTAAGGAGCATATTTAACGTAAGGGTAAAATCGAAAGAGATTTATAACGCAGTCCCTGAAACACTTGATGAAAAAGATGCACCCGTGATAATTACCCAGTCGGAATTTATGCGCCGTATGAAAGAGATGTCACAGTTTGGCGGAGGGATGAATTTCTATGGTGAATTGCCTGACAGCTTTAACCTTGTTGTAAATGTGAACCATCCGCTTGTTTTGAAAATCTCAGATGACCTGGAGGCAAAGGAAGGCTTACGGCTTCAGGAAAACAATAAAGAGAGGGAGAGGCTGAAAGAGGAGATATCATTCATGGAGAAGGAACACAGCAAAAAGAAGAATGATGAAATAAGCCAGTTCGAAAAGGATGATCTTGAGAAACTGCGCAAAGAACTCGAGACAATTGAATCATCAAGAAAGGAGATACTTGAAAGTTACGGATCAGAAAACAAAAAAGTAAAACAGCTTATCGACCTGGCATTGCTTGCAAACAATATGCTTAAGGGTGAGGATCTCAGTACTTTCGTGAAAAGATCTGTCGAATTGCTGTGATGTAATCTCTGCCATACGATTGATCCCCTTTGTCCCGCTGATGCGGGACATCTCCCCCGGGGGGGAGAAAATAAGAAGCCGCAAAGCTAGTTGGCATCTTTTCCCCCTTGGGGGGGAATTAAAAGGGGGCTTTGATTTCAGATCATCCTTCCTACTTCGCCCTTGATGTAATCAATTGCAGCTTTTGTAGGTTCCTGATCAAGTTCCATTACCCTCGAGAGGATCAGCCTGCTCAATTCAATCGCCGGTGCATCTTCCTTAATTTTTTCGGCTTCGATGTTGATTAACTTTATTGTATTTGAACGGGCATTCCTTACTACTTCCCAGGCCTGAGGACTCATATAAATCTGCTGTGACAGGTTATGCTCAAATTCACCCCTTATGGCTGCTGTCAATGCCGACTGCAGCTCCGTTACAGTCATATCATTGGTACTCACTCTTATCAGCAGTGATTCAAGCGATATTCTTTCAAGAAAAAGCACTATTCTTTCATAGGCCTGCAGCTTGATAGGCATAACTGTCCTGGCTCCCTGAAGTATAATTTCCTGTCTTCTTTTTTCCTGATCGTTCCTGATCATATTCCTTAACAGGACCCAGGAGGTCAGAAACACAAGCAGTGCCGGAATGACAATTTTAACTACATCAAGAAAATATTCCATGGCAATTCAGATTATAATTGCAAACGTAAGATATTTTCCTGAATGATATTTAACTTAAAACTTGTTTTCCCGCTGATTCTGCTGATTTTCGCAGACATTCGCAAATACTTTTTATGAACCTGAAGAAATCTGTGAGACAAGCGGGTAATATTTCTTTTTGTTTTTGATTTATACTTTATACATTTGATTCCGGCCTTAATTATATTTTCACTTCATAATTACCTACTATGGAATATTTATCCGACAGAATTAAGTCATTATCAGTCTCTCAGACTCTTGCAATGGCTCAGAAAAGCAGGGAACTTAAAGCCAAAGGTCTGGATATAATCAGCTTAAGCCTTGGTGAGCCGGATTTCAATACACCTGATTATATAAAAGAGGCTGCTAAAAAGGCAATCGATGAGAATTATACAAAGTATCCACCTGTACCAGGATACGATGATCTCAGAGATGCCATTTCAAGAAAGTTCAGAGATGAAAACGGAATTAATTACACTAAGGATCAGATAATTGTATCAGCAGGAGGAAAGCATTCCCTCATTAATGTTATTCTCTCTATAATAAATCCTGGCGACGAGGTGATTATTCTTGCCCCGTACTGGGTCAGTTATTACGATCAGATAATACTTGCCGGAGGTAAACCTGTTATAGTTAACTCCCTTCTGGAGAATGATTTCAAGATCAGACCTGATCAGCTGGAATCAGCTGTCACGCAAAAAACCAGGCTTATAATCTTTAATTCCCCCTCGAATCCTACAGGGATGGTTTACACGGAAGAAGAGATGGAAAAGATTGCCAGGATCGTGGAAAAGCATGAAGGGCTGTTCATTATCTCTGATGAGATTTATGAACATATTATTTTTGAAGGAAGACATTTAAGCATGGCATCTTTTGATTTCATTTATGATCGCGTGATCACTGTCAATGGTGTATCAAAAGGATATGCAATGACAGGGTGGAGGATTGGCTAT
>DOTV01000150.1 GCA_003520925.1 Bacteroidales bacterium | reverse complement strand
ACTACACCATTTCTCTTTTTCACCCGCTGGATTACCCATTTCTGTGCTCCTGTTTTCGTATTTCTGGCAGGTACATCGGCTTTCATATCGATGAAGAAGAGAAATGACCTTAAATCCACCAGGCGATTTTTGATCACAAGGGGTATCTGGCTGATAATTATTGAATTTACTGTTATCAATTTTGCAATCTGGTTCGATCTTCAATTCAGGATACTACTTTTTGAAGTTATTGCAGCTATAGGCTTTGGATTTATTATACTCTCACTCCTTTTAAGACTGCCCTCATGGGTTATTGGAATAATGGGGCTTGTGATAATTTTCGGACATAATTTCTTGGCAGGATTACAATTTGAAAATCACCCGGACATTAAGCAATTTTTATCTCCGCTTATCAATTTTAATTTATACCAGGTCTCTCCGCAATTCACATTTGTTATTTCATATCCTATCATTCCATGGTTCGGTATTATGCTTACCGGCTTTGCCACGGGAAGATTGTTTAACCTGGCTGCAGAAAGAAGAAAGAAAATTTTCCTGAGTATCGGTTTGTCTGCCCTGATTGTATTCACTTTTTTACGTCTTGTGAATTATTACGGGGATCAGTCTCTTTGGTCAGTGCAGAAGAATGGTCTTTTTACATTTCTATCATTCATTAATGTATCCAAATATCCGCCATCGCTCCTGTTTTCACTTATGACGCTTGGAATAATGTGTTTTATGTTTTATATCTCGGAAGATTTGAACAACAGATTCATAAGAAATGTAAGTGTTTATGGCAGAGTCCCGTTTTTTTACTTCATTATCCATTTGTATCTCATACATTCACTTATGATAGTTGTTATGTTTTTGCAGGATTTCCATTGGCAGGATCTGTCATTTGGACCATTTCAATATGGCCGCGGAGGACCAGGCTCCGGTATTGGGCTCGCAACAGTATACCTGATTTGGCTGAGCGTAGTGTTATTTTTATTTCCACTCTGTAAATGGTATGGGAACTATAAAGAAGCCCACAGAGAGAAAAAAATTCTGCGGTACCTCTGATTATGTGGAAGGTATTTCTTGTTTACCGGCATGCCTGAGATGAATATTTCAAGAGTCGGGAGTTGTTCAGGAGGGGTTGATACTAATTTTCATTTTAACAGGTTCTTTAAAAAGGAGCACCCATCAAATACTCACGCCTTGTAAATTCCGTTATCTGAAATACAATAGAAAAAGTTTGCTTTGTTTAGGTTTATTAAAGGAGGGTTTTTTGAAAGCCCTCCTTTTCTATTAATCAATATATTCCGAGAATTTTTCATCGATGTGCTGATTAAACCACTTATCGATGACCGATTTTCTGAACCTCCATTCCTTCCCCAGTTTTGCAGCCGGGATTTTTCCACCCTGTGCCCAGGTATATATTGTCTGAGGCTTAAGCTTTAAATATTTTGCGACTTCCTCAAGAGTCATTATATCTTCCATGTTCTATTTCGTCTTTTTCAATAAGTTTAATAGACCAGTATCCTTATTCTGAGTATTATCGTTAGCCGGACTGTTATCAGGGCGCACAGTAATTGAATTTTGAGGTAAGTCTTTTTTTGTTGAAAGCTGCTGAACTGAATAAATAATTGCCGTATAAAAATTTCCTTCATATTTCCTGAACAACTTGAATTCTTCATTCTTGTTACATAAGAACGGCCTTAAGTTCCACGCCAGCTGTATACCGACAAATGCCAATATTATAATCCAAATCCTGAATACTGTAACCCCGATCCGTGGATAGATGTCCTTCTTTTCACAGGCATATTTTAAAGCCTCTATCATCAGTCTCATGCCAAAAATACCGGAGAACAGAAAAATCGCCACATGAAGAAGCTGGAGGAAGTGATAATTCCCTCCTGTGATCTGAAACAAAATAACAATCGGGGCAAACGATAAGGCAATCGATGATGCAAGAACAAATCCGCTCAATACAATTATAAGCATCTGCCGCAGAGTCATTTTTGAACCCAGTACCTGCTGAATTACAAAAAAAGAGGGGAAGCAAATAATCAATGCCGACAGAAAGAGAAATGTAACTTTCAGTCCTGCTGCAAATGATTGAATAAAGCTATGATAGCTTCCCATTACAATTCCATAGAGAAAAGTAAACATGCATATAACCAGGATCTGATAAATGATCAGCCGGTTCGATTCTGTTTTGTTCCTTTCATTGAAATAGGATTCCGTGTTCTGAAACACTTTAAATACTTCCATCACTCCGTTTGAATTTTTCATGACAAAAGAATTTTGATTAAACAATAAAGGTAATAAATTACTGATAAATTAAATACTGTTTGTTACTGTTTATTATTATATAATTATATTTAATATGAAATATATAGTCTACCGTTATTTTCATACCAGCGATTAGACGTAGATAGCGAAAACATTCCAGGGTAAAATCCGTGTTATTCCGTGTTCTCCGTGGTGAATTACTTTTTCATATCTTTATTAATTAAAAGACCAAGTATCATGAGAAGCCATCTGAAGCAGCAATTTATTTTTATTCTCCTTCTGTTTGTTTCCCTGAGAGGTTTTGCGCAGGAAGTCCATACAGAACCAAAGACACTTGAACCGGGCTCAAAAGCCCCTGAATTCAGCCTTTTGGGTGTTGATGGCAAGACGTATTCCCTGAAATATTTTGAAAACGCAAAGGTTTTGGTGGTGATCTTCAGCTGTAACCATTGTCCCACTGCACAGGCATATGAGGACCGCATCATTTCAATAGCAAACGACTATAAGCCAAAAGGAGCGGAAGTAGTTATGATTTCTCCAAATTCAATTAAAGCACTTAATTATTCTGAACTTGGCTATTCAGATATGGGCGACAGTTTAGAGGAGATGATACAGCGGGCAGCTGATAAGAAATTCCCATTTCCATACCTGTACGACGGAGATGAACAGAAAACTTCCCTTGCTTATGGCCCTGCTGCCACACCCCACTGTTTTGTGTTTGACAGAAACCGTATACTTCGATACGTCGGAAGAGTAGACGGTTCAGAAAAACCCGGGACCGGCAAAG
>DOTV01000040.1:1240-10794 GCA_003520925.1 Bacteroidales bacterium | reverse complement strand
AGTGTAAGTTCTTAAATACCTGCGAGTAATTAATCTGGCAGATTATACATTTTTCTGGTTTCACAGACATCAAGGAATTCTTTTTTAAAAAGCGGCTTGTTTTCGATAGTCTGATAAAATTCCTCCAGGTATCTCAGATTCTCCTTTCGGGTAGCCTTTGAGATAATCTCCTGGCTATTAATAAGGGCTTCAAACTCCGGCTTCAGCTTTTTATAAAAATCAAAAGTCCTCTTGAATTCATCTTCAGTATAGCATAGTCCCTTATAGACCCTTCTTTTGCTGAGAAATTGTTCAGGCACATCCCGGGGTTTTGTATAACTGGCATCAATTAGTCCGGCAAAATCAAAATCATATGGGACAACATGAAGAGCCTGGTTCTTTTCCAACGACCGCAGGATAATAACATTTCGTCTTGATGAGATGAACCAGTCCCTGTTCCCGATAATATATTCGAAAACCGACATTTTCATGAAGTTTTCCCTGTCAAGCATAAACGGGTTAAGCAGACTGTCCCTCTGCACTGCATTATTTCTCTCAGCCAGCTGATCCTCGTGCTCGATAAAAAAGCTGTAACGCTCAAAAACCTGCCGTCGGGTATTGTCATCAATATATACAACCCTGACGAGTCTTACCTTCAGGCTCATATCAGTTACAAGGTTATACATCTTGTATATAAGATATTCCTCAACCACATCCTCTTCTTTCTGGCAGGCTGTAACCAGTTTGAGCTTATCCTGGTTGTTGAATATCGTTTTTTTGACTTCGCTTTTCCTGAAATTCACAAGCAGGGGAGGGAAAGTACAGATTTCAGGGTTACGGCGAAAATCACCCCTTGCCCTAACCTTGACGTTGAACTTCCTGACTTTCCCGTCGGGATCATTATAGGTGAGCTTGCCGGGGTGAGGTTTAGGATCATTTGCAGTGTCAGCCCTGATCTCCGAAAAATGGGAACTAAGGGTCATGTTTATTATCTCATCGGAAAGAAATAGTGTGTCGGTTTTCTGACCTCTTACCCCAACCGAAAGGACCAAAAACGCTGTGAAGCTTATAAAAATCCTGTGCAATACTGGTCTGACATGCAAATTCATAATAAGTTGAATTTAATGATTTTAATTTTCTCTCCATTTTGACCTGTCAGGAGGAGCCGGTACTGTTACTTTTTTTGCCGGTTTCTCCTTCAGCTCCTGAAGCAACACTTCCACTGCCTTTTCGATGCATACATCGATTCCTTTCGCCATTTGTTCAGGCCGTTCAACCACTTCTATATCAGGATAAACGCCTACTCCCTCAATTATCCAACCCTCCTGCTGGTCGAAAACCCCGAACCTTGGAACAGAAATATAGCCCCCATCAACAAGTCGGGCATTTCCCGAAATGCCTACCAGCCCGCCCCAGGTTCGTGTGCCGATTAGTTTGCCCAGTCCCAGCTTTTTGAAGAAATATGGAAAAGCATCTCCCCCTGAAGCCGAATAGCCGTTAATAAGCATAGCCTTTGGTCCGTCGTGGGAAATAGCAGGAGATTTGCCTGGAGTCAGTCCTTTCTGATGCCAGTATACAAGAGTGTGGCGGTCGAGCAGATCAGCCATACGGTCGGGAATGAAACCGCCTCCGTTGTAACGTTCATCGATAATCAGTGCCTCTTTGTCGAAATATGTATACATGCCCTGGTAAAGTTCGCGGTTACCATCTGCAGATGTATTCGGGACATAGATATAACCGATTTTACCGCCTGAAAGCTTATCTACCATCGCTCTCCGCCGGTTAACCCAGTCGAGATGCAGAAGCCCCAGCTCGCTTGATATGGGTTTAATAAGTGATGTTCTTGCATCAGCTGAAGAAGGTTTGCTGCTGACCTTTATCTCAACTGTTTTACCGGCCTTATTCTCGAGAAATACATATGGATTGGCTGCTGTTGTGACATCCTTCCCGTCAATGCTTATCAGGAAATCTCCTTCCTTAACATCAACACCCTGTTCAGTGAGGGGGGAACGGAGCGACGAATTCCAGTTTTCACCCTTATATATCTTAGTGATCCTGAATCGTCCTGTCGTTTCATCGGCAGTCAGTTCGGCCCCGAGAAGACCGTTATCTATCCGTTTTACGTTTTCGAAATCACCCCAGTCGACATATGTGTGTCCGATATTGGTCTCAGCTACAATTTCGTTCAGTATATAATCAAGGTCGGCCCGGTGGCTCACAAAGGGGAGCAGAGCGCTGTATCGATCCTTCATTGCCTGCCAGTTGACCCCGTGCAGGTTATCTACATAGAAATAATCGCGGAAAATACGCCAGGCATCTACATAGATCTGATTCCACTCTTTCGCCGGATCTATTTTCATCTCAAGACCTCCTAAATTCATTTTGGCGGCACCTGCTTTTTGTCCGGGTGTAAGCTTAATGATTCCATAATCTTCACCCGACCTGTAGATTGCCATCTTTCCGTCGGATGTCAGGGAGGCTGTCATTACCCTGTCAAGAATCTCTTCATTTTTCTCATCGGCAATGTTGTATTTCATAAGCTTGTTATTGCTTATAAATATAAGTCCTCCGTCTGAAGCGCCTACTATCCTGTATTCGCCGGCTTCTCCGGGGAGTGCTGTTATCCGGTCATTTATGCCGTTAAAGTCAATTTCAACCCTCACATCTTTTTTAGCCGAAGAAGTGTCAGCAGAGTTTGATTTTCCCTTCTTATCCTTCGGTGAGGCTGCCGGTGTCGGTGTTGATTTTTCAGACTTTACAGGTTCGATATCATTTTTGTCCTTGAATATCTTGGGGCTTTTCGGAGTCAGTGATACAGCGTACAGTCTGGTAGCCCGGTCATAGATATAATCAAATTCGAAGCTCGAGAATGACAGATTGAAATCGCGGTTTGAAGCAAAGAAAACGTAATTGCCGTCAAGGCTGAAAACAGGGTTGTCGTCTGAATATGTTCCATCAGTAACCTGCAATTTTTTGCCGGCAGGAATATCATACACCCATATTGCGGTTTTTTCATTGCTGCCCTCTTTCTGGTATGTTATCCAACGCGAATCGGGTGAAAAGTTATAGCTCCTCAGTTCACTCGATGTTGCATGATCAATATCAGTTACCTTTCCTGTTGAGGCTTCAACAAGCCTGAGGTTAAGTGTCCTGTCGGAGAACAGGAGCCAGCGGCTGTCGGGAGACCAGACAGGCTGGTATTTCCAGGCTGATGAATTGAATGTGACCTGCCGCGGCTGAGCTCCTTTTTTGTTTTCAAGAAGCCATAGTTCGTACTCACCGGTCCTATCGGAGTAGTATGAGATATATTTTCCGTCGGGTGACCAGGCAGGGTATATCTCGCGGACCCCCTGGCTTTCAGTAAGATTCTCTGTAATTCCGTTTTCGGCAGGAACAGAGAAAATATCTCCGCGTGCATCAAATAGTGCACGCTTTCCGGTTGGGGAGACGGCAAAGCTGTGAATATCTCCCTTTACATTTTTAAAGTATGGAACAAGATTCGGATTGTCGAAGTTAATGCTGACATTAACTTTCTCTGATTGTCCCGTCTGAAGACTCAGTCTGTAAAGATATCCTCCGTTTTCGTAAACCAGCTGGTCGCCGTTTCCCGAAGGCCACATAACATCAAATTCAGAATGGCGGGTAACCTGCTTTGTTTCTTTTGTAACCGTGTTATATTGCCAGATATTCAATTTGAGATCTCGGTCAGAAGCAAAGAAAATATTGTTGCCCGACCATGTGGGAAGCTGATCGGTGCCTTCAAAATTTGTGATCTGTTCTGATGTGTTATCCCTGAGATTATATATCCAGAGGTCGGTAGCCCTGCCTCCCTTATAGCGTTTCCAATTGCGGAATTCGCGGTCGACAGGAGTGAAGACTAACCTTGATCCATCGGGTGAAAGAACTCCGAATCCGCCGTTTACAATCTGCAGCGGATTTTCGAATTTGCCATCGAGATTCACAAGAAAGTACTTGCCCTGTCTTTCACCAAAGGATGTGCGGTTGGCCCGTATAAGTATCTGTTTGCTGTCGGGCGTCCAGTCAAGCACAACATTATCCCATCCTCCCCTTGGAGGCATTACACCAACGGAATTATACCAGGTAAGCTGACGAGGAACACCGCCGTTTGATGGAATGACAAAGACCTGACGGCTCCCTGAATATTCGCCTGAGAAGGCTATCCACTGCCCGTCGGGTGATATCTTTGGAAAAAGTTCAAGTCCGCTGTGTGAAGTTAATCTACGGGCTTCCCCTCCTGTTGAGCTTACAGTCCATATATCGCCGGCATATACAAAAGCGATAAGGTTTTTATTTATATCAGGAAACCTCAGTAACCTGGCATCGTCAGTTGCGTATGCGTTATAAGATATGATCAGAGTAAGGGAAAGGGCTGAAATTGTTTTGATAAATAGTTTCATGATTGGTGATTTGTAATTTCAAATTTAAGGTTTTTTGTTAAACATTATGAAAAGAGTTTAGTTCATGGAGATCTTTGTTTTACCTATACATTATATTATGAACCTGATTAATTTTGGTATTTTTAAAATTATAGCCGGCAACGAACAATTGGCAACGATTAAAATGGCTAACTCTTTTTTCAGGTTTAAACAGTTCACTATCAACCAGGACAAGTGTGCCTTTAAAGTGGGCACCGATGGTGTTCTTCTTGGTGCATGTGCCGATATTAAAGGCAGGAAGCGAATACTGGATATCGGAACTGGAACAGGTCTTATCCCTTTGATGCTAGCACAAAGATGTGATTCTGAAATCACAGCCATTGAACCTGACTATGATTCATTTCTTCAGGCTTCCGAAAACATAAGGATGAGCAAATGGAGCAGAAGGATCAGGATAGAAAACTGCACAATGCAAAACTTTAATCCTGAAATATCCGGGTTCGACCTCGTCGTCACAAATCCTCCATATTTCATCAGTTCAATCAAAAACTCCGATCTGGTAAAGTCAAATACAAGGCATAATGACAATCTGACTCACCAGGATATTCTGTCAGGAGCAGGCAGACTGCTCAAGGAAGATGGGCTGCTTCAGTTGATACTGCCTTATGATGAGGGTAATATCTTTATAGCAGAAGCTCAGGAGTATGGGTTTTATTGTAACAGTATTCTTAAGATCAGGCCGCTGCCGACCTCAGCAATCAGAAGGATGATAATTGGCCTTGGCAGGAAAAGGGCAAAACCTGCTGAAAGCTTCCTTACAATTGAAAAAGGGGAAAGGCATGATTTTACGCAGGAATATATAAACCTTACAAGGGATTTCTACCTTAAGTTTTAACCCCCCAACCCCCAAAAAGGTGGGCTAAATTGAAATATTATAAAGAATTACTGTATTAAACCCCCCTCTGGGGGGCTAAGGAGGTCCTGCCTGATATTGATTTCCTTCTCTGGCAACCCGTATTCTTCCTTCATCTCAATCCCAAGAGTTTTCAGCTCATCAAGCACCGGATTATAGATCTCAGGAACCACTGGTATATGAACCCCAGTCAGGTTGATTTTCTTTTCAAGGATCATTTTCACCGCAATGGATGAAGGAAGGGCAACAGTCCGTGCAATTGCTGTATTTGTATCCGGCGATCCGAAATCGACCATCGATGATTTTATAACCTCTTTTCTCCCATCGGGCCAGGCAGCGAGAAATATATGCTGCATCACCACCATATCACGCTCATTGTCGGTTAGCATCATCTTACCTATCATCCTGTCAGATGTAATTTCAAAAGGAGTTGTATTGCCGTAGTTCATTTGTTCATTGTCAAAGAAGCCGAGCCATTCAATCGATTCAATTGCTATAGATTTCTCAGAGATCCCGAGTTTCTGGGCAACCTTATTCCTGAGATCATTTTTACCCAGGCCAGCTCTTTCGGCCAGGAACCCTGAATAATCCATCCCTGTATAATCGATGATTGAATCGTCAAGCATATTCAGAGTTTTCATCGCATCAAGCGTTTCACACCAGCCCTTGAACCGGAAAGTACCCCTGAACATTGTCGAAACCTCGGGAATGCTGTAAATTTCAATGTAGCTGATCGAGTCCCTGTTAGGGTAGACCTCCATTTCCCCGACACCTGGAAAATCATATCTGAACAGATCCCTGAAAAGATATTCCGGTTTTATGATGACTCTCTCCCCCTTTTTGAGGTAAAGAGCACCATTCCGGCTCGCCAGTACCACTCCCTTCGGACTCCATGAAAATTTATATTTCAATGGATTCCCGGCATCCTCCGGAGCAGGTAATGCCCCGCACATAGAATAAAACTCTTCGACTTTTCCTCCTCTGTCATGAATATGATCGATGACTTTCATGGCTGTCATATGGTCAATGCCTGGATCAAGGCCGATCTCGTTAAGGAGGATTATACCGGCAGATCTCGCTTCGGAATCGAGTGCTTTTATTCCAGGCTGAACATATGATGTTGTTACAAGCGGTTTTTTATTCCTGATGCAGATATTTGCCACATCGGTATGAAATCTATATGGAAGCAGTGAAACAGTAATATCATATTCCGAAACCAGCTTGTCAAGGGTTTCAGTATCATCCATTGACCAGTCGAGAGATTTTCCTAGCGGATTCCCGTTTATCATTTCATCGGCGCGATCCTTCATCGGTGAGGCGACCATAACATCTATTCCGTTCTGAAGCATATATCCGACCATTGGTTTCGCTACCAATCCGGCACCAAGAATAAGAACCTTGTTCATTGAAGATAAATTATAAGCGGTGAAGTTAAGAAAACGATGTTACAATGAAAAAATCTATCTTTGTTAACAATCAATCACTACCGAATGTCTCTGCCATCAAAGCCAATATCCGACGAGAACAAATATGTCGAGACCCCGCTTATGAAGCAGTATTACAGCGTCAAATCAAAGCATCCCGACGCAATACTTCTTTTCAGGGTGGGTGATTTCTATGAAACATTCGGCTCAGATGCGATAAGAGCGTCTGAAATTCTTGGGATAACACTTACACGCAGGGCAAACGGGTCAGCCACATTCGTAGAGCTGGCAGGGTTTCCATACCATGCTCTTGATATTTATCTTCCCAGGCTGGTAAGGGCCGGACAACGGGTAGCAATCTGTGAACAGCTTGAAGACCCGAAGCTTGCAAAAAAAATCGTTAAGAGGGGAATAACCGAGCTTATCACCCCCGGGGTATCTCTTAATGAAAATGTTCTTAATCACAAGGAAAACAATTTTCTTGCTGCCGTTCACATCGACAAGAAAATAGCTGGCGTTGCATTTCTGGATATTTCAACAGGGGAGTTCCTTGCCTCGGAAGGTACCCTGGATTATATAGATCAGATCCTGAACAACTTTCAGCCAAAGGAGGTTCTTTATGAGAAGCGCAGGAGTGATCTGTTTAATGAAGCATTCGGGACAAAGTTCTACACAAACAAGCTGGACGACTGGATGTTTACCCCGGAAGCTGCAAACGACAGGCTTCTCAAGCAGTTTGAAACAAGCTCATTAAAAGGCTTCGGAGTCCAGAACCTTAATTTCGGTGTTATAGCCGCAGGAGCGATTCTTTATTATCTCGATATAACGCAGCATTCGCAGCTCGGACATATAACCAATCTTTCCAGGATTGATGAAGATAAGTATGTCTGGCTCGATAAATTCACTATCAGGAACCTGGAGCTTTTTCACACTCCGTACGAAGGAGCCAGGACCCTGATAGACGTAGTTGACCGTACTATATCGCCTATGGGAGGCAGACTCCTGAAGAGGTGGATTTCACTTCCTCTGAAAGATATGCAGCCTATGACCGACAGGCATGATATTGTAAGCTGTCTTGTTGACAATTCTGATAATATGTCAAAGATAGCCGGTTTGATCCAGCAGGTTGGCGACCTCGAGAGACTAATCTCAAAGGTTGCTGTTAGCAGAATAAATCCACGGGAGGTTATCCAGCTCAAGAGAGCGCTGAGGGCTGTGGCACCTTTAAGGGAGTTGTGCGAAAAAAGCAGCTGTGACCCTCTTAAGGTTCTTGGTGAACAGATGAACCCCTGCAAATCGATAGCTGATAAAATTGACAGGGAACTTAACAGTGATCCTCCCGTCCAGCTTATAAGGGGAAAGGTGATAGCCGATGGCGTCTCTGAAAAGCTTGATGAGCTCAGGAGAATCCTTTACAGCGGCAAGGATTACCTTGAGGACCTTCAGATACGCGAAACCCGCAGGACAGGGATTACATCGCTGAAGGTCAGCTTCAATAATGTCTTCGGTTATTACATTGAAGTAAGAAATACACATAAGGACAAAGTGCCTTCCGAATGGATCAGGAAACAGACACTTGTAAGTGCAGAGCGTTATATTACTGAAGAACTGAAGGAGTATGAAAGCAAGATACTTGGAGCAGAGGAGAAGATAATCAGTCTCGAGACAAAACTTTTTAACGAGCTGGTTCTGTCAATAATTGAATATATTCCTCCCATACAGCTGAACTCGTCGCTTATTGCCAGGCTCGACTGCCTCCACTCCTTTGCAGTGGTTTCATCTGAAAATAATTATGTACGGCCGTTGATGGATGACTCACTGAGGCTTGATATAAGGGATGGGCGTCATCCGGTTATTGAAAAACAATTGCCGCCGGGGGAGCCGTATATTCCGAATGATCTGTTTCTTGACACCGATGACCAGCAGATAATAATCCTTACCGGACCCAATATGTCAGGCAAATCGGCACTGCTCAGGCAGACAGCGCTTATAGTGCTGATGGCTCAGACAGGATGCTTTGTTCCAGCAAAGGAGGCAAAAATAGGTATTGTCGATAAGATCTTCACAAGGGTCGGCGCGTCGGATAATATAAGCCTTGGAGAATCGACCTTTATGGTAGAGATGAATGAGACAGCAAGCATTCTTAACAACCTTTCAGACCGAAGCCTGATTCTTCTGGATGAGATCGGCCGCGGGACAAGCACATATGACGGTATCTCAATTGCCTGGGCGATGGTTGAATACCTTCACGAGAACAGGCACAGGGCAAAGACACTGTTTGCCACCCATTATCATGAGCTTAATGAGATGGAAAACTCTTTTTCGAGAGTAAGAAATTATAATATCTCAATAAAGGAATTCAATAATAAGGTGATCTTTCTCCGGAAACTCAAAAGAGGGGGCAGCGAGCACAGCTTCGGGATTCATGTGGCAAAAATGGCAGGGATGCCCAGAAGTGTTGTCAGCCGTGCCGATGAAATTCTCAAAGAGCTGGAACAGAGCCATGAGAAAAAGGAGCTCGCGAAACCTATTGCTGACCTTGCCAGTCACAGGGAAGGTCTGCAGCTAAGCATCTTCCAGCTTGATGACCCTGTTCTGAAGCAGATCCGTGATGAAATACTCGATATGGACATTGATAATCTGACTCCTGTCGAAGCGCTGAACAAGCTTTATAACATCAAAAAGTACCTGAAATAACTTTTTGTGGGTAGAATTTGTTATATTGAAATGAATTAATATCCAATTCATGGTTTCAGTAATTATTCCGGCATTAAACGAGGAGAAGACGATCCGTCAGGTTATTAACCTGGTAAGCAGATCACCAGTTGTTGATGAGATACT
>DOTV01000040.1:0-845 GCA_003520925.1 Bacteroidales bacterium | reverse complement strand
TATCTTGACGCCGATATCGTGACATACCCCGAAAACATTGCAGACCTGTTGTCAGCTCCTATTCTGAACGATGAAGCTGATTTTGTCAAGTCGTGCTTTGACCGTCAGGCAGGAAGGGTTACCGAACTGGTGGCAAAGCCACTGCTGAGCATTCTTTTCCCGGAACTCGCAAAGTTCTCCCAACCGTTGAGCGGCATGATTGGTGCCAGAAAAAGCTGGCTTAAAAAGATCGACTTTGAGAATGATTACGGGGTCGATATAGGTATACTTCTCGATATGCATGCCCTGGGGGCAAGAATAACAGAGGTGAATATAGGGTTTATAGAGAACCGTATGCAAACGTGGGAACAGCTCGGTAAGATGTCGAGGGAAGTATCAAGGTCAATCCTAAAACGTGCAAAAAGTATTGAAGTCAACAATCTGGAAACCCTTGAAAACTTCAGTGTGATAAGGACACAGATGGATTATGCGATAAGGGAGAGTCTTTTAGGGAAGGAAAAAATGATTGTCTTTGACATGGATAATACATTATTGGAAAGCAGCTTCATCATGTCCGCAGCCCAGGAATTCAACGTCAGGGATGAACTGATTAAAATTGTAACAGAATATTCAAATTCCTATACCCGTACAAAATCGATTGCCAGGTTAATGAAAGGCAGATCTCTTGATGAAATTCTTGGGGTAGTTGATAAAATAAAAATCATTGATGATGCTGCATCTGTTATAAAGGAATTGAAAAAGAAAGGCTATATATGCGGAATAATCAGCGACAGTTATGATGTGGTTACCAATCATCTGAAAAACAAGCTTAAAATGGATTTTTCGATAGCAAATGAGCTTGAGTT
>DOTV01000068.1:18733-24013 GCA_003520925.1 Bacteroidales bacterium | reverse complement strand
GATATAGCCGAAAAAACAATTAAGGATTTTTCGGATGTTATTGCCAGGTCAAAAACAATTCTCTGGAACGGCCCTATGGGGGTTTTTGAGATGGAGAAATTCTCAAAGGGAACTACCGCCATTGCAAAGGCTATTGCAGAAGCTACTTCAAAAGGGGCCTACAGCCTTATCGGCGGAGGTGATTCTGTAGCTGCGATAAATAAAAACGGCCTGGCTGACAAAGTTAGCTATGTATCAACAGGCGGCGGTGCAATGCTTGAATATATGGAAGGAAAGAAGCTCCCGGGCATTGTGGCTATCAGAGGAGAATAGGTCCTTAGTATCAAGTAGTATATTTCTGCCCACTTCCCCCGGAAGTTAGCTTTTATCTCCATCTATATTTCTTTGAATTAGATTATTGGATGTAGATCCCGCTGGCGCTCGGAATGACATGCCGATTTTAAGTAAGTAAGGGAGGGAAGCTCTCTCCCCATAGAAAAAAAGAATTGTCATCCTGAACGAAGTGAAGGATATCATCATTTATTATGTGAAAGATGTTTATAAGAGCTATCCTGGTGATGAGGGTAAATCGAGATCCTTTTGAGTAGCCTCCTTTTTTGCTTCCTGAAATTCAGTTATCTTTGCATTTATGAAAAACAGCTTGTTTTACATATTTGTTATTTCATTGCTGGTTCTTAGTTCCTGTAAAAAAGATGAGGCTCCGGCGACTTCCGGAACTGCCACTATTGATAATACAACTACTCTCGGTCAGACATATTATGTTTACGGGTTCCTGTTCTCTGAAGCAAGAAAGGTCGCAACTCTTAACGATCCGGTAGATGTATTGACCATTTCACCCGAGGTTAATGTAAACAATGAGATTGTGAGAATAACCTTTAATGTAAATACATTCAAAGAATGTTTCTTCCTGTATGGGGAATATCAGGATGCAGCTTCCGCCTCATCGGCTTTTGCCAGTCTGACATCATTTTCCAATCCGCTATGGATTGATCCCCCGGTCGAAGTAAAAGAAAAGCAGATCTGGCTTTTCAGAAACAGCCAGAATAAATACGCAAAAATCAGGGTTGTAAAAACCGTGAAAGAGAAAAGAAATAACGTTCCATATGCCGAATGTACATTTCAATGGGAGTATCAACCCGACGGAACACTTACTTTCCCCGGCAAATGACAGATGATCTTCCCGATCTTATTTTTAAACTGAACAACTCTGTGTCTTTTTCGGATACGGCACTCCGCATATTCAGAATTCAGGCGGAAAATAATCCGGTGTACAGGCAGTTTATTTCAGGCCTGCGAAGAAAGCCGGAAGAAATAACAAATATTAATGATATCCCGTTCATACCGGCGGAATTCTTCAAAAGCCAGACCGTAGCCCTTGAGAATCTCTCTTTTGACACTGTCTTTGAAAGCAGCAGGACGACAGGCGATTCTCCAGGCCGCCATTTTGTTCATGACCTGAAATTATACGAAAAGAGCTTTTACAATTCATTCAGGTATTTCTACGGCGATCCTTCAGAATATTTTATTTCAGCTCTCCTCCCTTCTTACACCGAAAGGCAGAATTCATCACTGGTATACATGTTGAAGGGACTGATAAAAATGAGCAGGCACAGCAGCAGCGGTTTTTATAATGATAATCCGAAGGATCTTTTAAAATATTTAGGTCTGGCTGAGGTCACAGGTAAAAAGAGGCTTCTTCTGGGGGTCAGCTTCGCTCTTCTTGATTTTGCGAACAATTACTCATCCGATCTTTCCGGGACAATTGTAATGGAGACCGGAGGGATGAAAGGACGCCGTAAAGAGATTACCAGGGAGGAACTGCATGAAATTCTTCAGCAAAAACTAAATGTTCAATCAGTACATTCCGAATACGGAATGACAGAGCTGCTGAGCCAGGCATATTCAAAGGGGAATGGCATCTTTCATTCTCCTCCGTGGATGAAGATACTGATACGGGATCCCTCAGACCCACTGACGGTGACTGGCGACCAGGGTACTTCAGGCGGGATTAATATTATTGACCTTGCAAATATTTATTCCTGTTCTTTCATTGCCACAGGCGATTTTGGAAAACTTCACGAAGATAACAGCTTTTCGGTTTCGGGCCGGTTTGATAACTCAGATATCCGGGGCTGCAATCTTATGTCAGAACCTGCATGATCCCGCTTTGCAGGACCTGCAGGACCTGCACGACAGTTATTTACAGGTAGACAATCCGCTTATTTTTAGCACTTGCGTAGATTGCAAGAACAAGTTCCACAGCTTTTCGGGCTTCCATTCCATCTATTGAAGGTTTATGCCCGTTATCGATCGCTTTTATAATATCCAGAAGCTGACGAAGGTGCCCTATATCACTGATTGCTTTCGGATCTGAAACACCACCTCCTGACGAATTATTACCAGAAAATTTCTCCCTGATTTTTTCATCCGCATCCGTTTCCTGGTCGAACTTCCAGGTCAGTATCTTCTCCTCTTCTATAACTGCCGAGCCATGGGTGCCAAGTATTTCAATCCTCCTGTAAAAACCAGGGCTGACGGCAGTTGAAGCCTCAATCACACCTATTGCTCCGTTGGTAAATCTCATTGTTGCCGCTGCAACATCTTCAACTTCAAGCCCATCATGGCCAATAAGTCCGGTGAATGCGCATACAGCGTCAACTTTTCCCATGAACCATCTCAGGAGGTCTACTGAGTGAATTCCCTGGTTCATAACGGCTCCGCCTCCGCTTGCCGCGATGTCTGACCTCCATCTCACATCTTTATAGTATTCCGCACTTCTGAACCATTTTATATAGGCATCACCCATCACAAGCTTTCCGAAACGACCCTCGTCAATAGCTTTTTTAAGTTCAAGATTCACTTTGCTGAACCTCATCGGGAAAATACCGGAGATCATAACATTATGTTCTATCCCGGCATTAATGATCCTGTCAAAGCGTTCCAGGTTTGTTTCAAGCGGCTTTTCAATTATACAATGTTTCCCGGCATTTATTGCAGTAAGTGAAGGTTCAAGATGAAGGCCTGAAGGAGTGCATATGCAAATTATATCTGTTCTGTCGTCATTGCAGAGTTCTTCAGCAGTATCAAATGCTTTGCAATTATATTTAAGGCTGAAGGCAATAGACTTATCAGGATTGTGATCATAGACTCCGATCAGTTCGGCATCCATGATAGTATCAATAGCCCTGGCGTGGACTTCAGCTATTGCGCCTGCACCTATTATTCCAAAACCATGTTTCATGCTTTATCTTAAGGTAGGATAAAAAGCATCTTCAATATGTTGTTCTATTTCGAATGTCTGACCCTTCACTAAAACTGTTATCACATCAAACCTGCTTTCCTTCGTAATTTCATATTTCTTTAAATAAGCTTCGGCAGCAAAGATCATTAATCTCTGCTTCTCTCTCGAAACTGCATCTGATAGCTTTCCCAGGAATCCTTCCGTCCGGGTTTTAACTTCAACAAAAACCACGAAATCATTATTTTCAGCTACGATATCCAGTTCTTTTTTCCCTGACCTCCAGTTCCTGTGCCTTATTTTATAGCCCGATTCCTTCAGGTATAAGACAGCCTTTCCTTCCCCTGTCTGTCCAAGAGTTTGTGATTCGCTCATAAACGGCAAGTTTAATGAGAGAACGGTATTATATCTCTATTAGTTTATTTTTGATGGCGAAAAGAATGAGGCTGGCAGTATTTTTGGAGTTTGTCTTGCCGAGAAGATTGGCTCTGTGCTTGTCAACAGTCCGTTTGCTTATAAACAAAGTCTCTGCAATTTCCTGATTAGAAAGCCCTTCGCATATTTTTAGCAGGATCTCCTTCTCTCTTTTCGAAAGATTTGCTGATTTGCTTTCATTTTCCCTCAGTTTTATTTTCTGGATTACATGATATAATAATTCCTGCGAAAAATAACTGCCCCCCTTTCTGACTGCAAGAATAGCTTCCTTTACCTCCGAGATATCAGAGTCTTTCAGCACAAAACCCTTTGCTCCGGCATCAACCATTTTATAATAATATTCCTCTTCCCCGTACATTGATAGTGCAATAATGTTTGTATCAGGAGATATCCTAAGTCCTTTTCTTGTAGCCTCAATGCCATCCATCTCAGGCATATTAATATCCATAAGGGCAATTTCGGCCTTAGTGTTGCTGAGTATTCTGAGGAATTCTTCACCATTTGAGGCTTCTCCTGTCACTTCAAACTCGGGGAAGGCATTAAGCAGGATTTTTAAACCATTGCGAAATAGCTGATGATCATCAGCAATTATTATTCTGATCTTTTCCATAGACAGGTCATTCAAGAATTTTTATGAGCGCACTGGTCCCTTTTCCCGGGGTGCTTTCAAGGATAAATACCCCATCGACCGATTTTACCCGGGTTTCAATATTTGACAGTCCCATGCCTTTAGTGTCTTCATTGCCAAGCATCTCAGTGTCGAAACCACGCCCGTTGTCACTGAACTGCAAGGTAATGAATTTTTCATGTTTGTTTAACTCAATCTCAATTCTTGAAGCCCCGGAATGCCTTATTGAATTGTTGATAAGCTCACAGGCGGCACGGTACATGACGACCTCCTTCTCACTTTCAAGCCGCTGGTTTTCCATATTCGACTTGAAATCAATTTCTATTGCTTTTGTCTGATTTATTTTTGCAATGAAAGCGGATAATGCACTTGACAATCCGAAATTCGACAAAACGTGAGGGCTCAGGTTGTTTGAAATATCTTTCAGTGTATTGATTGCTTCATTGACAAGATGATTTGTATTATTAAGGATAACGGCATCAGTCGGTTCCTTAATCCTGTCGCCAAGTGCAGACAATGACATTTTTACAGTAGAAATTATTGGCCCGAGTCCGTCATGAAGATCTTTCGCAAATCTTTTTCTTTCATTTTCCTCTGTATTTATAATGGCGCTTATTACCCTTTTCTCGGATTTCAGCCTGTCGATGTCGGCACGCTTGAGGGAGTAAAACAATTCGCGGATAAGTATAACACCTGCAATGATCATGAATGAGATCAGTACCCCTATCCATTCATCGATCATCAGCCATCTGTCCGATGGTGTCCGGTTGAAGTACTCAAAAAGCTGGATTATTTTACGGACTGCCATAAACGCAAATGACAAAGAAAGAAGTATCCACGAAAGCCTGTATTTGGTAAGCTTCATAAACCTGAGGGCTATTGAGGCTGCAATTATCTGCAAAACGATCGAGATTATCAGAGCAACTAACCTTACCATTGTGTGACAGGATTTTATTATACAAAAATAGCAGTAATTTAC
>DOTV01000068.1:0-18475 GCA_003520925.1 Bacteroidales bacterium | reverse complement strand
CATAACGGCATAACGGCATAACGGCTTGACGGCATTACGGCTTTTTATTCTGAAGCCTTGACGCCTTAACGCCTTAACGCCTTGACGCCTTGATGCCTTTTTACTATTTTTGTCCCACTCAAATTTCCGCAATGAAGTATTTATATAATTTCGGCATCCTGATATATGTTTTCCTGGTCAGGGTTATATCCCCTTTTAATTCAAAAGCAAGGCTCTGGACCAATGGCAGGAAAGAGTGGAAAACAAGATTAAAGGGAAAAGTCAGCCGCGACAACACAAATATCTGGATCCATTGTGCCTCCCTTGGAGAATTTGAGCAGGGCCGCCCATTGATTGAAGCTGTTAAAAAGACCAGACCGGAATACAGGATCATACTCACATTCTTTTCACCTTCAGGTTATGAAATAAGGAAGGATTACCAGGCCGCAGATTATGTATGTTATCTTCCTTCCGATACTCCGGGTAATGCCAGGGAATTTATTCACATTGTAAACCCGGCAGCCGTTATATTTGTCAAGTATGAATTCTGGGACAATTATACCCTGCTTCTTAAAAGGAGCAAGATTCCATTGTATCTTATTTCAGGGATCTTCAGAAAAGACCAGCATTTTTTTAAATGGTACGGAGGATTTTTCAGAAAAATGCTGTTCAGATTCAGTCACTTTTTTGTACAGGATGTCGAATCGATGGATCTTTTAAAAAGCATAGGCATTGAAAATATTACAGTTGCCGGTGATACCCGGTTTGACAGGGTGGTCCGGATTGCCGATACTTCAAAAAGCATACCGCAGATTGAATCATTCAGGGGCGGGGAGAAGCTGTTCCTTGCCGGCAGCAGTTGGCATCAGGATGAAGAGATAATAAGCAGGTATATAAATCAGCATCCAGGGAAAATGAAGTGGGTGTTTGCACCTCATGAAATTGAAGAATCCAATATTGTGAGACTCGAAAAACTGTTCAGCACAAAGGTGGCAAGGTTCTCGGAATTCACGGAAGAATCAGCTGAGGCCCGTGTTATGATTATTGACAACATAGGAATGCTTTCTTCAGCATACAGGTACGCATATATTGCTGAAATAGGAGGGGGATTCGGGAAAGGTATCCATAATGTACTTGAAGCAGCATGCTGGGGTATCCCGGTTCTCTTCGGCCAGAACCATAAAAAATTCAGGGAGGCTGTTGAACTTTTAGCCCTGGGAGGAGCCAGGTGCTTTTATTCATACGAAGATTTTTCGGGCATCATTGACAATTGGTTGACCGACAGCGAAGAATATCTGAAATCAGCCGCCAGTGCATCAGAATATGTGAAGCAAAATACAGGTGCAACAAATAAAATCCTGAGTAAAATCTCTTTAAAAGATATTAACAATCCCTTTTCATAAGTTGTTAACAACTATTGAAGCTCCCTTTAAAAGGCTTCTTCCAAAGAGCAGTAAATTGCCGCTCCTTATTTAATAAAAATTTAATTTTATTTGGTACAAAATATCATACAATTGTGATAATCTTGCAGTCTAAAAATAATCCATAATCCTAAATTCCTATTATATGAAAAAAATTCTACTAAAACTAAGTCTAACATCTTTATTGGCCGTGTTGTTCTTATTGAATTCCGCGGGCCAGATTACAACTTCGGCCCTTCAGGGGAGGATTACTGATGAAAACAGTAATCCGCTTGCAGGTGCCACCATTGTTGCAACCCATACCCCCTCAGGGACCACCTATGGTAATCTTACAAATGAGAGCGGCCGCTTTATGATTAACAACATGAGAGTAGGAGGCCCTTACCAGGTAAGAATCTCATTTATCGGCTACAATTCTGAGGTTTACAATGACATTTACCTTAGCCTTGGGAACGTTTCCGACATTAATGCATCACTTACTCCGGCAGTGACAAACCTGAACGAGGTAGTTGTATCGGCAGGAAAGAATAATATCATCACTCCTTCCAGGACAGGTGCTGCAAACAATATCTCAAATGAAGTGGTATCTTCAGTTCCCTCGATCTCAAGAGGGCTTACTGATTTTACAAAAATAAGCCCGCTTGCCAATACAGCTGGAAGCGGCACCTCATTTGCAGGAGCCAGCAACAGGTATAACCAGTTTGCAATTGACGGCCTTGTTACAAATGACGTGTTTGGTCTTACCTCATCGGGAACCAACGGCGGTCAGGCAGGAATTGAGCCTATAAGCCTCGATGCTATTGAGGAGTTTCAGATCAACATTGCTCCGTATGATGTCCGTGAAAGCGGGTTTACCGGCGGCGGTATAAACGCTATCACAAAAAGCGGTACCAACAAATTCACCGGCTCGGCATACTACTATGGAAATAACGCAAAACTTGTCGGGAAAAATGAACCTGTCACCAATACCGAAGCACCAATTGCCGACTATACCGACTATCAGCTTGGATTCACTGTCGGTGGTCCGATAATAAGGAACAAACTTTTCTTTTTTGTAAACGGGGAAATTACAAGAAAATCATATCCTCTCGGAAATGTTCCCGGAACAGCTGCTTCGAACATTACACTTGACGAAATTAACAAAGTTCTGGCAGTTCTTGACAGGGTTGCTCCATCCTACGACGCTGGTGAGTATCTGAATATAAACAGTGAAACCAACAGCAATAAACTTCTTGCAAAACTTAACTGGAATATCAGCAATAAGCACAAACTGACATTGAGGCACAGTTATACATACGGCGAAAATATAAATATAAGCCGTACTGCCAACTCACTCCGCTTTCTGAATAACGCTTACCTTTTCCCGAGCACAACAAACTCGACCGGACTTGAACTCAACTCAATCCTTGGCAACAACACATCGAACAAATTAATGCTGGGCTATACAAGGGTTGTTGATGACCGCGACCCTATCGGCAATCCGTTTCCTCAGGTGCTGATTAACCTCACAGGCGGAAAGTCAGTCACGTTTGGAAGTGAGTATTCTTCTGTGGCAAATAAACTGGTCCAGGATATCTATTCGGTTTCAGATGACTACAGCATCTTCAGGGGAAAACACACATTCACATTCGGGACGCATAACGAGGTATATAAGTTTTATAACCTTTTTGTCCAGAATATTTACGGAAGCTATGCCTACAAGACACTCGCAAACTGGGAGACAGTTGGTTTGCCAGGTGAAGTTGCCCCGACATACTATGCAATTGGTTATTCTTTTGATCCGACTGATAATCCCTTGCAGGGAAACGGAGCCGCAAGCTTTTATGCCATGCAGCTAGGACTTTATGCCCAGGATGAATTTAAAGTGGCTAATAACTTCCAGGTTACCGGCGGACTCAGAATTGACCTTCCGGTTTTCCCCGATAAACCCGAATCGAACCCTCAGTTCAATACATCTTATTATTTCCAGAACGTTGCAACCGGTGAACTTCCAAAATCAAGAATTCTGTGGTCACCTCGCCTTGGATTCAACTGGGATGTATTCGGAAATAAAACCACACAGGTCAGGGGAGGAACAGGTTTGTTTACCGGACGTGTACCATTTGTCTGGATCTCAAACCAGTTCTCAAACAATGGGCAGCTTAACGGAGCATACAGTACAGGAAGTTCCTCATCCAGTGCCAATCCTATTACCAACCCTGCCGGGGTAAAATTTGTTGCCGATCCTTATGCACAGAAAACAGCAACCGATCTGGGCAAGACAGCAGGCAGAGGTGCCATTAACGTTGTTGATCAGAACTTAAAATTCCCGCAGGTATTCAGGACAAACATCGCAGTCGACCAGAAACTTCCCTGGGGGATTATCGCTACTGTTGAAGCTATCTTCAGCAAGACCTACAACAACGTGAATTTCATAAACCTTAACAGAAAAGTTGATCAGACATTTACATTCGACGGTGTTGATAAAAGACCAAGATATATTTCAAACAGGGTTGATCCCAATTTTGAGGAGATCGTGAAATTTGAGAATACAAACGAAGGTTACTCATATAACCTGGTGGCAATGCTGCAAAAACAGTTTACAAGAGGCTTCAGCGCCCAGGCTTCCTATACATACGGAAAATCTATGGACCTGAACTCCGGTACATCCAGTGTAGCTTATTCGAACTGGCGTTATGTAAATAATGTATACGGACTTAATGACCTGCGTCTGACCAGATCAAACTATGACCTTGGCCACAGGGTAACAGGCCTTATTTCCTATAAGCTTGATTATCTGCAGGGAGCAATGTCAACCCAGGTTTCGCTCTACTACAACGGACAGTCAGGTCAGGCACTGTCATATATATATAATGGTGATATGAATAATGACGGCACCACAAATGATATGATATACATACCAAAAAGCCTGACCGACATTAATCTGATCCCGATCGCGGCTTCGGGTTCGAATCCTGCGGTTTCAGCCGATGAACAATGGACGAAACTTGATGCATTCATTAAAGCCGATAAATACCTGAACAAACACCGGGGTGAATATGCCGAAAGAAATGCGGCCCGTTCTCCTTTCATGAATGTGTTTGATTTCAGACTTCTTCAGGAGTTTAAGATTCAGGTGGGCAATTCAACCAACAAACTGCAACTTTCATTTGACATACTCAATGTCGGCAACATGCTGAATAAAGAATGGGGCCACTACACTTACAACAGCAACCAGCAGTTTACACTTATAAACTACAAGGGACAAACAAGCACAACAAAACCGACTTTTACCTATGACGCTTCAGGGCAGACAAACGGAAATACTTATCTGCTATCTGATTTCAGCTCACGGTGGAGAGGACAGATCGGTATCAGGTATATCTTCAACTAATGGATTTTAAAAAATTCTGATCAAAGGGGGCTGTTAACTTTTAACAGCCCTTTTTTTGTGCCGGAAATGTTTTAGAGGATGTTGTTATCCGATATTTCTTACAACGTCCAGATAATTAAGGATTTTAATTAAATGCAGATTTTCATTCTGCCCAGAAAATGCCGTAAGTAGCTCATATACAAACAGTAATGTCACAGTTAATAACTCTCTTGCTAAATGTTAATAAACTTAAAATTTTTGTCTTGCATTGAGGTTTATGCTTATCTATTTTAGCAAATACCTGCTTTAAAAATCAGCGAACGTTTAATAGCAACAGAATCAGAGGTTAACAGATTTATTTTTTACAAATGGGAGATTTATTTGTCCAGGAGTCAGTGGTTGCACCAGAAATAACAAATGATGCAGCAGTTTCGGAAAGCAAAAAAAAGGTTATTATGAAGGAGACTGGCAAACCTGCAGAAAAGAAAAACGGGAGGCCCACTTATTCTCACGATGAGGCTGTAGAGGCAAGCATAAGCTACTTCAACGGAGATGAGCTGGCTGCAAGGGTATGGGCAAATAAATATGCTTTAAAAGACTCATTCGGAAACCTTTATGAAAGGACCCCTGATGATATGCACCGCAGGCTTGCAAGGGAGATCCGCCGTGTTGAGATGAAATATAAAAATCCCCTGCCCGAGGAACTTATTTATAATGTTCTTAAAGATTTCAAATACATTGTTCCGCAGGGCGGTCCCATGACCGGGATCGGCAATGATTTTCAGATTGCCTCTCTCTCAAACTGCTTCGTAATAGGCAACAATGGTCTGTCGGACTCATACGGGGGTATAATGAAGATTGACCAGGAACAGGTTCAACTGATGAAACGTCGTGGAGGTGTTGGCCACGACCTTTCGCATATCAGGCCAAAAGGCACACCTGTCCTTAACAGTGCCCTTACATCTACTGGAGTGGTTCCTTTTATGGAGAGATATTCAAACTCTACCCGCGAGGTGGCGCAGGATGGACGCCGGGGAGCTTTAATGCTGTCGATTTCGATCAAACACCCCGACAGTGGAAAATTTATCGATGCCAAGCTGGAGAGCGGAAAAGTTACCGGTGCAAACGTCTCGGTAAAGCTTACTGATGATTTCATGCAGGCGGTTGAAGGAAAAACTACATTCAGACAACAATATCCGATTGTCTCTGACAACCCAAAATTCTCAAAGGATGTGGATGCAGTCCAGCTCTGGGACAAGATCATTCACAATGCCTGGAAATCGGCCGAACCGGGAGTTCTCTTCTGGGATACTATAATCAGGGAAAGCGTACCGGATTGCTATGCAGACATTGGATTCGCAACTGTTTCAACAAATCCATGCGGTGAAATTCCCCTTTGTCCGTACGACAGCTGCAGGTTACTGGCAATTAACCTTTTCAGTTATGTTGATGACCCGTTTACAAAAAAAGCGGCATTCAATTTTGATCTTTACAAGGAACATGTTGGTCTGGCCCAGCGGATGATGGATGATATAATTGACCTCGAGCTTGAGAAAATTGACCAGATACTTGCAAAGATCGATGGTGACCCTGAAACAGAAGAGCTAAAGAGGGTCGAGAGGAATCTCTGGGTAAACATCAGGAAAAAAGCAGAAGAGGGAAGAAGAACAGGAATCGGCATAACGGCTGAAGGTGACATGCTTGCTGGCCTTGGACTGAGATACGGCTCCGATGAGGCAACAACCTTCTCATTGGACGTTCACAAAACTCTGGCCCTCGAAGCTTATAAATCGTCCACATATCTCGCTAAGGAGAGGGGCCCCTTTACTATTTACGATGCTGAGAGGGAAAAAAACAACCCGTTCATTAACAGGATGAAGGAAGCAGATCCTGTTATGTATAATAATATGGTTAAATTCGGCCGCCGGAATATAGCTCTCCTTACAATTGCTCCTACAGGCACAACAAGTCTTATGACCCAGACCACCTCGGGCATCGAACCCATTTTCTCAGTGTTTTACAAACGGCGACGGAAAGTGAATCCGAACGACCTGGATGTCAAGGTCACTTTCAAGGATGAGGTCGGGGATTCATGGGAAGAGTTCATAGTTTTTCATCATAAATTTGTTGACTGGCTTAAACTGAACGGGTACGATCCTAATCAGGTAACCCGGATGAATGATGACGAAATTAATGCAATAATCAAGAAATCGCCCTATTACAAAGCCACTGCCAATGATGTTGACTGGGTTGCAAAAGTACGGATGCAGGGAGCAATTCAGAAGTGGGTCGACCACTCCATTAGTGTTACTATAAACCTTCCGGCAGACGTAAAAGAGGAACTCGTGAGTGAACTTTACCTCACAGCCTGGAAATCAGGCTGCAAAGGCGCAACTGTATATCGCGACGGATCAAGGAACGGAGTCCTTATTGCAGGCAAAAATGAAATCAGGGCTGAAAGACCAAAAAGGCCAAAGGTGCTTGATTGCGATGTTATCCGGTTCAATTTCAACGAGGAAAAATGGGTGGCATTCGTTGGCCTGAAGGAAGGGAGGCCATATGAGATCTTCACAGGCCTTGCTGACGAAGAGATCTTTCCGATTCCAAAAACTATCATCAAAGGGAAGATCATCAAGGTAAAAATGGATGACGGCAAGACACGCTACGACTTCCAGTATACCGATAAATACGGTTACAAGAAGACCATCGAGGGACTGTCTCATATGTTTAAACCTGAGTTCTGGAATTATGCCAAACTAATTTCAGGTGTACTCAGGCATGAAATGCCTATACAGGATGTTGTTAACCTGGTTCAGTCACTGAAACTCGACAGCGAATCGATCAACAACTGGAAGAATGGCGTTGAACGGGCACTGAAGAAATATATTCCGAACGGAACCAAGGCAAAAGGTAAATGTGGTGAATGCGGTTCCGAAAACCTTGTTTACGAGGAGGGATGCCTTATCTGCAAGGATTGCGGTTCATCAAAATGCGGATAATTATTTAATCACTTTAAGTTCTCTTCCGATTTTTTCAAAAGCACTGACAGCCTTATCGAGATGAGCAATTTCATGCGCTGCCGAAAGCTGTACCCTTATCCGTGCCTGATCCTTTGGCACAACAGGATAATAGAACCCGATAACATAGATGCCCTCCTCAAGAAGCCTTGAAGCAAACTGCTGGGACAGCTTTGCATCATAAAGCATTACAGCACATATTGCAGATCTGGTAGGTTTTATATCAAAACCTAGCTCAGTCATTTTTTTAATAAAATACTCCGAGTTAAAATGGAGTCTGTCCTGCAATTCATTCGTTTCAGTCATCATGTCAATCATCCTTATACCTGCTGCTGCTACCATCGGAGGTATAGAATTTGAAAACAGGTATGGACGTGATCGCTGCCTCAGAAGCTCGATAATTTCCTTTTTCCCGGTCGTAAATCCTCCTATTGCTCCTCCAAAAGCTTTTCCAAGTGTACCAGTTATGATCTCAACCTTACCTTTAAGGTTGTACAGTTCAGTAACACCACGCCCGGTTTTTCCTACCACACCTGCCGAATGTGATTCGTCGACCATTACCATTGCATTATATTTCTCTGCCAGGGATACTATTTTATCAAGAGGAGCTACATTACCGTCCATGGAAAAAACTCCGTCAGTTACTATAAGCCGGTATCTTTGCTCCCTGGCAAGCTGAAGCTGTTTTTCCAGATCTTCCATATCGGCATTATTATACCTGTATCGCTGTGCTTTGGAGAGACGAACGCCATCGATTATTGAAGCGTGATTGAGAGAATCGGATATTATGGCATCCTGTTCTGAAAGAAGTGGTTCAAAAACGCCACCGTTGGCATCAAAGCACGCTGCATAGAGGATAGTATCTTCAGTACCGAAAAACTCAGCAATTTTGGATTCGAGCTTTTTATGAAGATCGGTGGTTCCGCAGATAAACCTTACCGACGACATGCCATAACCATGATCCTCAAGCGATCTTTTTGCTGCTTCTGCAAGCTGGCCATTATTTGATAATCCAAGGTAATTGTTGGCACAGAAATTCAATACCTTCTGGCCGGTGTCAAGCGTAATTTCAGCTCCCTGCGGAGAAACTATAATCCGCTCATTCTTGTACAACCCGGCTTCGATTATTTCTTTGATAATTCCTTTAAGGTGACTTTGAAATTCTTTATACATATTCTGAATTATTTATTCGTTAGTTTTTTTTGCTTAGCGTCTTTGCGTCTTCGTGGAATTAAAAGATGCCGCAAAGGCACAAAGGCACAAAGATATCTCATTGAAGAGTGTCAATCCCAGTTTAGTATAACTTTTCCGCAGTTAGTGCTTTCCATAACATCAAAACCCTTCTGAAAATCATCGATATGGTACCTGTGAGTTATTACGGGATCCAGATTAATACCTCCGATTATCATCTGTTCCATTTTATACCAGGTTTCCCACATCTCCCGGCCATAAATACCTTTAAGAGTAATAGCCCTGAAAATTATATCACTCCATGGAACTTCAAAATTCGAAGGTAAAATACCAAGCAAAGCAATACTCGATCCGTTGTACATATTGCTCATCATTTCAATAAAAGCTTTCGGCGATCCCGACATTTCAAGTCCAATATCGAAACCTCTCATTCCAAGTTTTAAAACAGCATCAGAGATTTTTTCACCCTTCGATGGATTAATTGTAAGAGTCGCACCCATTTTTTTTGCAATATCAAGACGGTAGTCGCTCAGGTCGCTCGCGACTATGAACCGTGCTCCTGCATATTTTGCGATTGCAACCGCCATGCTGCCTATCAGACCTGAACCAGTTATCAGCACATCCTCCCCAAGAAGCGGAAAAGACAAAGCAGTATGGGTTGCATTGCCAAACGGGTCCATTATTGCAGCCCATTCATCCGGGATCCTGTGGTCGAGCGGCACAACATTAACTGAAGGTATCCTGACATACTCAGCAAATGATCCGTCTATATTTACACCAATTCCGATAGTGTTCTCGCAAACATGCTCTTTCCCGCGCCTGCAGTTCCTGCAGTGACCACAAGCAAGATGGCCCTCCCCGGTAACTCTGTCACCCGGTTTAAGATTCTTAACTCCGGCTCCCGTTTTCTCAATATGCCCCATATACTCATGACCGATCACCATTGGTGTCTTAATTGTCTTCTGAGCCCATGGATCCCATTCATATATATGAAGGTCAGTCCCGCAGATAGCCGACTTTTTAACCTTGATAATCACATCATTGAGGCCAGGTTCAGGTACAGGCACCTCTTCCATCCATAGCCCTTTTTCCGGCCTGGCTTTTACAAGAGCTTTCATCTTATTCATGTTGACCAAAATTTGGATGCTAAATTAATATAAAAACTCAAGTTGCTTGTTACTCGTTGCTTGTTGCTAGTTTATTGGAAAATTAGCTATTGACCGGCAACCAGTAACCAGCAACCAGTAACCAGTAACCAGCAGCCTAGGTTAATTAGTATCCAATGTTTATCTTTGTTTAAATTTTTTAATATCAGGTTTAAAATGTCGCAGGTACGAGTAAGATTTGCACCAAGTCCGACAGGTCCCCTGCATATTGGGGGAGTCAGAACAGCATTGTACAATTACCTCTTTGCCAGGAAGAATGATGGTGTATTCATTCTCAGGATTGAGGACACTGATCAGACAAGGTTTGTTGGTGGGGCTGAAGAGTATATCATGGATTCGCTGAAATGGAGTGGAATAGTTGTTGATGAGGGGATTAACGAAGGAGGAGAATACGGGCCATACAGGCAAAGCGACCGGAAGCATCTCTACAGGCAATATGCTGATATTCTTTTCGACAATGGTTATGCATATTATGCTTTCGATACCCCTGAGGAGCTTGAAGCGCTGAGAACGGAAAGTGAAAAAGAAGGAAAGACTTTCATTTATAATGCGGACAACAGGGAGAAGCTAAATAATTCGATTTCTTTAAGTGCCGTCGAATGGAACGCGAAACTCGACATGGGAGAGCCATATGTTATCAGGTTTAAGATGCCGCATGACGAGGAAATACTATTTAATGACCTTATCAGAGGAGACATTTCCGTTAATACAGATGCTCTTGATGATAAGGTACTTTTCAAATCTGACGGCATGCCGACCTATCATCTTGCACACATGGTTGATGACCATCTGATGAAGATAACGCATGTGATCCGCGGTGAAGAATGGTTACCATCACTTCCGCTCCATGTTTTGCTTTACAGGGCTTTTGGCTGGGAACCGCCATTGTTTGCTCATCTTCCTCTTCTGCTCAAACCTGACGGGAAAGGTAAATTAAGCAAACGGGACGGAGATAAAATGGGATTCCCGGTATTCCCTCTTTTCTGGCCATACGGTGAAACTGCAAAAGGCTACCGTGAAGATGGTTACTATCCCGAGGCATTTATTAACATGCTTGCACTTCTCGGCTGGAACCCCGGAACCGAGCAGGAGATATTTTCAATGGAAGAACTTATAAATGCGTTTTCACTCGAAAGAGTCGGAAAATCAGGATCCCGGTTTGACCCTGAAAAAGCAAAATGGTTCAATCATCAGTATCTGCAGAGAAGAACAAATAATCAGCTTGCCCTTGAATTCAGGGAGTTCCTCAGGGCAAAGGGATTTCATGTCGACATGGTCAGGCTTGAGATACTGACAGGACTTGTCAAGGAGAGGATAAGTTTTGTAAAAGAGATCTGGGAACAGACCGATTTCTTCTTCAAAACCCCTGATGTATATGACCCTGAAGTTGTAAAGAAAAGATGGCAGCCCGACTCAGAAAAGATACTTAAAGAGCTTGTTACAGTCCTGCAGGATGTGGAAGATTTTACTTCAACAGCAACTGAATCTGCTGTCAGGACATGGATTGAGACAAAAGGTTATAATACGGGCTCCGTTATGAATGCCTTCAGACTGGTAATTGTCGGAACTCTTCGGGGGCCGCATATGTTTGACATAATAAGCTGGATTGGAAAGGAAAATACAATTAACCGGATTGAAAAGGGAATCTCAGAAATCGGCAGATAGAAATGGATCTTCCCCTGCATGGTGAGTACATAGACATTCATACCCATGATGCAAAACCTTCTGATGGTGTTTTTGCAGTTGAAAATCTTATGGCCCATGAGGCCATGAATCCTGAAAATGTTTCAGCACGGGCATTTACGGCAGGAATACATCCATGGCATCTTAATGAAAACAACAGTGAACAGCTTCTTGAATATATACGCAGTGTTGCCGGAAATCCGGGCCTTATAGCTTTTGGTGAAGCCGGCTTTGATAAGCTCAGGGGTCCTTCTGTTGAACTTCAGAAATCCATATTTGCAGAACAGGTTAAAATTTCAGGTGAATTCAGGAAACCGCTTGTGATTCACTGCGTAAGATCGTGGGATGAGCTTCTTTCTTCCCATAAGGGTCTGAAACCGGTAACACCCTGGCTGGTGCATGGATTCAGAGGCAAAAAAGAGCTGGCCCTTCAACTCATAAAAAGAGGAATGTACCTTTCTTTCTGGTTTGATTTTATCCTCCGTCCTGAATCCTCCGGACTGATCAGAATTCTGCCAAAAGAGAGAATATTTCTCGAAACCGACGGGGCTGATGCTGATATCAGGAAAATCTACAGCAAAGTTTCAGTTGATCTCGGAATTGATGTTGAGGAATTGAAAATTACTATTTTCAACAATTTTAATATGCTTTTTGGAGTGTAATTACATTGTAATTACATAAGATTTGGCCCCCCAACCCCCTTAAGGGGGCCTTTGGATGCTGGATATGAAAGTCCCTTTCAGGGGATTTAGGGGCAGGAAAAGTTTAAGAGAGCGAGGTAAAAACAGTTTAAGATGTCAGACTGGTTATCACGTACTGAATTACTGCTTGGAGAGGATGGGCTGAAGAGCCTTAAAACTTCAAATGTTCTGATAGTTGGTCTTGGCGGAGTGGGGGCTTTTGCGGCTGAAATGATCTGCAGGGCAGGTGTCGGCAGAATGACAATTGTTGATGGTGACTCGATCCATTCATCCAACCGGAACCGGCAGCTTCTTGCACTTAAAAGCAACGAAGGGAAATCCAAAGCGATGTTAATGGCTCAAAGGCTTAAGGATATTAATCCGGAACTAGAGCTGAAGGCTGTTTATGAGTATTTGAAAGACGATAAGATAACAGAAATCCTTGATTCCGATTTCAGCTATGTGGTTGATGCAATTGACACACTTTCACCAAAAGTATTTCTTATCTATAATGCCATGCTGAAGAAAATTCCTGTTGTCAGCTCAATGGGATCAGGTGGGAAATTTGATCCCGAAAGGGTTTTCATAAGCGATATTTCTGAGACCAAAAACTGTACTCTGGCCAGAATTCTCAGAAAACGTCTTCACAAGCTCGGGATAAGGGAAGGGGTCACAGCGGTCTATTCACCTGAAGTCGTCGATAAAAGAAAGGTGGTCACAGTCACTGGGGAGAAAAATAAAGTATCTGTTGTCGGGACAATCTCCTATATGCCTGCTGCATTTGGAATAGTCTGCGCCTCAGTCGTAATCCGCGATATTGCCGGAATCGGGAGGAACGCTGGAACTAAACCGATTTGATGCTCTTTTTAAAGATAAAATAAACCGGTATCCCTATTACGACAGTCAGCAAAGCAATAGAAGATTCAGTGGGCCTTTCGAGAAAAGATAACACAAGAATCATGATCCCTGCTGCAAAATAAATTATCTGTGGAACAGGGAATCCCTTTATCTTCAAGGCTTCAGGATTAGTCTTCCGGAGTTTCCAAACACCCAGAACTGCCAGAACGGGAAAGATCCCTAATGCGAACCCCATATATGTCAGAACCTGTTCAAATGTACCCGACAGGACAAGAATGACAGCTATAAGGCATTGAAGCAGAATAGAATTGGATGGTACCTGGAATTTTTTATGAATCCTGGAAGCCGATTTGAAAAAGAGGCCATCTTTAGCCATCGAGTAATAGACTCTTGGCCCTATAATAATAAATGCACTTAATGAAGAGAACAAAGCAAAGGCTATAAGTATTGAAAACAGCACCTCGGCTGATTTTCCGAAAAGATTTCCCATGGCCAGACCTCCGACAGATATAACTCCCTTCATTGAGTCGGGATTAATGCCGTAAACATACAGTATGTTTAGCCCAAGGTAAAGAATCATCACAATAATAGTCCCGTAAATAAGAGATCCCGGAAGGTTTCTGGAAGGATTTTTGATTTCAGCCCCAAGGTATGTTGATGCGTTCCAGCCGCTGTAGGCGAACATTATCCACATCAGGGAAAGGCCAGCTGTTTTCCAGCCCGCCAGTCCCGGGAGGATACTACCACCTTTTGTAAAATTTGAAAAATCACCCTTACCCGAGGAAAATCCGGCAATTAATAAAATGACTATAAGCAGGATTTTAAGAAGGGTGAGTGCATTCTGGATTCTTGCCCCGTATTTTATACCACGGTAATGGATAAATGTAAATATAAGGATTACAGATACAGCAAGTATCTTTCCGGTTAAGACAGGTCCCATTATTCCGTTATTCTGAAGCCAGTTTTCAAGTCCGGGGACTGCTCTTGTGAAGTATTCGCTGAAACCGAGAGCTGAAGCTGCTATGGGAGCTGAAAAACCAACAATAAATGATACCCAGCCGCTCAGGAAACCAAAAATCGGACTGTAAAGTTTAGAGAGGAACAAATACTCACCTCCTGCTCCGGGCATTGCTGCCCCCAGTTCACCATAGGAGAGGGCGCCGCAAAGGGCAATTAATCCTCCTGCAGCCCAAAGGATTATTAAAAGCACAGGATTGTTAAGTCCTGCCATTAAAAGACCCGAGGTAGTGAATATTCCTGCTCCAATCATATTGGCCACAACAATATTTGTAGCAGGGAAAAGACCAAGTTTTCTCTCCAGTTTTTCTTCAGTCATTTTACTGGAAATTAGCGTGCAGCTTTTTTATAGCTAATCGATACCCCGCCTCCTGTATTGTTCACGGTAGTCTCGTAATTGTCGAGGCTTCTTACATATTCAAGAAAGGCTCCCTGTCCTCCATATCCGCCGCCTCTGTTTCCGCCGCGTCCGCGGTCCGATATATTATGGGCAGTAAAACATCCTCCTACTTTTAATTTGGGATCAAGATCGACGAAATAATTTTTGTACCACTCCTTGTCTGCATCGCTGAAGACAAAATCAAACGGACCTTTTAATTCCTTAACAAGAGTATGTGCATCTGCCAGCCTTGCGTCAATATATTCCGACAACCCGACCTGCTTAAAATTCTCAAGAGCAGTTTTATATCTCTCTTCATCAATCTCAATAGTTATAAGTTTACCTCCTGTCTTACTCAGTGCCCAGGCTATCCAGATTCCAGAATGTCCTGTTGAGGTACCTATTTCAAGGGCTGATTTGTAATTCCCCTTTATTATGAGGTCGTAGAGTAGCTGTCCGTCAGATGCAGGGATATTCATATCGAACCAGTAATGCGAATGTTCAACAAGAAATTTTTTTACTTTTTCATCTAACCCCGGATTCGATTTTCCCGATTGGGCAAGAGTATTGCTTACTGTAAGAATCAGACTCAGGATCGTGAACAATAGTAAGTTCTTAAAAGGGTTCCTTTTCATAATATAATAAGGATATTTATTACAGAACAGAATTAAGGTTATAACAAATAATGGAAACAATTATTATTCCATTAAATATATCACTTTCAATTAATAATTCAATCTAAAATCTTTTTTTAACTTTCCCTGGCAATGTGTAAAATTATCTCATTTTAGCTTTCATGGTAACAGAAGAGAGATTAAAAATCAATTATACAGGAATTATTATAGGTTTTCTGGCTTTATTGAATGTGGCAATTCATCTTTATTTTTCAAATAATCTAGAATTTCACCGAGATGAGCTTTTATATTTTTCCCTTGGACAGCACCCGGCACCAGGTTATGCCACAGTGCCTCCTCTGACAGGATGGATAGCCTGGCTGATGCAAAATATATTCGGATATTCAATTTTTGCAGTCAGGTTTTTTCCGGCCCTGGTAAGCGGACTCATGGTCTTTTTGATATCTGCACTTGCTAAAGAGTTGGGTGGATCGGCATATTCAAGGATTCTTGCAGCAGTTGGAATAATTGTATCTGTTTTTGATTTAAGAACCTTTCTGCTGTTTCAGCCGGTGTATATCGACCTCATATTATGGACTCTTTTGTTCTATCTGATAGTTAAATATATAAACACATCCCGCGATGCATACCTTATTCTGATAGGCATAACTGCAGGAGTAGCTTTGCTGAATAAGTACCTTATCGGAATACTGATCGTCATCATACTGGTTATCCTGCCTTTTACGCAATACAGGAATATCCTCAGAAATAAAAAATTCTGGTATGGAATTCTGGCCGGATTCATTGTTTTCATGCCGAATCTGATCTGGCAGATTGTAAACGATCTTCCTGTGATTAATCATATGGCCGAACTTCAGCGAACACAGCTTGTAAATGTTGACAGGTCGGCATTTTTAACTGAACAATTAATTATTCCTGGAGCAGCTACAATACTTACAATTGCCGGGATAGTATATCTTTTTACAAATAAGAAAGGCTGGAAATTCCGGTTTCTAGGGATGGTGGTAATAGGTGTTATACTGGCACTTATGCTGTTGCGGGGGAAAAGTTATTATACCCAGGGAGTATTCCCGTTCCTTATTGCTGCAGGAGCTGTGGCATGGGGACAAATACTCAGAAAATGGTGGTCCGGGGTATTACTTATTCTGCTGATTACCGGACTTACAATCCCAATAATTCCGATCGGTATTCCGGTGTTTAAAACAGAAAAGCTTGTAAGCTACTTCAGGGATATCGGAGAAAAATACGGACTGGATTTTGTATGCCGTTTTGAGGATAATTCAATTCATTCTCTGCCTCAGGATTATGCTGATATGCTTGGATGGGAGGAACTTACAGGTATTGCAAATGAAGCATGGCAGATGATTCCTGATAAAAAATCAGCTTTTATCTATTGTGAAAACTATGGTCAGGCAGGTGCAATAACGGTCATTGGCAAGAAATATGGATTGCCCGAAGCAGTTTGTTTCAGTGAAAGTTTCAGGTACTGGGTACCTGAAATATTTGTACCCGACATTACTGCGGCTATCTACATAAATGATGAATTGGGGGAAGATATTAAACAGGTTTTCAGAAAAATTACCAAAATAGGAAGTATTTCAAATCCGGATGCAAGGGAATTTGGCACTACAGTCTGGCTCTGTGAAGATCCTGCCGGCAGCTTTAATTATTTCTGGAAGATAAGGCTGGAACAACTTTAATGGATTATTGTTTATCTGTAATTATATCAGAATTGGATTTTACATGATATATTTGATTTAGAAATTAAAAACTTACATTAAAATTCCACAAAATGAATTTTTCAGATTTCATCAAAGATAATGGCAAGAGAATCAGCAAGGAGCATTATCTTCATCTTGTTCAGGTCTCAAAAGCTGATGGTAAGATAAATCCCGGCGAGCTTGAGCTTCTTCATAAGGAAGGCAGGAAATTTGGTCTGACCGATCCTGAGATTGACAAATTCATAGAGCATGAGTCGAGGAATAATTATAATCCTCCCTATCTCCTGCATGAAAAGTTTGAGCACCTGTACAATGTTGCCGAAATGATTCTTGCCGATGATGTTATCAGCGAAGGTGAGAGAAAGCTATTGAAACGTTTTGCTATTGAAGCCGGATTCAGCGATAAAACAATTGCCAAACTTATAGAACTCCTTTTAACCGGAATCAGGAAGGGGGAAAATGAGGAAAAGCTCTTTCAGGAATTTCAGAAAAAGATTCTCTTTAAGGATTGAAATTTATATAAGTTTTCTCATTGTAAATCTGGTGAATTTATTAACTTGTAAGGTTTATAACCTGAACTGAAAACTAACAAGCGGGTAAATGAGAATTCTTACAATCGGATCAATTGTATTTGTAATATGGGCATTCTTCTCAACTTGGCTCTTTGTTGACTTTCTTAAGCCGGCGCTGAAAAGACCTGTTCCCGTAGAAACGTTACCTGAAACCAGGAGTATTGTTGCAGATTCCCTGGCGAAAATTTATGCACTGATGCCGAAGGAGCTTATAATCTGGTACGACTTTGACAAAGCCGGGTTAACACCTGATGCTCCGATGGAAGCAAGCCTTACTGCGTTTAAAGAGTGGCTTGATAAATACCCTGGTTCAATGCTCGTGATCACCGGTCATACCGATCTTGTCGGTACACCGGAATATAACCAGGCCCTTGGAATGGAAAGAGCCAGAGCAGCTCAGAAATTTCTTGAAAGCAAAGGGTTCCCTCCGGCAAGAATGATTGTTTCTTCAAAAGGTGAAGAGGAACCAATTACCGGTTATATAACTGATGATGAGAGAGCAAAAAACAGGAGAACAGTAATTTCAATAAAAAAATAACGTCATGAATCCATTGGCAATACTTCAGGTGATGTCTGTAACCACTGCAGTTTTATTAATAATTGTCCTGCTTCTTGTTGCCGGACTGATAGGCTATCTGACGGCATGGTATTATGCAAAGTCGGTTTATACTCCTGTTATTAAAAAGCTTGAAGACGAGAAGGTACAGCTCAACCGTCAGATCACCGGACTTAAGGATGAAATTGCAAGGCTTAAAGGGAAGATTGCGGACCTGGAAAAGAAAGTTGATGATCTTGACAAGGATG
>DOTV01000021.1:6467-9038 GCA_003520925.1 Bacteroidales bacterium | reverse complement strand
TATATAAATTTGTAAATGACAATGAACGGATCCTTTATGAGGTTTCCCTGGAAGACTATTACAGATACAAGGAGACTGGAGAGACTCCGATTTCATTTGAAAAGGCGGGACCCAAGGAGACAATCTTCTTTGAGCCTGCAAAGACAAAAGTTGCAATAGTAACCTGCGGCGGATTATGCCCCGGGTTCAATAATGTAATCCGTGCACTTGTCAATCAGCTTATTTACAGGTATGGTATTACCAGGATACTTGGAATTCAATATGGATATGAAGGACTCATACCCAAGTATAACCATTCAGTGATTGAGCTAAATGCTACAATGGTAAGCGATATCTATCAGTCAGGCGGAACGATTCTGGGCACTTCAAGGGGAAATCAGGATGTCGGTCAGATGGTAGACACTCTAGAAATCCTGAATATAAATGTCATTTTCTGCATTGGCGGTGATGGAACCCTCAGGGGAGCCCATGCAATTTTCAAGGAGATTGAGAACAGAAAGCTCAAAATATCAGTGGCCGGCATACCGAAGACAATTGACAACGACATTGATCTTATGCAGAAGTCATTTGGTTTTGAAACTGCGTTCTCAATTGCCAACGATATAATCATGAATGCCCACAACGAAGCTCACGGGGCTTATAACGGCATTGCGCTTGTCAAGCTTATGGGCCGTGATTCGGGCTTTATAGCCGCCAGTGCGGCACTTGCAGTTCAGGAGGTGAACTTTGTCCTTATACCTGAAGTCCCGTTTGATCTGTATGGTCCCCGGGGGTTTTTAAAGATACTCAGAAAACGGCTTGAAGAGAGGCATCATGCTGTAATAGTTGTTGCAGAAGGGGCAGGACAGGAATTTTTTGAAAATGAAAATGCTGAACTCGATGCTTCTGGTAACGTGAAGCATAAAGACATAGGGATCTATCTGAAAGAGAAGATCAGGGAAGAATTTAATGCAAAGGGATTTCCCCATTCAATAAAATATATCGATCCGAGCTATATTATCAGGAGTGCCCCTGCAAATGCAAATGACAGTAAATTTAGTAATCTGCTTGCCCAGAATGCCGTTCATGCTGCGCTGGCGGGCAAGACCGACTTCGTTGTGGGATACTGGAATTATGAATTTACACTGATTCCAATTTCAATGGCGGTGGCAAAAAGGAAAAAGATCGATGTGGAAGGGGAATTGTGGTGGAATGTTCTTGAAGCCACAGGTCAGCCTATAAGCATGAAAAACCATTGATATGATCAGGAACATTATTTTTGATCTTGGAAATGTGCTTATAAGCTTTATCCCTTCTGAATACCTGAAGAAGAAAAACTACCCCTCAACCATAAGGAATATTATCATTTCCGATATTTTTCAGAGCGAGGAATGGAAAAAGCTCGACAACGGAGAAATAACAGTTTATGAAGCTATCGATTCAATTGCTATCAGATCTGCCCTTAAAAGGGAGGAAATAGCCCTTGTTTTCAATTTCAGGGCCGATATAATGTTTCCCCTTGATGACAACGTCAGACTCCTTCCTGAGCTAAAAAAACAGGGTTTTGGCGTATATTACCTTTCCAACTTTCCCCTGGATACTTTTGAAGAGGTAAAGAATGATTACTATTTTTTCAGATACTTTGACGGAGGTATCATATCATCCGAGGTTAAACTCTCAAAACCTGATGTGAGAATATACAAATGTTTTCTTGAAAGATATTCGCTGAAAGCAGAAGAGTGTCTTTATATAGATGACATTGAGGAAAACGTCAGAGCCGCTGAATCGACCGGTATAGAATCCCTCCTGACAAACGGATCTCCTAAAATCGCCGCCATGATCGAGGAAAAACTGAATATCCGGCTGGGAAATTAGATTTTAAATGGGACGGCATGTCTTACTTTGGGTTTCCCTGACGTTCGTTAGTCTGACAATCCATGCTCAGACAATTACCCAGACTTTAAAGGGGGTTGTATCCGACAAAGAGACAGGCAGACCGCTCGCCGGAGCAAATATCGTGATATTAAATACCGAACCGCCATCTGGTGCATCAACTGATGCCGATGGTAAATTCAGACTGAATACTGAAATAGGAAGGATATCAGTTAAAGTGACTTTCCTTGGATACGAGGACCTTGTCATAAATGATATGCTGATTGCCTCCGGGAAGGAAATTTATATTCCGGTTGAGCTTCAGGAGAAAGTCATACAAACAGGAGTGGTTGTTGTCAGACCCGGAGATTCAGGAAAATCGAGTCTGAATCCCATGGCAACGGTAAGTGCCACAACAATCAGAACAAAAGATGCTATGCGATATGCCGGGGGATTCTATGACCCCTCCAGGATAGTAAATGCTTTTGCAGGAATCAGCAATGCAAATAACGATTATAGCAACGATATTGTTATCCGGGGTAATTCATCGCGCGGATTATTATGGCGGCTTGAGGGAATTGAGGTTCCAAATCCAAACCATTTCAGTGACGGGCAGGGAGGGAGTGGAGGTGCATTTTCAGCAATAACATCAAACGTGATTGACAATTTTGACTTTTTCACCGGGGCATTTCCCGCTGAATACGGCAATGCATTTTCCGG
>DOTV01000021.1:5759-6091 GCA_003520925.1 Bacteroidales bacterium | reverse complement strand
TCTTACCTGTTAAACGCACGGTATACAAGTTTCAAATTCCTTGCCGATCTGAAAATAATTGACCTTGAAGAAACAAATGTCGCCCCCATCACAAGAGATATGGTTTTCAATATTAATCTGCCTCTCCGCAATTCCGGAACAATTAACTTTTTTGGTCTGCTTGCATCGAACCGGATAGGTAAGAAAGTGGTACGCGACACATTATTATGGAAATCACTTTCCGACAGGTGGGAAGAAATGGGTCTCCAAAGTTCAGTTACATTCGGTGCAAAATACCTTTATACTATGCATGATGAAAAGACGTATCTGAAATCAGTGATAGCTTATTCCAC
>DOTV01000021.1:3374-5396 GCA_003520925.1 Bacteroidales bacterium | reverse complement strand
GCCAATCATAAACTGAATCAGAGGAACATTTTCAGAAGCGGCGTCAATCTTAATTTTCTGTCAGGCACAATGTCTGATTACAGACTTAATTCAACCAGTGGATATGATACTCTTCTTGATCCCTCTGTGAGAAGCAATTTATATCAGGGTTATTTTCAGTGGAAATACAGAAGTGCATCAAATTTTGAATTTATTGTCGGACTCCATCTTATGAGGTTTTCATTGAATGATCAGTTAAGCCTTGAACCAAGGATCGGCATTCGCTGGCAGATGGCTCCCGGAAATGTTTTTCTGGCAGGATTCGGACTTCATTCCAGAACTGAGTCCCTGGCGGTTTATAATGCTCTTATCAAAGACACAAAAGGGGTAGGAAGTCTTTTAAATAAGGATCTTGAACTTTCGAAATCACTTCACTGGGTTGCAGGTCTGGATCTGATGATGACGGAGCATTTAAGGTTCAGGATCGAGGGTTATATCCAGTATCTTTTCAATATCCCCATTGTTAATAAAATCACAAGCCAGTATTCAACCATAAATGCCGCAGAGAGGCTCACCGATGCAGTACTGGAAAATGCAGGGACAGGAATGAACAACGGAGTAGAAGTTACTTTTGAAAAAACCTTCAGCCGGAATTATTATTTCCTTATTACCGGATCCATTATGGATTCATGGTATATGGCAGGAGACAAAAGGCGCTATAACACCTATTATAACACCCGGTATATTTCAAACATCATCGCTGGCAAGGATTTTCCTGTCGGAAGGAACAAAAGAAACAGCATTGGAATAAACAGCAGAGTTATGCTCAGAGGTGGTTACAGGTATACTCCGGTAAATGAATACCAATCGCTGAAAAGTAAACGGATCATTTATGATAACTACCAGAGCTATAAAAATCAACTGCCTGATTTCATCCGTTTCGATGCAGGAATAAATTTCCGGAAGAACCAGCCGGAATATTCCTGGATAATAATGCTCGATATTCAGAATGTGACAGGAAGGAGAAATATTTTTAGAAGAAGGTTCGGTTTCGAAAATGGCCGCATTATTTCAAATGATATTCTCAGTCTTGGTATGATTCCGGTTTTTAATTTCAGGGTGGAATTCTAGAAAGGTTTTTAACTATTCCTAAATCCCCTCTTGATCTCCCCCAATGGGGGAGAAAAACCTGCAAAAAAATGATTGGTTTAAAGCACGGAATTTTTCCCACGGCGGGGGAATTGAAAAAGGGGACCTGGTTTTAACAGAATTTCCCTTAAATATTCCGCACTCTCTTCCTGGACCACAGAATTTATTCAATTCTCAGCGACTTTACCGGAACTCCTTGCTTATTTAAATATTAGTTAATCAGATATATAGTCGGTTTTTATTGAGTTTTACTAAAAATGTGATTCAGGGCCGGTTTTTATAGAAGTTAACCAAAATTTGTGCCTTACTCCTGCCAACATGTTTTTCAAGTTCTTCTACGGATGCATTTTTGATTTTTTCTGGTGATACATAAGTTTTAAGCAAGATCTCTTTCGTTTTTGGTCCGATACCTTTAATCTCATCCAGTTCCGATTTTATCATTCCCGATGAGCGTTTGTCACGGTGAAAATTAATTCCGAATCTGTGAGCTTCATTTCTCATCTGTTGGATCAATTTCAAACTGTATGAATTTTTATCAAGGTAAATCGGAACAGAGTCTCCGGGGAAATATATTTCTTCAAGTTTTTTTGCTATACCGATTATTGTCACCTTTTCTCTTAATCCAAGTTTCTCAAGACTTTTCATTGCTGATGAAAGCTGCCCTTTTCCTCCGTCAATGATTATCAGCTGCGGAACCTGGTTGCCTTCATCAAGCATTCTTTTATAACGCCGGTAAATAACCTCCTCCATAGAAGAAAAGTCATCCGGACCGGTAACTGTTTTAATATTGAAATGTCTGTAATCCTTTTTGCTTGGCTGCCCGTTCCGGAATACGACACATGCGGCAACCGGGTCTTTTCCCATTATATTTGAATTATCAAAACACTCGATATG
>DOTV01000021.1:0-3045 GCA_003520925.1 Bacteroidales bacterium | reverse complement strand
GGTTTGTGTTCAAACAGCTTTTTTTTCTGTTCGAGCTTGTAATAGATTGCATTTCTTTCAGCGAGTTCCAGGAGTTTGAGTTTTTCTCCTATCCTGGGTATAGTATATTTTATTTTATCCAGCTGAATATCAGGATGAAACGGTACAATTATTTCAGGAGAATCACTTGAATAGCGATCCCTTATTTCTGTAATTGCCGACCCAAGCAAAGACTCTTTTTCTTCATCGACCCTCGATCTTAATTCAAGCGTAAATGCCTGTACCACTGCACCCTCAACTACTTTTAAATAGTTTATATAGCATCTTTCATTATCCTGAGTAAAAGCAAAGACATCAACATTCTTTATTGTATTGCTTACAACTGCGGAGTGGCTTCTGAATCTGTTCAGAATTTCAATCTTTTCCTTGATGAGCTGGGCTTCCTCGAACCTCAGCTTTCCTGAAAACTCATTCATTTTGTCTTTAAGATGGCCGGTAACCATGAGGATATTTCCCCTGAGGATGTCCCGGATCTGACGTATGGACTCGTCATACTCACCAGCACTCTGATTGCCAATGCATGGAGCCTTGCAGTTGCCTATATGGAATTCAAGACATGGCCTGAATTTCCCTGCTGATATATTGGTCCGGGTCAGGCTGAGGTTACAGGTTCTGAGCTTGTACAGCTGCCTTATAAGTGTAAGAAGTGTTTTGACCATCAGCCCTGATGTATAAGGCCCGAAATAGAGGGAGCCGTCTTTAAACACATTCCTGGTACTGAAGACTCTTGGAAATGGTTCGTTCTTTATGCAGATCCTTGGGAATGTTTTATCATCTTTGAGAAGTATGTTATATCTGGGCTGGTACTTTTTAATCAGGTTATTCTCAAGCAACAGTGCATCCGATTCGTTCTCCACGACAATATGCCTTAACCCGGCTGCTTTGCTAAGCATTACTGTTGTTTTACCCGACTGGTTCTTTGCAAAATAGGATGAAACCCTCTTCTTCAGATTCTTTGCCTTTCCGATATAAATTATTTTTCCATAAGAGTCAACGAACTGATACACTCCGGGGTTGTCAGGGAGTGAAGACAAGACTTCATTATAGCTTTTCAGCAATGACATAATAACTTAACAGATGCAAAGATAATAAATGAATGGGATTGCTTCGTCGTCCATGATGCCATGGACTCCTCGCAATGACCGTAACCATCAAATTACATTACGGTCATTGCGAGGAATCCCGAGAAATCGGGATGACGAAGCAATCCCAGACAATAAATTACCGAATAAACTAAATTGGTTTACTCAATCCTTAAACAGCGATGTATATCTGAATTCCCTTCCGTCAAACAATCCTCTGTCGCTCAGTTTTAATTCCGGTATCACTAGCAGTGCCATAAAGGAGAGGGTCATGAACGGTGCTGACATTTGTGACCCGTATGATTTAACCAGATCAGATAGTTTTTCATATTCTGATGCAATAAAGGATACGGGTTCATCCGACATTATTCCCGCCACAGGAAGCGGCACGGAACTGATACTGTTCCTGTTTGCAACGGCAAGGCCCCCTTTAAGTCTTACAATCTCATTTACAGCCGAGACAATATCCTGATCATTGGTGCCTGCACAGATTATATTATGGCTGTCGTGAGCCACCGAGCTTGCAAAAGCACCTGATTTCAATCCAAACCCTTTAATAAATCCGACAGCAGGCGGCATATCTCTGTAGCGGTCCTTTACTACAATTTTCAGGATATCTGATTTTGTATCCGCTTCGAGTTTTTCTCCATTTCTTACGTCAGTAATAATTTCCCGGGTGACCAGATCTCCGTCGGATGCCTCTATAACTCTTAATTTCATTCCCGCCGAAGCAAGTTCAATATTTTCAACCTTAATTTCAGAGCAGTTAAAGTTGTTTAGCGTACTGTTTTTCCTATATTCGAAGAGAACCTGGTTCCTTTCAAAGACTTTTTCTCCATTTATCCATGTTTCGAGAATATTCATACTTTTTAAATTATCAGCAACGATAAAGTCAGCCGGTTCACCGGGCCTAAGCAATCCAGTGTTAAGGCCATAGTGCATTGCTGGATTAACTGTGCAGCTCCTAATCACATCAAACAGATCAAATCCTTCTGCAATCAGTCCGGCCACCAATTTGTCGAGATGTCTTTTGACAAGCATTTCAGGGTGAAGATCATCACTGCAAAGCATTATTTTATCAGGATCGGTTCTGATAAGATCTTTAAGATCATCCAGGTTTTTTGCAGCACTCCCTTCCCTGATAAGTATCTTCATCCCGAGTGCGATTTTTTCCCTGGCTTCTTCAATTGTTGAGCATTCATGATCGGTTGTTATTCCGGCGGAAACATACTTTCTCAGCTGATCACCACTTAATCCGGGGGCATGTCCATCAATTGGTTTATTCAATTTATGTGCAATTTCAATTTTCTTCCAAACCTCACTATCATTATATATGACGCCCGGAAAATTCATCATCTCAGCAAGATATTTTATTTCAGGATTCTCCAGAATTTGTCTGATACCATCAGAGCTGATTATTGCTCCGGACGATTCAAAGGAAGTAGCAGGTACACAGGATGGTGCTCCGAAGAAGAACTTCACAGGCACTCGTGCTGCATCGTCTATCATGTATTTTACACCGGGTATTCCCAGTACATTTGCTATCTCATGAGGATCTGATACAACTGCGGTTGTTCCACGTGAAACAGCAGCCATTGCAAATGATCCCGGAGTTACCATGGAACTCTCAATGTGGATATGAGCATCGGTTAACCCGGGAAGTATATACCTTTCAGGGGCTGAATGTATCCTGACTATTTTATTAATAATCTGGTTGCTGAATGAAATTTCAGCAGGATAAATCTGTCGCTTATGTACGTCTACTAACTGGCCGGAGATTTTCATTTTACATCCTGTTAATAACTATGAGTTTGCTTCGTCTCCGCCGGCAGGCGTATCCTCGCAGTGACTCTGCCCTCAAGCTATATTCTTTAGTCACTAATTACGAATCTTAATTTCTGTCCACCGTCATTGCGAGCCATGC
>DOTV01000246.1 GCA_003520925.1 Bacteroidales bacterium | reverse complement strand
GGACAGCCATTCATCAATTCAGGGGATGAACTTGTAAATGGTTATTCAGCTAAAATATCAGGTACCGATTTTGATTATCACTCTTTCATTCCCGGGCTCCGGCAGAGCATAATTATCAGGGCCGAAAGCGCCAATGACTTTATGGAGTGGGAAACTGATGCTCCCTCTCTCACGGAGAAAAAGAAATATGCGGCATTTATATGGGTCGCAGCTATCGGCTCAAGTCCAGGAAACGCCCCGATGTACCTTACAACAGATCTGAAACACAGGTTTGGCTTCAATACTGACGGACGTGAGGAATGGACCATTGAATCAGATGATGGTTCAAGCCTGAGTTTTCATTCATTAATGACCGATCAGAATGGAGATCACCACGGATACATGATTCTGAGGATTCCATCGGCAAAACTGATCAGGGGAAGACCTCTCAGGATAAAAGTATCAGGCAGCTCTTCACATTTAACTTCATGGTACATGACCTATAAACAACAGGTTAAAACCGGAGTTACGCTTAATCCCTTTCCAGCCTTAATAAAGAAAGATAATACAATACTTCAGCTTGTTGAAGCAGGGATTTTTTATTTCGGGGAAGAGACTGACTGTAAAATCTATGCCAACAATAAGCTGGTCTCAAATGCTCATTTGAATTTTGGGTATAACAATGTCAGCATTGGACTTCCGGAGGTCCTTAAGCCATTAAATATCAACCTTAAAGTTCTTACCGGTAATTTTTCTGTGTCGACTGTTGTTACCCTGAATCCTGTAAGAAAATGGAATGTGGATCTTATCCAGCATTCGCATACTGATATCGGTTATACAAGATCACAAACGGAGATACTGGCGGAACATCTGAGGTATATTGATTATGCTCTTGATTACTGTGACGCAACAGATAATTATCCGGACAATGCAAAATTCAGGTGGACCTGCGAAGCCTCATGGCCGGTTGATGAGTTTCTGAAATGCCGGCCTGCAGATCAGGTCCGTCGTCTTGTCAAGCGCATAAAGGAAGGACGCATTGAGGTTACCGGCATGTATTTCAATTTCGATGAGATCCCTGACGAACAAATACTTGCTGCTTCTCTAAAAGCTGCAGGCAGGATAAGTGCCAGCGGCATTCCTGTAACCCTGGCAATGCAAAATGATGTAAACGGAATTGGCTGGTGTATGAATGATTATTTCAACCAGCTAGGCATTAAATACCTGAACATGGGCACACACGGGCATCGTGCGCTTATCTGTTTTGACAAGCCTACAATGTTCTGGTGGGAATCACCGTCCGGCAAGAGGATCCTGACTTTCAGGGCTGAACATTATATGACCGGGAATACGGTTTTCGGGATTCAGAACGGTGATCTGAACAAATTCCAGTACAACCTGCTTACATATCTGAAAAACCTTGAGACCCTTAAATATCCATTTGATGAAATCGCTATTCAATTATCAGGATATCTGACAGATAATTCGCCACCTTCGACACTGCCGAGTGAAATGATAAAAAAGTGGGATGAGGTTTTCGAGTGGCCTAAAATTTCGAACACCACAACTGAGTTTTTCTTCCGAAAGATGGAAAAAGAACACGGAAATGATTTTCCGGTAATAAGAGGTGCATGGCCTGACTGGTGGACTGACGGTTTCGGTTCGGCGGCAAGAGAGACATCAGTTACCCGGAAAGCTGCTGCCTCATTCAAAGCAAATACCGGAGCTCTTTCAATGGCAGCTGTTGCAGGCATAAAGCTTCCGGTGGGGACACAAAATAAAATTGACCTGGTTAATGATGCCCTGATGTTTTATACCGAGCATACCACAGGATATTCTGAGAGCGTCAGGGAGCCATTCAGCCAGCCGACCATGGAGCAAAGAGCCCTCAAGGAGTCCTATGCGTGGGAAGCAAACCGGCGTACCTCCTCGCTTGGGGAAGATGCGATGGGATTATTGCAAAGCTTGTTTAAAAGGGAAAAAGAACCATCCCTGATTGTCTTTAACACCCTGAACTGGAAAAGATCAGGACAGGCAGTGATTTATGTTGATCACCAGATCGTACCGCGGGGGAGTACCGCAGGAATATACGATAGCAAGGGAACCAGGGTACCTGTTCAGGCTCTGTCGGAACGCTCAGACGGAACATACTGGGCAGTTTGGCTTGATGATATTCCCGCATTTGGATTTAAGAAATACCTGATCCGTCCCCTGAACGGAGAAAACAGCAAATTTAGCAGGGAAGCACCGCAATCACTTGAAAACAAGTGGTATAAAATCATCCCTGATTATTCAAAAGGAACAATCCGATCATGGTCAGATAAAGATTTATCCCTTGAATTTGTCGACAGGAATTCAGAATACGGAATGGCTGAATTTATCCTGGAGCAGCTCGGAAACAGAAGCCAGATGGAAAGAAAAATGCTTGTTGATTTTAAAAGATCTCCGCTTGATACAATATGGTTTGACTCGGTTACCGAAGGTCCTGTTTTTAACAGCATCAGGTTTTTCGGTGAATCTGAAACAACAATCAATCCAAAAGGTTATTCATTCGAAATAAGGCTTTACAATACTGAAAAACGGGTTGAAATTGTCTGTTCAATCGTAAAAAAAAGCATTACTGATCCGGAAAGTTTTTATATCGCTTTCCCGTTCAATCTTAAAGACGGTAAGCATTTTACCGAAGTACAGGGCGGAATAATCGAAACCGGCAAAGATCAGATAAAAGGCTCCTCCAGCGACTGGTACACAGTTCAGAACTTCACCGCGGTCAGGAATTCAGGGGCACAACTTGTTATGAGTTGCAATGAGATGCCGCTGATGCAGTTTGGAGCTATCAACACAGGGCGGTACCAGGCCGGGGCTATGCCCCAGAGCACACATCTCTTTTCATGGCCGATGAACAATTACTGGGTCACAAATTTTAATGCCGACCAGAGGGGAGGGCATACCTGGACCTATTGCCTGACGACATCCGGAGATATCTCGGACAGTTATGCATCCCGTTTCGGGTGGGGCTCAAGAGTACCTTACCTTACAAGGATCCTTCCGGGGGAAGGTACCGGGGATGATAAAACAGAGGGATCATTTATTGACGGGTGGCCTGTGAATGTAATTCTGGTAAGCGCCGCTCCCTCTGATGATGGAAAAACAATACTTATCCATCTGCGTGAGACTGACGGAAAAGAGGCCCGGCTCAGCCTGAAAAACGGCCTGACTGGCAACCCGCTTGAAATTTCAGGAGCTGATGTAACAGGCAGGCCCGTCGGTAATTCTGATAATATCCTAAAACCTCTTGAATCAAAATTCTTTTTATTAAAAACAGGTTTTTAAATTCTAAATAAATTGAACTTTGCAGCTTGAGCTTATGTTTAAGTAATTTTAACAGAATCCCATGCAGGAACCATTTTATTTACATAACACTGAGTTTAATGTAAGAGACTATGAATGTGATATTCAGGGGGTGGTCAATAATGCAAATTATCAGCATTACCTTGAGCATGCGCGGCACGAATTCCTGATCTCACAGGGAATCAGTTTTGCACAGCTTCATGATGAAGGGACAGACCTCATTGTAACAAAAGTTGAAATTGAGTATAAGTATCCGTTAAGAAGCCGCGACAGGTTTATCGTAAGAACAAATATTCAGAGGGAGGGAAATATCAGGCTTGTCTTCCTGCAGGATATTTACAGAGCAGAAGATATGAAACTCATTGTGCGCGCAAAGATAACCGGAGCCGCTACAAAGAATGGAAAACCGGTTTATCCCGGGGAAGTACTTAAAAAGCTTGGATTAGAATGATATAAAATTGAAATAAAATGAAACAGATGAAATTGAGAACAAAAGTATTGTTTACAACCGCAATGGTGATCTTGTTTTTTTGCAACACCTTCGCGCAGTCGATTGAAGGTGACTGGTTCGGGAAGGCCAATATACAGGGAATAGAACTCAGGCTAGCTGTTCATGTAAAATCAGCCGGACAGGGTTATACATCCACATGGGACAGTCCTGATCAGGGAGCTTTTGGGATACCCTCGACAACCACAACCTTCAGCTTTCCCAGTTTTTCATTCACTCATGCAGGCGCCGGCTTCAAATATGCCGGAACAGTAAATCCCGCCTATACCGAGATTACAGGTAATCTTGAGCAGGGAGGACTTAAGCTCAACATAACCTTCGGAAGAAAACCCATTGAGGCAGCACCCAACAGCCCTGATGCCCTGAAGCAGAAGTATGATAAGCAGGAAGTCTATATAACCATGAGGGATGGTGTCAGATTGTTTACTTCAGTATATACCCCTAAAAACAGTTCTGTAAATCATCCGATCCTGCTGAACAGAACGCCATATAACATAGAACCAGGCGGAGTGTCGAATTTTAATTTCTTTATGCAGCTTTATTCAAGATATGTGGAGGAAGAATACATAATGGTCTACCAGGATGTCAGGGGAAAATACATGAGCGAAGGGATTTATGAGGATATCCGTCCTGTAATCCCGGTAAAGAGTAAAACTAATGATATTGATGAAACAACCGATACATGGGATACTGTCGACTGGCTTGTTAAGAATGTCAGCAATAATAATGGGAAAGTCGGCATTTTCGGAATATCATATCCCGGATTCTACTCCACAATGGGAATTATCAATGCACATCCGGCAGTAAAGGCAGTTTCCCCTCAGGCTCCGGTGACAGCATGGTTCATTGGTGATGATTTTCACCATAACGGTGCTTTTTTCCTGCAGGACTGCTTCAATTTTTATTACAGTAATGGTCAGCCGCACAGGACCCCGACAAGACAGGGTCACCCGGCATTCAGATATCCCGTTCCTGATAATTATGATTTCTTTTTGTCTCTTGGTGCGATAAAAAATATTGCTCCTAAATACCTGGGCGACAGCATTAAATTCTGGAATGACGCGTTTTCACATCCCGATTATGATGATTTCTGGAAGGCAAGAGACCCCCGACAATATCTTAAAAATGTGACTCCGGCAGTAATGACAGTGGGAGGATGGTTTGATGCCGAGGACCTTTTCGGTGCCCTGAACACATACGAAGCAATTGAAAAGCAGAATCCTCCCGAAACAAAGAATTTTCTTGTAATGGGGCCCTGGTCTCACGGACAATGGGCGTTTGGTGAAGCTAATAACCTTGGAAATATTTACTGGGGTTTTGACGCAAACAAGAAATATGTACTCGAGGAGGAAAACTTCTTTAATTTATACCTGAAAGGTACCGGGAACCAGGCACTTCCTGAAGCATTAATATTTGTTACAGGCTCAAATGAATGGAGAGAATTTTCGGCATGGCCGCCTGAAAACAGGGTTGAAAAAAATCTCTATTTTCAATCTGGCGAGGCGGCATCATTCCAGGCTCCGGTGACCAAAATATCCTACGATGAATATATTTCTGATCCATCGAATCCGGTGCCGTATACCGAAGATGTCCATACTAACAGAACAGAAGCATATATGACAGACGATCAGAGATTTGCTTCCCGACGTCCTGATGTAATGGTTTATCAGACTGATATTCTCACTGAAGACATTACCCTGGCAGGGCCGCTGAATGCTGATCTCTTTGTTTCGACAACTGGGACAGACGCTGACTTTGTGGTTAAGCTGATCGACGTATTTCCGCCCGATGCAAAAGCTGATGACCC
>DOTV01000056.1:3468-4646 GCA_003520925.1 Bacteroidales bacterium | reverse complement strand
AAGGGCTCTACAAAAAAGAAGATCATTACCGGAATGGTTTACAATTCCCTGGCTCTTGATCTTTACTCACAGGGTGGAACACAGTTTGAGGCAAAGGATTTTGCAGGAGCTCTAAAATCGTTCGAAACCCAGATTAAAATCACTGAAAGTGATAAATATGTTGGATTAACCGACACCGGAATGTATTATAATGCCGGTCTGGCAGCTATGAACGCCGGTAAGCATCAGGATGCAATCAAGTATTTTGAGAAATGTGCTGAAATGAAATACCTTGGGGTCACGCCGTATTTCCAGATATCCCAGAGTTATCTTGAACTTGGCGATACTGTGAAAGCTGAAGCATTGTTGAAAAGCCTGCCCGATAAATTCCCGGGCGACAAAAACGTTACCTTACAGCTTATTGACCTTTATATTAAAGCCGGCAAAAATGAAGATGCTCTGAAGAATCTTGCCCTTGCCAAAGCTGACGATCCGGAAAATTACAGTCTTTACTTTGCAGAAGGAGTTATCTTCCTCAACCAGTCCAAATATGATGAAGCAATTGCTGACCTGACAAAATCAGTTGAGCTTAAATCTGACTTTTACGACAGCCAGTATGGACTTGGTGCAGCTTATATTAACAAAGCTTCGGATATGTTCGTAAAAGCTAATGATATTATGGATGTTGCTAAGTACAATTCAGCTATTGAAGCTGCAATGGCAGTTTTCGCAAAAGCACTTCCATATATGGAAAAAGCGAGCGAACTTAAAGCAAATGATGTTTTCGCACTCAGGGGCCTTAAAGAACTATATTACAGACTCAAGATGACTGATAAATATAATGCTGTAAAAGCAAAGCTTGATACCCTCGAACAGCAATAACGTTAAAAAGGTCAGAATTAATAAAATATAAGAAAAAGCCTTTCCGTTTACCGGAGAGGCTTTTTTAATTCATATTATAGTTATTCTTGCGTCTAATTATCCTGGATCATGAAAAGGTTATTAATTTCTTATTTAACATTCTGTTTTTTGATTGCAGCCGGTTGCTCACCCGAAATTGCACCTGTACCTGAACCACCTGGAAAAGTAATAGTTCTGATGTATCACAGGATTGTAACGGGGGAGGCATCAAATCTTTATGAGAGAAGCATCGATAAGCTCGAGGCAGATTTGAAATATTTAAAGGAAAACAACATCAA
>DOTV01000056.1:0-3093 GCA_003520925.1 Bacteroidales bacterium | reverse complement strand
CTTGTGCGACCATTACTGCTTCGTTACCATGCTAAAGCAACTTTTTTTCTATGGACACATAAGATGGGTTCCGATTCCTTTGTTACATGGGAAGAAGTTGAGGATATGAGTAACTATATGTTATTAGATGGAGAAAGACCTTTTACTTTCGGTTCGCATACATATTCACACCAGTATCTGTTCAGAAACAAAGCAGAATATGGAACCTCAGCCGAATATAATTCGTTCCTTGATTATGAACTCGGAAGGTCAAAAGAATTAATTGAAAAGCATACTCCCGGTTCTGTTACAGTTCTTTCGCTTCCTTATGGTGATGGGGCAGGAGATCCCGAAATAATTGCAGCAGCTCAAAGGAATGGATATAAATTTATCCGCACTTCAGTTTGGGGAGCAATAGATAATTCAGGTATTAATCTTTTCGCAATTCCGAGTCTTCCGATTCTCGACAGCACTGAGTCCCAGCTCATAGGAACATACCTCGGACTATAAGCCAGTAACATTGTAGCCTCCGCAAATAGGGGATAAAAAAGAAATATTGAAAAATTATTTGTTATTTCTATTTTACATAATATTAATTATAGGAAATACTAATCTAAAAGAATTTGAGTCAAGCTACACTGGTTGACGTAAAATCAGATATAAACGAGACTCAGTCGAGTTTTATATTGCCAAGGATTTATTTCAGACTTTCTGGCTTGAAGATTTCCTTCCCACCAATCTAATAACTATATAAATAAGACTTATAACCGCAATAAAAAAAGCCATTCCGGTCAGCTCATCTTTAGGCAGATTTGACAGAATCCATATTATTGAGAAAGTAGTTATCACGGGAACCAATATTCCTCCTGGATTCCTGTAATAAGTTTTATCACTGTTTTTAGAAAATCTGAATCTGATAACTGAAATTGCAACACCAAGGTAAATAAGCAAATATGAAGCACTGGAAAGCATCGCCAGTTGTCTGAATTCTCCTGTTGATGCAAAAGCAAAACCCAGTATAGAATAAATTATTATTGCCTTATGAGGTGTCCTGAATACAGGATGTATCCCTGCCATAGATTTTAACGGTATGACCCGGTCACGGGCTGCAGCATACAAAACTCTTGGCATATTGAGAACCATACCGCTTATATTTCCAAACATTGAAAATGCAGCACCAATAATAACTATCAGGGCACCTGTAGTTCCGAACATTATTTTTGCTGATTCAGCCAGAGGTGCATCACGGTGTTCAGTTATTGATTCGCCAAGAATTGCCTGAACAACTATTTGTATTAAAATGTACAACACAACAACAATCAGTATACTTATTAAGATACCTTTTGGAATGGTTTTTTCAGGATTTTTTATTTCTCCACTAACATTCAAAGCAGTCTCAGCGCCGACAAATGCAAAAAGCAGGATTAATGATATCTCACCGATATCTTTGAATGAGTTTCCAAAAGTTATTGTTATATCGGATGATTTTATAAAAAACCAGCCTAAAACCGATATCATAAGTAACGGAATCAGTTTAGCTATTGTGTTGAACCTTACAATTGCCATTGCTCTGGCAATTCCTCTTATGTTAAAATATGCCAGTCCACCGAACATCAAAGCAAAGAATAACATTCTGATCCACTGCTGTTTAAATATTGGGAAAAAATAAGAAAGCGTGTCGGCAAGACCATTTGCAACTGCTGCATTTGCCATCACTGCAGCACCAAAAATAAAAATATTGGTCGTAAGGAAACCTGCATACCTGCCAAAAGCGGTCTCTATATAAGAATATGCACCTCCGGTGATGGTAATTCTAGTACCTACTTCAGCAAAACAAAGCATTATCATCAGCATCAGAAGTCCGCAAACCAGGTATGCAAGCAGACTTCCTGTACCCAGGCGTTCAGAAACTATGGCAGGTAATATGAATATCCCCGCCCCTATTATTATATTTATAGAATTGGCAACAAGTCCCCACGTTCCTATCTCTCGTTTTAGCCCTTCGTTTTCAATCATGAAGTCAGCTTATCCCTTACGGATTTCATCCTTTATCCTTTGTATATGTCCGCGACCCAATCCCTTAACTTCACATCCGAGCTCAAAATACCTGCGGATATCATTATCGGTCAATATTCCAAAGCAGTCAATTATAGCTGCCGGATGGCCAATTTTCTTTACAACTTTATCAGGATCCATTTTCAGATATGCCTTATGGGGAACAGCAAGAATAACAGCTTCAGCGCTAGCCAGAGCCTTGTCGAGATTCTGTTCTATACGTATCTCCTTCAGTTTTTCCTGGTTTCTGAAGAACCTTGATTTACTCTGGCCGACACCCGGGAACGTATCCTGCTGTTCAAATTCCCACCAATGCTCAACATAAGGATCATGGACACGAATCTCAGCACCCATTTCTGCAAGTTTCCTGATCACAATTTCTGAGCCGCTGTAACGGGTATCACCCACATCTTCACGATAAGCAGCGCCTAGAACCAGAACATCTGCTCCGGCGATCGGCTGACCCATATTGCGCAGAGCGTCTCTTGTAAGCTGACCTACATGCAGACCACGGGTATCATTTATATCAATTGCCATTGGCGTAATTTTGAAGATATCATCCTCAAAACCAAGAATATGCTTGTATGCCCAAAGTCCCAGACCGCCATCTTTCGGAAGACAGTATCCTCCGATCCCAGGTCCCGGGAAAATCATATTGTTATGCGTCGGACGCATCTTAATGGCCTTAATTACCTTTAATAGGTCAACTCCGTTTCGTTCAGCAAAAAGGCTCCACTCATCAAGGAAAGCCAGAATGGTTGCACGATAACTGTTTTCAACAATCTTGGCTGTTTCCGATTCAATCGGTCTGTCCATCACGGTAAGTGGAAACTTCTCTGTATTAAGCACTTCCGTAAGGAATTTCTCAACCCTCATCCTTGCTTTTTCATTGATACCGCTGCAGACCCTCCAGAAATCGCGTATACTGGCAACATAATTCCGGCCTGGCATAACCCTTTCATAACTATGGGCAAGCAAGGGATCTGATTTTATGCCTCTTTTCTTGAATACCTTTTTCATTATGGGGTAAGCCACCTGCTCAGTTGTTCCCGGGGCTAC
>DOTV01000172.1 GCA_003520925.1 Bacteroidales bacterium | reverse complement strand
CAAGGCATTGATTCTGAAGTTAGAAAGGTCCTCAACAGCTTCATTCAGTTTGGTGAACGCGCTGGCCAGGACCTCCACCGCGATGGTTGGTTCAGTGGCACCTTTCTGGATCTCAACGCCCTGAGTCTTCAAGGTCTCCGCATTACCTACCAGTATCTTCTCGGTGACTTCCTTTGTTCCTTTTACTGCTTCGAGTACGATCCGCTGCTTGTTCAGGGCGAACTGTGCTGTCACTCCGACACTTAAAGCAACAGTAGTGATCGTCACACTGCGTTCAACGCCCTTTATAAGCTCTTCATTGTTTCTCATAAGCAAGTCGTATGTTATGACTCCCTGCTGGTTCACATTCAGCGCGGTCTGCAGATCGATGATACGCTGTCGCAACGGGAAAAGAACTTCCTCCTGGAGGAACCGGTACTCATCGGGTTGTTCCTGTTGGTTCATCCCCCGAAGCTTCTCCTCGAACTTCTGATCAAGCACCTGGCCTACTTTGATTGCATGGGAAAGACCATCGAGTGTTTCCCGCAAAGACTTTTTATCCATCCCGAGAATATTGTTATCGTCCTTCAGGCCTTCCTTCCCGGCAAGCAAACTCTGTGTAATGTCTTTCAAAACGATGCTCCCTTTTTCATACCTTTCGAGGTACCTGCTTATGGGGTTCTTCTTTCCTATGATTGTCCTGAAGAACTTGGCGGTGGCACTTGTCGGAGACGTGAGGTTGTACTGGTGCGGGTTTAATGCCTCAACCTCATTCCTCAGTAATAACAGATCTTTTGCTACTGAACCTCCGTCCTGAGTCTTTGCCAGCATCTGCATTGACTGGTCAAGGATGGCGTTGTGACTACTCAACCTTGCCTGATGCTTCATTCCCAGATCATTGATACACCTCTTCTTCTGTTCCTCGTTATATGTTCCATTGAAGAAGTTATCAATTATAGTGTCGGTCAGCTTATCAATTTTTGGATCGACGACTTCCTTCTTATCTTTGGCCAGACCGAGTTGTTGTTCGAGTTCCTCTTTTAATTCGGCCTCTGTGGGCACATTAAACTCCGCTTTCTTAATGTTTTTTATATCGCGGGCATGTTCCTGCAACTTTTGGTTGATTTGCGGGTCTACTGTTTGTTGTTGTTGTTTACTCATTTTACCAATGGATTTTTATTGTAGTTAATGTGAAAATTTATATGATTGCTGTGCCATCCTATGCAGTTGTTCTATTGATGCTTCCATGTCAAGCTGGCTTTCATTGTTTACTGACCGTTTAATATCCTGTACCTGTACGATTGCTTCATCCAGCTTGCTAAGGGCTTCTTCGTTCTGAGCCATAAGATCCTTAATATCCTGCTGCTGGTCCAGGTATTGTTGCCTGCTTTGCAGCAATGAGTTCTGTTCTCTTTTCATTGAAGCATCCTGCTCCCGTTTCTCCAGCCTTTGCAGACTCCTTTCGATATAATCCAGGTCGATAGCATCAAGCGTTTTGTGGATCAGCAACACTTCATTTAGATTATCGATGCCCGAGAGGAATACCTCCTGTGCAATAGTGTAGTACCGGTTATATGTCAGCTGGTTCTTATCAGGGAATTTCATATTAAGGATTTCAATGAACACCTTTATCTTAATCTGGAACTGTTCAAGTTGCTCGCATGCATGCTTGTTACCATATGCCTCAAGCGATCGCTCCAATTCATTACGACGTCGTTCAGTATCCTCATCAAGTAATTGTCGCAGGTGATCCCGGTATTGGTCCAAGAACTTATCTCCTTTAAAGAATCGCTTCCACGCCCATGTTCCTCCTCCTAGTAAAAGAGCTCCCCCTATTATGGGTATGCCAATTCCCGTGCCGAGGAGAATGGCAGTCAGAATCCCTACAGGGATGGCCCCGATACTCGCGCCGACAAACCAATTATCCATGATGGATTTGTTAAGGGCTTTGATGATAGCTCTCTCTTCAAAGTCCTCCAGCCGGGGAGAGAATACTGCTTTTTCCTCCTGTTGTTTATTGCTTCGCAGGTGTACCATGTGGAAACCTAATTTCTCATTGTAACAGGATGAATTCGACCCTCTGCATCCGTAAACGGTAGGCTCGTTCCGATTCACCATTTTTACGTCTGGGAGGTCTTTCAGCCCCAAAGCCTTTTGCCAGGATACGATCCTCGTCAATGTTGTAAACGGCTATCAGTTGTTGTCTGACAATATCTGCTCGTTCCTGTGAAAGTATCAGATTAGCCTCAGGGTCGCCGTAACCAGTGTGACCTGCAACCAGGACACGATAGTCAGGGTAGTTGTGTATGAGCTTTTGTGCAACGTTATCAACTGTCACTTCACCATCATTGTCCAATCGGCCAATGCCACTTTGGAATGTTATGTTCTCTACTCTCATGGTCCCCGATTCCTGTAATTTCTCCCACTGTTCTTTGCTCAACGCCTCGAAGTTCCTTACATTCTCTGGCGTTGTACCAACAGGAGTGACTGCCGTCGAAACTAATCGTTCGATAAATGTCTTGTTCAGGATCTCGTATGGATTATCCACTTCGAAATCTTTTTTCATCAGGCGATTAACGTCGTTCCAAGCGTAGATAGTCTTCACCAGACCTTCATCAGCGTATGATCCTGCACTCGAAACCGTCTGGATTCCAAACATAAGATGAGCATTTTCCTGTAAATTATACCACTTTATATTGTCAATGAAAGAAGGAACCATAGTTCTCTTTGCCCCGGTTACTGACCTGAGTTCATCGAACATTTCCTCCTTTCGGGCCATGTAGTAGTCCACTACTTCGAAATAGGTACGAAGGATCTCTCCAACTTCCTCTTCCTTGTTGTTCACGTACTTCCTGTTGAAGACAAATACATCAATAATATAGTTTCGGAAGTTGTCCGATCCCCATATCTTCTTCATACCCAGGTTATCGATCGCGTTTGAAACATCCGGTTCCCACATGGGATAAATGTGCTTGGCTTTCGACGGGTCGTTTTGGTCGGCTTTAGCTTGCTTATATACGGCTTCCGAACCACTGGCTTCGATCAACCAGTCCTGCCTGCCTTGCAGCTCATCAAGGTCGAAGTTGGTGATGGTCAGATTGACCAGGTCCTCACTGGGCGAGTCAGGGGTCACTACTATCTTGATTTCGCTGTCGTTGAGGTCATTGACCTTAGTGAATGGAAAATCCTTGAATGCTAGTATGGCATCGGCTCCCCGGGATTCGGAGATAGCACCAGTAATGACTCCCGGGTACTTATGTCTGTAACCGTGCTCAATATAGGAACTGATCGGCAGTACGATGAAATCATATTCGCTTTCATTCAGTTTTTTCAGGCGGTCTGCATAAGCCCCGCCGTCGTCTGAGAAATTAAGCACAATGCCTTTTCTGGCCAGTCGTTTCCTCATCTCTGTCGACTTGATGAAGGCGTAACCGGCGTAGCTATCGCCTGCCCAATGAACTGTGTGTGAGGCACCTCCTGAATCAGAGCTCTTCGTTCTCTTAATCCCATCGAGCCACGTTGTACCGAAGTAGATGCTCAAAACGACCAGGGTTCCAAGGAGCATGAAAACGATTATACCTTTTGATCTGTTATTCATAGTCTAAACCTACAAATTTTTGGGTTAAAAAAATAGCACTCTCAAAGATGAAGCCTAGCTACCTTGATTAGTGGTCAGTACTATCAGCTTTGTACAAATTCTCATCAAACAGATTTGCATCAAAAACATCTGATTCAGCAGTGGCTTCAACTAATGCCTGCTCCAGTTCCTCGTAATTATTTGCATCACGGTAGGAGAGTGAGTATTTCTTCAATGTATGCGAGCTTTTCATACACAAGCCTATTGAGTATAGTCCGATGAACCCATGCTTGGCGAGGTAGTTGCAAGGTCTCTTCAGATCAATTCCTGTCTGTTCGCCATCAGTTATAACGATTATGCGGTAGGTACCGTAACCCAGCTGCTTCTTATATTGCTCAACAATTTTGTCAACACAAGCTGATAGAGCTTCTCCGAGTGGAGTTCCTCCGCTTGGGTGAAGGCTATTGATAATTTTAAGAAACTCCTCCTTGTTGCCGGAAGCAATTGGAAGGGCTTCAGCAAAATCGTCTCCACTTCGGGTGCCCAGGAGCATCAACCCTATATTCACATCATCAGGTATGTTCTTCATGAATCTTGTGACAGCCTCTTTAGCTCCATCAATCTTTCTTTTCCCTGAGCATCTTTCATCCATGCTGCCGCTCATATCGAAGAGGAAATAAAAATTGGAAGCAGTTGAAGCAACGCCTTCTGATTCATCGAATAGAATTGTTATCTGTGGTGAATCTGACTCCTGATCTTCCTGCTCTGATTGATCTACCTGTCCGCCACCAGGTGCATTTTGGAAGCAGGAGCTGACGAGGAGTGCAAGCACGCTTAAGTTTATTATGAAAGCGCCATTTCTGAAAACATATCGTTTTATAATGTTTTTCATAATAGTTAAAACATAATGGGATATTTACTTATATATTGAAGGATCGAAACGGATGGATTCGGACTCGAGTTGTTTCACTCTGAACACTACACGGAAATTCTGTTTCCATTCTTCCTGAGTTCTGGGCTGAACGAATTTTGGCGACTCGATACCTCTGCCAACAACAGTAATCTGTGAAGCGTCGAAGGTGATTCCTGACTGTTTACAATAAGCGAGAAAGCTTTTCTTGACGTTTTCGGCTCTGTCCCTTGACAGGTTTTTTGCCACTTGCTCGATCTGTGCTACTTCCTGGCTGCTGGCTCCACTTTGCCTTGCTTTCAGAACTCCTCCCCTGTCGGAGTGTCCTTCAATAACAACTATCGCACCACCATAGGTCTGCGCAAGCTTGAGAGCTTCTTTAAAGTCAGCCGAGTAGTTGGTAACCGCGAAGTCCTCCTGGTTCGGCTGGAAGTAGATCTCTACATTGAAAAGAGTTCCTTCTGATTCCCAGGTTGTGGCTTCAGCCTTAATTTTGTTCTCAACTACCTGTGAGACTTTTTTCTCATCAAACCTTGGTGTTATTGTGCTTACTCCTGCTTTAGCGTATTTGAGGTTTGGGACGAAAGCGTTATAGTCCCAGTCAGCGTTTAAGACGTTAGTGGCAGAGGTAAGAACTCCCATGGTAATAAATGCTTTTTGAATCTCTGCGTCAATTGTCTTCTGGTTCCTGGTAGTACCTTGTCCGACAAAGAAGGATACGTTACCGGTGTGGCCCACAAATTCACATCCCCCCTCAAGCATGGGCTCAACATCTTTTGTGGCAGTAGGCGTACCAAAGAATAGCTCTGATGATCTGCTGATCAATTTGTTATACTCGCCCATTTTTGAGGCTTTAGATTTCAGGAGGTCACGAAGTCCTTCTTCCGCCTGCATAAGTGCCAGAGTAAGTTTCTGTATCTCGTCCTTGTGTGTGTCAAAATAATCTTTCCTTACAGCGTAGACATCCGCAATGATACGATTAGCTGATTTAGTGGTCAGCCCGATCGTGGCTCCTTTGACTGATCCTTCGCTGCCAGTACCGGTGGTGCCGCCAGAAGTCAGGTTGAGAGCGTCAGGTATAATGCAGAAAACTGCGTCAAGTGTAGGATCTGCAACAAATGCTTCTACTGGATTGTTGTTCGTGCCATTATCGTTGACAGTAAGTTCTTCAAGGTATTTGAAATTGATATCCTCAAGTTTTCTTTTGGCGCTGGTGAAAAGGTTGGCGGCGTAGTCCATGTGCGGTCCGTAGAGTTGCAAAGCGACATTCCTGGCGTTATTGATATTTTTTCCTTTGCGGAAAACAACTGCGTCATCACCATTCGAGTAGCTTAACTGGTAGACCTCCACAAGGTCAATCCCAGCTGCCTTGAATGCATCGCTTGCCATCTTGATCATCCCTTTTGTTCCTCTTAAATAGGGTGTTTCACCGTTAATGCATCGTTGTACCTGATCTTTAAAATTATCCTCGTTTCTGAGTGTGAAGTCGAGACCGTTTTGTTTGAAGATGCCGTTAATCTCTGCATAGACCGTTGCGATATCACCTCCCCATGTAATGGTAGGTAAGGTTATTGCCCCGGATGTTCGGACGGATTTCAACGAGGTTGATACTACCTGCGACATAGGTTTTAACTGGACATATTTAACCTGTGCCAGGAGCGACATTGTGGTAAACAATAGTGCTGTAACTATCGCGATTCTGTTGGGAAAAGGAAGATGTTTCATAATTAAAGCAATTTTTATTTAATTCTCCAAAATGAATTTTTTGTTTCTGTTGTATTATTAAAGTCTTAATATTACCAAAGAACTGCAGGTATGTAGCCTATTACTTTATTAATATCATTATTCTGGTAAATCATTATTGTAAAGTTAAGGTATTTTCAAAATGTGAAGCTCTTTAATAAAAAAGATACTTCTTTATTGCATAATGATAAGTATAAGTATAAAGATCTTCCCTTCTTTGACTGCCATATTGAAGCATGATAATAATTAACAAACAATCGGAAACAATAAATATTTAGCTACGAATCTGGGTATTAAATTCATTTTGGCAAAAAGTAATCAAGATCTTTGGATTAGTGTGATCAGATTGTCCGTCATTTGTATCTTTGGCTCGCAAATTCATTTTAATTCACTGAGAATTAAACCCTGACAGGGATAAAAACAGAACAGTTTTAGTCACTGGCATTGGAGTATTTACTTCCAACTATGAATTTTGAATGGAAAGATCCGGAATGTGATCTGGACTTAATACCAAATGAAGCCAGGGCTATGAAAATTGGTGCTTCGATTTCTAACTCTTTCGGTTTTGGCGGGCAAAATGGTGTGCTTGTTTTCTCAAAAGCCTGAAGTATCAATTTAAGAGAGTCCTGCATCCTCAAGGAATCTTTTCAGGATTAAAAGATCCTTCTTCATTGCTGATTTAACCTGGTTACGTTCGATTGTTAAGCCTGAGGATCCGTTTTCAGCTCCACCAAGAGGATATTCATAATGAAGAGATATAGGGATTTGAAGATTAGCCTTTTTAAGAAGCCCGAAAAATCTACTGAAATCAACCATTCCTTCTCCTAACGGAACCGCCTCAGATCTTATTCTGCCATCCCTTTCGATCCATTTGAAATCTTTAATGTCAATTGTTCTCACGTAAGGATTTATCAGCTTAAAACCAACAGGCCAGGTATTTGCACCCTCCACCGTTGCATGAAAAATATCGTATTGTGAACCCAGCCAGGGTGAATCAATCTCTTTAAGTACTTTGGCAATATCCCAGACAGCACCGCCAAAATAAATCCCTTCGGGAGCTGCTCCGGAATGATTCTGATATTCACCGGATATTGAGTATTTTTCATTCAGGTCTGCAAGTTTAGATAGTTTTAATTGCATCGACTTTATATTTTCCTCTACCGGCCTGGTGTCATCATAATGACCCCATCCCATCCTGTAATGCTTTATGCCAAGAGATGATGCAGTTTTCAGTATCCTCCCGGTTATCGGATCATCTGCATTGTCAATTGCAGTCGTTAACATGTAAATCTTTTTGCCTTCCCTGGCCAATGCTTCAACAGCTTTTGGCAGATCTTCCTCCACTCTTTCGGGCAATACATGTCCGCCCGGCCTTAAGGTCAGATCTGTTCCGTCGAAACCGATCTCGGAAATTATGTCTGCCATCCCTCTGTAATCGAGCCACTGCAGATGCTTTGAGAAAATGCTGATCTTAAAAGCTTCCCGATCATTCCTGATTGCAGATGATCCGGACTTCTTTTCAGGCAAAGCCGAAAGGGGGGTTGCTGACAGCTGGTTAAGAGCACCTGATACAGCAAAGCCAGCAGTAAGGAATAGTCTTGACGAAAAATTTCTTCTTGAAGTCATTATTTCAAAAATATTATATATGATTCTGATTATTTTAGTTTTACCTGCATGATGACCGGATTGTGATCTGAATTGACGAAACCAAGATGATGGCATTTTACAGAAACGGATTCTACATTTGGTGAAATGAGGAAGAAATCACAAACACTGGTTGGTGTTGCTGCCGGGTTATATTCAGCCATCAGGGTCCGGAATGAAGGGGAGGAAGGATCAAAGATCCATTTCCATTCCACCGGCATGTAATCTGATTCGATTCCCACGAGGTTAAAATTCCCGATCTGACCTGTGAACTCCTTGTTACCCTGAAAGTCAGGTTTGAAACCGGGAGGATACTGATTCCAGTCACCTCCTGCAATTACATAGTTCCCTGAATTGTATTCACTCAGAACAAATTGCCTCAGCCTTTCCATCTGGGCCTTTCTTATAATTCCCCCTTCATCAAATGCTTCGTTATGGGTGTTGATCAGAACAAGTTCATTTCCGTTCTCAGTTTTATACCTGTTGACAATAAAACATCTGTCGAGATAGAACAGTTGAGTGGGAAAACCGAAATCTCCAGGAAGAGAAAATCTTGCCGATGATTCAGGAACGAATTTCGAAAAGACGGCAATGCCTGATAATACTTTACCCATAGGTTTTGCGGGAGGAATGGGAACGAAAAAAACATCATAGTTTTTTGCAAAGAACGAATGATAGCCGGAGAGTAAACCCGCTATTCTCTCATATTGATCAACCCGGTAACTTCTTTTGCTGTCGCGGTCAATTTCCTGAAGCTGTATAAAATCAACCGTGTCGTTTCCTGATAAGAAATCCCCGATCTTTGAAATATTATCCAGACATCTGTTCATAGGTGTAATTACTTTAGTCCCGCCATCCTTGAAAAAATCCATATCCTTGTCGAGTCCGGCATAGCCGATGTTCCAGGTCAGGATAGAAAGGGTGATGGAATTTTCCAGCAATGAAGGGGTCCCTGACTGCGAAATAATCTCTTTTTCTACCGGTTTGTAATCGGAAATCATGGCAAAAACAATCAGGCCGATGAAGCCAATAATAATGGCGGCTATTAATATCAGAACAGCCTTGAGAATTTTTTTAATGATTTTCATGGTTCACTTTATTGTTTATGATCAAAATTACATTATAAATAACCGGAAATCAAATCTCATCTGTAAACTTAATTGCTTTTGGGAACCATCCTCAGAAATAGATTCTGGAACTGACCAAATCCTTAGGTAAGTTATTCAGGCATTTTCTGTTATCCATATTATATTTTCAGGGAGCAGCAGTTTATACAGAGAATAGTCTGAAAGGAAGTTCTATTCAACCTGCAATCAGATAGTTTTATAAATTTATTCCGGTAAGGCAAAGCCGGTAAAATCAAATAATTCTTCTTACCTTCATTTTGTTATAAAAGAATGGATCCACTGATTGCAATCTATTATAAACCGATAATTTAACCAATTAAAATTCCAATAAAGATGAGTGAAAACAGACGTGCTTTTCTGAAAAAGTCGGTACTGGCTACAGCCGGTATTGCAGTTGCTCCGGCTTATATTAAAGGATTCCAGCAGGTAAAACCGAGTGACCGGCTTAATGTCGGGGTTATCGGAATACACGATCGCGGGGGGTTGTATAATGGAAGCGGTCACACAGCCAATTTTACCAGGATAAAAGAGACAAGAGTTGCAGCCATCTGCGACTGTGTTGATTATCTATTGCCAAAAGCCATCACCGATATAGAAGGTCTGGGAGGGGAAAAGCCCAAAACCTTTACCGATTATCGCAAGATGCTGGAGGACAAAGATCTGGATATAATCTCGATAGCCACACCCGGCTACTGGCATGCATTAATGGCAGTCAACGCCTGTCAGGCCGGAAAGGATGTTTATGTTGAAAAACCAATTTCGTATAATGTTGACGAGGGAAGAAAGATGATTCAGGCTGCAAGAAAATACAACAGAATAGTCCAGGCAGGCACCCAGCGCAGATCCAACAGGCTTTCACTTAAGGCAATACAACTGCTTAAAGATGGAGTCATCGGTGATGTTTACATGGGACGCGGAACAGTATACCGCAGCCGTCAGGATATTGGCAAAAAGCCTGATACTTCAGTTCCGCAGGGAGTTAACTGGGATCTCTTCAGGGGACCGGCACCGATGATCCCGTTCAACGAAAACCATTTCCTTTATAACTGGCACTGGTATTGGGATACAAGCACCAGTGAATTTGGCAACAACGGCATTCATGTGATGGACATTATAAGGCTTGGTATGAATATCAATGAGCATCCGAAGAAAATATCATGCTGCGGCGGGTTCTATGCATTTAAGGAGACATCTGATCAGGAGATTCCAAATCTTCAGGTTGCGGCATTCGAATACCTGAATGGAGCTATTATGGAACTGGAGGTCAGAAGTCTTCCTACACCAAGTGAACCGTACAGCCACCTCTGGCTCGGGACCAAGGGTTATGCAGTTATACAGGGTGGATCTTTCCAGGTTTTCGAAGGGGGCAGAGGGCCGGCAACAGCAGGAGGACAAACAGGAACCGCTGCTTTTGCATCCGGGGCACAGCAGGACAGAACTGCCAAACCTTCAATGCAGGTGACAAATGCTGACCTTGAACCAAATCCCAGATGGGACGAAATAACCAAATCGGGAATTGATTATCATTTCCAGAATTTTGTTGATTGTGTAACCAGCCGCAAAAAAGAAGATCTTGTAACTGAAATAGAAAGCGGTCATATGTCGACAGCAATGATGCATCTGGGAAATATAGCATACCGGACTGGCAGGAAGCTGGAATTCGACACCAGAACCGAGAAATTTATCGGTGACAAAGCTGCCAACGCTTATCTGTCGCGACCTGACGGAGGGAGAAAGCCTTTTAATATGCCGGAGGAAGTGTAAAGATCCAAATTGCAAAAAGCCCTGAAGCCTTTGCACCAGGGCTTTTTCTTATGTTTGAGTTTTTAAGACTACGAAAATGCCGAGACAGTCTTTACTTAAGTTTTTTTTAAGTTTATTATTCACGTTATCGGTATCTGTTTTTCTCCCTGTTTTCTCAGGCAGCAAAATTGCTGAAATTTCCACCAGCGTCAGAACGACCTCATTTGATGAGGGATGGCTCTTTATGAAGGACACTCTTTCAGGTGCTGAGTCCCCAGGCTTCAATGATTCCGGCTGGAGGATTGTCAACGTTCCCCACGACTGGAGCATTGAAGATCTGCCCGGACAGAATGGTAAGGATATAATCGGACCATTTGACAGATACGCCATAGATAAAGGAAGTTCTGCCTATCTGACAGGAGGGATTGGCTGGTACAGGAAGCACTTTGTTATAAACGAGGAGGACAGGGATAAAATAGCTTACCTGCAGTTTGACGGGGTTTATATGGAATCTGATGTCTGGCTTAATGGCAATCATCTGGGATTTCATCCTTATGGATATACTCCTTTTTACTATGATATTACCTCTTATCTGAATCCACCCGGGCAGTCGAATGTTGTCGCTGTTCGCGTGAAAAATGAAGGTATGAATTCACGTTGGTATTCAGGATCAGGAATTAACAGGCATATCTGGCTAACATTATCGAATCCGGTTCACATAGATGTATCAGGAGGAATGTACATTACAACGCCCATTATCACCGGGAACAGGGCGGAAGTAAAAGTCGTGGTGACTATCGTAAATTCAGGCACTAATAATGAAAGTTTTGCGCTGCGAACAGAATTACGCGATCCTTCGGGTAAGGTAGTTGCAACTGTAACCGGCAATTCCGAAGTGGCTTCTGGTCAGACAATACAGGTAAAGCAGGATATCCCGGTTCAAAAGCCATTTCTATGGTCGGTCGATGAGCCGAATCTCTATATTGCAAAGGCATCCGTGCTGATAAATAATAAAACAGTTGATGAGCTGGCAGCTCATTTTGGGATACGCAGTATCAGGATAGATTCAAAAAACGGCTTTACTCTAAATGGAAAATCAATTGACCTTATTGGTGGTTGCATTCATCATGATAATGGTCCCCTTGGGGCTGCTTCCGTCGATCGTGCAGAGGAGCGGAAGATTGAGGTTTTAAAAAACATTGGATTTAATGCGATCCGTACCGTTCATAATCCTCCTTCAACAGCACTTCTGGATGCCTGCGACCGTCTGGGGATATTAGTTATCAATGAGATATTTGATACATGGGAGACTGCCAAAAGGAATCAGGATTATCATCTCTGGTTCCGGGAATGGTGGCAGAGAGATGTGGAGTCGTGGGTCAGGCGCGACCGGAACCATCCCTCAGTTATAATTTGGAGCACAGGGAATGAAATCAGGGAGGCTTTTGATACTTCAGGACTAAGAATTGCCAGAAACCTGGCTGGAGAAATCCGGCGGCATGATCAGACCCGCTGGGTCACAGAATGCTTTAACGATTTTGCATGGATGAGAGGTCAGAAAAGCAAATGGGATGAGATCCCGGAACACATGGCCCTTTTTGATTTAATAGGATATAACTATGCGTATAAGAGATATGAGGAGGATCATTTAAAATATCCTGAGCGTATTATGATAGGAACCGAAACAAATCCTCCCCTCGCCCTTGAAAACTATGAGATGGTTAAAAAGCATCCTTATGTTATAGGCTATTTTGTCTGGACGGCAACAGATAACCTTGGTGAGGCGGGCAGAGGTATGCCTCAGCTTAGGGACATTGTACCTGATACCAGTTCAACATCGGCGGGAGGTGAATTCAGGCGCGACTCCTGGCCGGTATTCACAAATTACCAGGGCGACATTGACCTTATTGGAAACAGAAAGGTGCCTTCTTATTATCAATCAGTAGTCTGGGGTAAAAGCAAAGTTGAAATGTTCATTCACCGACCCATTCCGAAAGGTAAAAGAGAGATCACCAGCAGCTGGGGATTCCCCGACGAACTGAAAAGCTGGAACTGGTCAGGTCATGAGGGTGAAAAAATGCAGGTTCATGTCTACACCCGCAGCTATCAGGTCAGACTTACTTTAAATGGCAAATTGGTTGGTGAGCAGAATCTTGATCCGGGAAAATCAATCACGGCAGCATTCGAGGTTCCCTATGAGCCTGGCACTCTGGTTGCCCGTTGTTATGAAAATGGCAGGGAGACTTCATCACAGACCCTTAAAACAACAGGCAAACCGAAAGCCATAAGACTTATTGCTGACAGAACCAGGATCAGAGCAGACCGCAATGATCTGGCATATGTAAGAGCTGAGATAATCGATTCAGATGGGAATATCGTTCCTGATGCCGATGACATAATGGTCACTTTTAAGGTAAAAGGCAGGGGTGAAATAGCAGGCGTTGGGAGCGGCAATCCCGCAGATATGTCCAGCTTTCAGCAACCAGGGAAAAAAGCTTATCAGGGAGTATGTCTGGCTATTGTAAGACCTGAAACAACTCCCGGGAAAATAAACATCATGGCTACAGCTGAAGGATTGAAGAAAGCTTCATTGATAATTTCGGCTGATAGAACCTTACACCCTACAAATAAATTCTGAATTATATTTTGACGAAACTTTTAGTAATTTTGAAATAACTAAAACATCCCTTATTTTTAAAATAACAAAAATCCTGATGTTTTTCTATCTCTAACCGGAAAAATAAATACTGTTTAATATAGATCCAGAACGGAATTAAATTACTAACCTAACCATTATGAAGAGACGAAATTTTGTTAAATCGGTTGCTGCTACCGGTACCGGACTGATAATACTTCCGGGAAGTATCCTTTCAGGAAGAAGTCCAAGTGATAAGCTGAATATCGCCCTGATAGGGGCACATGGACGAGGCAGCCAGCATTACGGGGCATTGGAGACCGAAAACGTGGTTGCCATATGTGATGTACATGCAGGCAATATGGCACTTGCTGCAAAGCAGTATCCGAATGCCAAACAGTACACAGACTGGCGCAAGTGCCTCGATCAAAAGGATATCGATGCTGTTTTGATTTGTGCGCCGGATCATCACCATGCATTCATAAGTATTTGGGCCATGAACCGCGGAAAGCATGTCTATTGCGAGAAACCAGTTGGTGAATGTGTAACGGAAGCACGTGAGGTTCGGAAGGTGTATCTCGCAAACAAGAACAAGCTGGCTACCCAGCACGGAACCCAGCGACATGCCAATGAGAATTTTGACCGCGTTGCTGAACTGGTCCGCGGTGGGGCCATCGGCGATCTGAAGGAGGCAATAACCTGGGGCAACAGGACTCATGATAAAACAGGTTATCTTCCTGCAGCAGGACCTGCACCAAAGGAAATCGACTGGGAACAGTGGATCGGTCCGGTTCAGATGCATCCATTTAATCCGGGATATTTCGGTGCAAGGCCGGGAGCCGGATGTTTGCTTTGGAATATGTACCATGATTTCGGCAGCTGGCAGATAGGAGATATGGGCAGCCATACAATGGACCTTGCCTGGAATGCAATCGATGCAGGACAGCCTACAAGCGCCTGGGCAGAAGGAGATCCATTCAGTCCGGAGGTTGTTGCATCGAACATGCATACTAAATTTAATTTTCCGGCAAACAGCTGGAGGGGCCCCATTACGGTTGAATGGTATCAGGGGACATTAAAGCCTGCCAGCCCGAATCCCGCTATTGACATCAGTAAAATCGGCCATGGGGCAATGTTCAAAGGCACCAAGGGAACTCTAATAGCTGACTTCACCACACGTATACTTATCCCGGATCGCAGCGGAGCAGACATGACCTACTACAAACCACCCACCCCTGATAAGGTTGCACCTCCTCTCGGAGGATTCCAGCAACAATGGTTCAATGCATGTAAGGGGGACCTTAAAACAGACTGCGATTTTGATTATGCAGGGCGTATGATTGAGACATTGATGCTCGGGCTAGCAGCTCATCAGGCTGGTAAGGAATTGCAGTATGATCCTGGTAAGGGAGTTGTGACAAATGATCCCGCTGCCAATGCCTTTCTGACCAAGGAATATCGCAAGGGCTGGGTGCTTAACGGGTAAAGGTTGAATTCCGGATTTTATCCAACAAAGCAATTCCGGAATACTTCGAAACATAATTTAAACTTATTAGAATGAAGAAGAAATCTTTTTTATTGATTTCAGTAGTATATATTGTCACCACTGTTTATTCCTTTACATTTGGCCAGGAAACAGGCTCAATGACTGATCCAAGGGATGGCAAAATTTACAAAACCGTCAAAATTGACACTCAGATATGGATGGGTGAAAATCTTGCTTTTAAAACTGAAAGCGGGTGCACGGTTTATGATGATGTCAAGGATTATTTAAAAACTCACGGTTACCTGTATACCTGGGAAGCTGCCACAAAAGCTTGCCCTGATGGCTGGCACCTGCCATCGATGCAGGACTGGTGGTTTCTATCAAACTATCTTGGCGGTGACGAAGTAGCAGGCGGAAAACTTAAACAGACCGGAACTACTTCCTGGGAAAGTCCAAATACAGGCGCGACCAACTCAAGCGGTTTTACTGCTCTCTCAAGTGGCCGCAGCGGTGACAAGGCTATTGAACATATAGGCAAGACGACCTTTTTCTGGACTAATGTAGATGATGATGATGCTACAAGCTGGTGTGGGACATTATACTCTTCCAGGGGAGATCTGGCTCTTATACCGATTGAAAAGAAAAATGGTTTTTCAGTTCGTTGTATCAAGAATTCGGCGGGTAACGAAAAGGTATTTGATTTCTGGTGATCATAAGGAATTGAGTCCAGGGTGAGGTCATAAAAAAACCTTCGACCGCCATGAGGGAGTTTTTTCGTCCCGTATGCGGGCTACCTGCCCCGGGATCAAGTTATGTGTGGGTACCAAATCTCTGAGGTTTATTCTGATCATTCTAATCCGTTCGAACATAAGAGAATACTGCTGCCAGCTTCGCTCGTCTTCATTTTGGAGTGACTAACAGATAATCAGGATATACGGTACACCATTAATGCCCGTCCATGCCTGATATACAATTTGCCTTTATGAATAACGGGATGTGAGAAATGGGGGCCGTCTCCCATCGGGACCCTGAAATGACTTATAATTGAAAAGGCATTTCTGTCTGCTGAAACAAGCGCAACTTCTCCCTTCTTGGTATAGCAGTAGAAAAGCCCGTCGGCCAAAAGGATAATCCCGTCACTGAGGCCGCTGAACGAATGAATTACAGTACCATTTTTTGCGTCAACACAGAACCATTTTCCGGCCTCGTAAACAGAACCGTATATTAACCCATCGAGAAGAATAAAACCCTCCATAAGGTTCATGAGTTCCCTGTTTCTCCATAACTTTGTGACTTTCTTTCCGTCATCTGAAAGCTTTATGGCAACCATGCCATTGTCAGAATCTGCTTCTTCAGTGGCGCAGTATATTATACCATCAGAGTAAAGAGGCATATTGGCGTGAATATGATTTCCCTGATTCTGCGGGAAGTGCCAGTAAGCCTGACCTGAATTGGCATCAATCCCTATTACAGAACCATCGGTGGTGGTTATTATCAGGTCTGTTTCATTATGCTTAACATAAATAGATGAGCAGTATGCAGAGGCCCTTCCATTTCCGGGGCTTGACCATAAGAGTTTTCCGGTCACCCTGTCAAGTGCAACAATATTATTTTTTAAACCTCCGGGAGTGCAGATTATCCTGTCGCCAACTACCAGCAGATTTTCAACCAAGCCCCACGTTACCTTCTTCCCCCCATATTCTTTCAGGAGATCGACAGACCATACAATCTCGCCCATTCCTGCATTAATGCAATAAACAACTCCATAGCCACTCTGAAAATAAACACGGTCTTCAATTATAACCGGTGTCGACCTTGGTCCTATATAGTTTTCAGTCCACTCAGGTCCGTAGGGTACCTTCCACAGAAGTTTACCATTATAATCGAAAGCAAAAAGAAATCCTGTATTTCCTTCAAGCCCTGTTATAAACAGTCTGTCTTTTCCGGGTCCCACACTTGTATGACCATCACCCAAACTGTTAAATGACCATAGCAGTTCCGGACCTATGTCGGGCCAGGCTTTCAGCAGTCCTTTTTCAGGTATAATACCGTTCCTGTTAGGTCCTCTCCACTGGTATACCTGTGCATTTGTAACACAGGTGAGGAGAAGAAGTGACAGAATCAATAAATTCTTTTCCTTCATAATTGAATTGTTTCTTTAAAACAGGCCAAATATAAGACTATTAAGCTCTTTAGAGACTGGCACAATTTAGTATAAATCATTCTCAGGTTTTATCAACAATTAATTCTTTAAAGAGAGCTGATTGAATTATAATCACTGCTTATACCTGTAGATCACAAAACATCTGATGTGTGAACATTATTTACTGGCAGGCAACCATTTTGAGCGTCCCCCGGTTTTTGCCAGGAATCTCATAGCTTGCTGATGGCATATAAGTTGCGCATTTAGAAGATTGTCAGGTGATTCTATTTTAGCTTTTCGTGTGGCGCTATTTCCTGAAAATGCGTGACTTGGTGATTCCACCACAACGCTAAGTGCTCCGCAATGCCAGTTCACGGCTCCATCAATATTATAGACACCCGTGGCAGCCCTGGCCGGGTTGCCTTCGATCGCCGGATCATTTGTTTCCTGAAGTCCGTTAACGGCAAGTTCTGAATGAACATATTTAAAGAGTGTGTCAAATGCAGGATGAAGAGCCGGCTCTCCGAGAGGTCTGTCCATCCTCATATATAGGGCGCCCGTATGCATATTAATTATAAGATCAGGCTTTTCGCGTTCTGCAAGATTAAATAGCGCCTGAGTTTCGGGTTGTTTCTTCCCCAGAAAATTATCATGCTGAATATTTACTCCGGCATCATTGGGATATCCTCCCTGGAAACCGGGTTTTGAAAAATCTATTGGTATGAATTCCTTTATCTGTGGCCATCCGGTGATTGTACCGTCCGGCATACCACCTGTATTCAGGTATTCAGGTACGGTGTAAATAGTGTCCCTGTATAGCTCCATTCTCAGCGGAATTCGTTCCCTTCCGTCAGGATTTGTAATGGGAATCAGTATCAAACGGTCAATTTCAGATATTGCCTCTGTTATACCCGGCCACTCCTTCCCCCTTAAATCCTTCCCTGTTTCAATAACAGATATCAGATTCACCATACCGACAATTCCTTCAAACTCACCGCCATGAACAGCTGCCATACTCATGTACACTGTCTTGTCATGATCGGGCCCCCGGTAGGCTCGAACATCTCCGAAACCCAGTGACCCTGAGAATGTTGTTGTACCCTTTCCCTGACGAGGACTTCCGTAAAGGACAGCCCTGATCTGCCTTCCGCCGGCCGAAGTTCCTACGGTCTGGATTTGTCCTTTATGTACTGTCTTAATAAGGAAATTATTAACCTCGTCACAGGAAGTAAGCCAGAAAGATGGAATATCTGAAGGTTCCCTGAGATAATCAGGAGGGATCCGGAATGAATAAGCTGAGTGCTTTTCTGATTGTTGTCTGCGGCAGCTAAGATTAACGACAGTTAAAACCGTTATTGGTATCAAAAAACAGAGAATTATAAACCTGACCGGGATTACACTTTGGAGTTTGGTCTTTTTCCCAGGAATCTCACTTTGAGTTTTTCTTGGAATCATATCATGTGGAATAGTTTTTTTCATATAGAGACCCCTTTTTTGTAAACGAAGTAAGCAATAAAGATCAGACTTTTATTTCAAATTTCCTGTCAGCACCTGGATCGGTGAAGTCTTCCGCATAAAAGACCAATACTTAACCAGTGGTATCGACGTAAATGATGATGACCATATCAGTGCTAAAGGAAATCGAGGCTCACAAATTATTTTGTTTTATCACTTTGACTTCTTCTGGACTGGGGAGTCGCTTTGTTCATATTTTCCTGGATTTACAGTCATATTAGTTAAAGCTGTCAAACAATAAATTGAACCTGACAGTACTGACAAGTTCAGCCTCCGGAAATCAGCTCCGGGGGCTTTTGTTTGACACTGAATTCTATCTGAAAATATTTCGTTGCATTATCAGGAGATCCTTCGCTGCCGCTCAGGATGACAATATTAAATAGGGTTGGAATGGGAAGAAGCGGCGGGCCGCGGACGCAAGGCGTTTTAATGAATGATTACTATTTGCGGCCCGCCGCTTCTTACCCGAACTCCATAAAAACCCTGTCATCCTGAACGGAGTGAAGGATCTTCTGATCGCAAGTGAAAACCATTGCTATACAATTAATTAGGGTTACTGAGGCTCCGCACATTCAGGGGTTCTTGACGTGACAGTTTCTCGACTAATATTTAAGGGCCCTGTCAGGCGGCGATTTGAAACCCGGTGGCTCCATAATAGAATTAAGTTCAAACACTTCGTTTATTTTTTATATCAATAAAGATCATATCCCCATCAAAATCCATTTGCATAAATTATTGAAGTTTACTATTTTACTGACTTTCATAAAGAGAGATTATTTCGGATGTTGTTAAATTATTAACAATCGGATGCAGGAACCTCTTTCACCGGACCAGATTTTAATCAGAAAGCTGACAGAAATAGTTCTGGCAAACCTCGGGAATGAGAAATTCGGGGTAATGGAGCTGGCCTGTGAAATGAAAATGAGCCATTACAGGTTGAGCCGGAAGCTTTTTCTGGCAAAAGGTGAAAAAGTAAGTCAGTTTATACGTGAGATCCGCCTGACAGAAGCTTTAAAGCTGCTCACGAGTAAGGATATAACTGCTTCTGAAGCTTCATTTAAAGTGGGATTCAGCAGCCCTGCCTATTTTAATAAATGTTTTCACGAATACTTTGGATATCCTCCGGGGAAGGTTAAAAAAGTTGAACCTGATGATAATAAACTTAATGAAACAGCAGCTGTAAACCTGAAGGAGGAATTGAAAATTACCGGAAATAGAAAGTACACATATTCATTTC
>DOTV01000060.1:7375-15449 GCA_003520925.1 Bacteroidales bacterium | reverse complement strand
ACAAGGATCCGTCACATGGTAGTATTTAAACTTAAACATCCCGCAGCTTCTTCCGGGGAAAAGGATTTCCTCGATGCCATCAGAAAACTTGAAGAAATTCCGGGTGTTGAGAAATTTGAATGCATGAAGCAGATCAGCAAAAAGAATAAATATGATTTCGGGTTGTCAATGGAGTTTGCCGATCAGAAGGCTTATGATCAATATAATAATCATCCCGTCCATATTGCCTTTGTTCAAAACCGATGGTTAAAGGAGGTGGAAGATTTCCTTGAAATTGATTTCAGGCTTTTGGAATAATTGCACCAACCACCATCGCCAGGCCCGATCAGAATAAGTATATTTATTATGTGTTAACTGATGGCAGTGATCTCTAAGTACAGCCTTTAGGCCTGAGTATCAGCCGGAGAGACTGATCGTAAGTAAAATACCTCCAGGCCCAGTTTATGAATATCATGAACTTATTCCTTACGCCAATTATGCTCATAAGGTGAATAAACATCCAGACAAACCATGCAAAGACACCCTGAAAACGGGCATAGGGAAGTTCGACAACGGCCTGGTTTTTCCCTACTGTCGCCATCGTTCCCAGATCTTTATAGAAGAATTCTTTAAGAGGTTTGTTCAGGAATATATTTTTAAGATTTTCTGCCAGGATTTTAGCCTGCTGTATTGCAACCTGTGCTACCTGAGGATGGCCTGAAGGATATTTATCTTCAGTCATTAATGAAATATCCCCGATTGCAAATATATTTTCATACCCCTTTATCCTGTTAAACCTGTCGACATTCAGCCGCCCTCCTTTACCATAGTTTTCAGGAGAAAAGCCTTTTATCCTGTTTCCTGCAATACCTGCAGTCCAGAGGATTAATCCGGTTATGATTTTCTCGCCTGAGCTGGTGGTAACACTTTCATTATCACAGTCAACTGCGAATGTGTCAGTTAAAACCCTCACCCCAAACTTCATTAGAAATTGCCTGGCTTTTTCGGATGATTCGGGCGACATTGAATTGAGCAGCCGGCCGGTCCCTTCAATCAGATGTATGTTAACAGCTTTGTCTTTCAGCTCAGGATAATCTTTGCGAATGACGAATTTGTTCATTTCAGCAAGTGCGCCTGCAATTTCAACTCCCGATGGCCCGCCTCCGATTATCACAATATTCAGCAACCTCTCCTGCTCCGATTTATCAGTTGTCGCAACTGCATTCTCAAAATTCATCAGAATAGAGTTCCTTAAATCGAGAGCTTCAGCTATCGACTTCATTCCTTTGGAATATTTCTGCATCTTATCGGAGCCAAAAAATGAGTTTGTCGCTCCATGGGCAAGCACCAGAAAATCGTAATTTAATTTACCAATTGAAGTTACAAGCTGATTATCTGATACATTAACCTCCAGCACCTCAGCTTTGCGAATATAGAAGTCATTATACTTCTGAAATACTTTTCTTATCGGGAAGGTAATTGAATCTGCATCCAGTCCGGCTGATGCTATCTGGTAGAACAAAGGCTGAAACTGATGGTAATTATGTTTGTCGATAATGACAACCTGATAAGGAGAGTTCCGCAGCTTCTTTGCAAGGGTCAGTCCGCCAAAGCCGCATCCGACAATTACAACCCTTTTTTTATCTGTTGCCGGAATGTTTATCATTCTGGGATACTATTTGCATGTTAGCCTTAAAATAAAGGTGCTGGTTACTTGTCAGCCAGCAACAGAAACTCCGAAGCTCATATTTTTAATAATCTCAAAGATAATACTTGCAAAGCCTGTTATGACAATACCTGCGATACAAATCCCGAGAGCAAGACGTGTGGGAAAGTCGCTGCTGATTTTTTCAATAGGGTTATCACTTTTGTTGATAAACATTGCCTTCACTACCAGCAGATAATAGTACAATGATATAATTGTATTTAAAAGAGCGATGGTCACGAGAAGATAGAACCCCTTCTCGGCAGCCGCTGTAAAAAGGAAAAACTTCCCGAAGAATCCGGCGAATGGCGGAATCCCGGCAAGGGAAAACAGCCCCAGCAGCATCACAAGGCTTAAACCGGGATTAGTCTGGTAAAGTCCGTCATACTCATCAATATTCTCTTTTCCCCGGGCATCTGATACAGCTGCAACGACTCCAAATACTGCCAGGTTTGAGAAAATATAAACAAGAATATAATATATAACCGATGCCATTCCAAGCTGATTGCCTCCGATCAGCCCCAGCAGAATATAACCTGCCTGGGAAATAGAAGAGAAGGCAAGGAACCTTTTTAGATTCTGCTGTCGAATGGCAAAAAGGTTACCGACAGTCATTGTGAGAACAGCAGAAATATATATAAGCTTCTGCCAGGTAACAGTAATAACGGGGAAAACTGTAAACAGGATAATTATAAAAATAAATATGGCGGCACCTTTCGAAATAACTGACAGATATGATGTTATATTAACAGGAGCTCCTTCGTAAACATCAGCGGTCCAGAGATGGAACGGTACGATTGATATTTTGAATGCCATGCCGGCAAAGAAGAAAATAAAACCGAGTATCTGAAGGTTTTTGCTTTCAAACAGCTGTGCCACTTCATTGAAATAGAGTGTTCCCGTTGTCCCGTATATCATCGCCAGGCCGTACAGCAGTACTCCGGAAGAGAGAGATGAGATAAGAATAAGCTTAATACCTGCTTCGGCTGACTTGTTGTTGTATCTGTCCCAGGCAGCAAGTGCAGCGATTGGTATTGTTGCCAGTTCAAGACCGAGATAGAACATAAGAAAATGACCAGCCGATATCATGAAATTCATTCCGGCAAGTGTCGAAATCACAAGTATAAAATATTCACTTACCTTATCCTTATTTTCTGCTTTGCTGAGCCAGGTAACCGATTGTATTAATACAAGCAATGCTCCGATATTAAGGATGTTTTTCATTGCGAGCCTTGTATTGTTTACTTCATACATTCCCCCGAACAGTGTACCTTCGGGTGATGGCAGAAATCCTGTTATTGTTATAAGAGCAAAAAGGACTATTGAAAACAGACTGACAGATTTCCTGCTTTTGGAACCTGCGAATATTTCAGCTGTCAGGATCAGCAATGCCGCAAAAGTCAGTAGCAGTTCATGCCGCATTAATGCAAAGTTTTCCAGACTCATATTATTTCTTTGTACGATATAATTGTTTGTAATCCATTCATGTCATTTGTCATTGAAAGGGTCCTAAAACGGATTCAATGCCAGTATTTTACTTATTATTGGCTGAAGGCTGACTCCGATCATCGAAGAGAGCAGGAAAGGAGCCATCCCGATAAAAACAACGAAAGTTATCAGTGTCACTGTTGATACCTTCTCATACCACCTGGCATCGGTAAGATGTTCATAATGATCATTAGTAACCGGTCCAAGAAGAAGTATTGCGATAACTCTGAGAATATATACGGCTGTAATTACAATTGAAGTAACCGCAACAATAATCATTATCCTGTAAAACAGTTCAGGATGCTGAAATGCCCCGACAAAGATTGTCATTTCAGCAACAAATCCGCTTAAGCCCGGAAGACCAAGAGATGCCAGACCGGCAATTACATAGCATACCGACAGGAAAGGAATAACTTTCATCAGTCCGCCCATTTCATTTATAAGCCTTGTATGAGTCCGGCCATATATCATTCCGATAAGGGCAAAAAACAGGGCTGTCATAAGTCCGTGTGAGATCATCTGGATAATTGCCCCGTTCATCGCAGTTTTGTTCATCATCAGGATCGCAAAAAGTACAAGTCCGCAATGGCTCACCGATGAATAAGCATTGATGTATTTCAGGTCTTTCTGGACTATAGCGCTGAATGCACCGTAAACAACACTTATGGTTGTAAGAATTATAAATATCCATGAGAGTTCATGGGCAGCTTCGGGCATCAGGAAAATTGCAACCCTGAAGCAGCCATATCCCCCAAGCTTCATCAGCACCCCGGCATGAAGCATCGAAACTGCTGTCGGTGCTGATGAATGACCATCGGGCGACCAGGTATGGAAAGGGAATAATGCACCAAGCACGCCAAAACCTACAAATGTCAGCGGGAAAAATATATACTGAGCCTTTATAGGGATTGTGATCTTTGAAATCTCAAGAATATTAAAGGAGGTCTGACCACCGTCAGGTGCCGAGTTAAAATGAATTCCCAGTATCCCGACAAGCAGAAGTGCGGAAGCCCCCATAAGCATTAGGGTCAGTTTCATTGCAGAATACTCTTTCGGACCGCTTCCCCAGATGCCTATCAGAAGGTACATCGGGATCACAGCAAGCTCATAAAAAAGGAACATTGTAAACAGGTCGATCGAGATAAAGAAACCGAAAACACCTGTCGCAAGAAGAATCAGCGATATAAAGAATTCTTTTGTAAGGAATTCCATTTCCCACGACGCAAATATCCCTGCAAATACAACTACCGATGTTAGCCCAATCATTGCCACCGAGATACCATCCACACCGACGGCATAATGAATATTCAGGCTCTTGAACCAGACGATATCCTTAACAAACAGCATTTCAGCTGTATTACCTGCATGGCGGGCTGAAAGGTAAAGAAAGATGAGAAGTGCTGAAAGGAGAAATTGTATCCCCATTCCGATACTTGCAACGGTTTTCACCTGCCGGATATCCTTTGTCAGCACGATACCGGTTATCGTAAGGACCGGGATTAAAACAAATAATGATAATATATTCATATTTTAAGATCGTTCATTCTCACTAACGCCATAAATAAATAATAATCACTGCCAGGAATATTGCTCCTGAAACGAAAACAAAAGCATATTTCTGTATCTGACCCGATTGAAATTCTCTTATTCTGAAAGAGACAGACTGAGTTACAGCTGCTATAGCATTCATAGTGCCGTCAACAATATGTCTGTCGAACCAGGCTACCGGTTCAGAAATAAATCTGAAAATGACCTTTTTTGTAATAAAAAGATATATTTCATCAATATAGAATTTATTATAGGCCCATTTATATGAGTATTTGAATGTTGCAGCCAGCTTTTCCGGAAGCAAATTCTTTTTCGCATATAAAATGTAGGCAATTCCTATTCCCAGAAGTCCGATAAGAACAGATGGTATTGCCACTCCCCATTCAATCTCTGTCTCAAATATCTTACTATCGGATGTCACCAGCCTGCTGAAGGGAATAAATCCTGATACAGCTGCTCCGATGGCAAGAATTATAAGAGGTACTGTCATTGTCGCCGGAGCCTCATGAGGGGTATGGTGATAGCTGGTCTCTTCTCCCCAGAAAACACTGAAATAAAGGCGGAACATGTAAAAAGCTGTGATACCGGCAACAGCATACTCAATGGCAAACAGCAGTTTATTATGGGTGAAAGCAGCGGCAAGTATCTCATCCTTACTGAAGAATCCCGAAAAAGGAGGTATCCCGGCAATCGTCAGGCAGGCTATCAGAAATGTTATATGAGTTATTGGCAGGTATTTGCGCAATCCTCCCATATCGTTCATATAATTGCTGTGAACAGCATGAATTATTGCACCTGCACCGAGGAAAAGCAGCGCTTTGAACATTGCATGTGTGAAAAGATGGAACATCGATGCCATGTATCCCAGGCCTTCATGTCCCCCATATCCCGAAACTCCGAGAGCTAGCATCATGTATCCTATCTGTGAGATTGTCGAATAGGCCAGGACACGTTTTATGTCTGTCTGGACACAGGCGATTATTGCGGCAAAGAGGGAGGAGAAAGCGCCGACCCAGGCAACAACAGTAAGGGCTGCCGGAGCTGCCAGTGCATAAATCGGGAACATTCGTGCAACCAGGTAAACACCTGCAACTACCATTGTGGCCGCATGGATAAGTGCAGAAACCGGAGTAGGACCTTCCATTGCGTCCGGAAGCCAGATGTGGAACGGGAACATAGCCGATTTGCCAACGCCTCCCATGTAAACAAATATCATCGACCACGTCATTACCGAAAGACCCAGAAACCCAATACCGCTTCCCTGCAAAATAGCCGGTCCTGCAGGATCAGTAAGTGTTATAAAATCAAATGTCTTTGTGTTGAATGAAAGAATCAGGATACCGATCAGGAATCCCAGGTCGGCAAACCTGGTTACAATAAATGCCTTCTTCGAAGCTCTCACTGCCGATGGTTTCTGGTAATAAAATCCGATCAGCAGATAAGAAGAAATACCCACAAGTTCCCAGAAGATGTACATCTCGAAAATGTTTGTTGCAAGAACAAGCCCCAGCATCGAAAATGTAAAAAGCGACAGAAAAGCATAATATCGCTCAAAGCCTTTTTCTCCCTTCATATAGCCAAGACTGTAAATATGAACCATAAGGGATACAGTGGTTATTACAATGAGCATCATTACAGATATCGGATCAATAAGAACTCCCATATCAATGTGCAGCTTATCGGTCAGCTGGAGCCAGGTCATATTATATGCAGTGATCTTCTGAAAAGCGCCGTCGATCCTTTCACTCTGAAAGAAATAGAGATAAGCCGTAATATAAGAGAGTACGGCAATAGCTGCCAGCCCGGCAGTGCCAAGCAATCCTGAAAGTTTTGGTTTCAGTTTATGTCCCGCCAGCCCGAGCAACAGAAACATCAGGAAGGGAATGATCAGAATAGAGACTGTATAGGTAAAGTTGACCATAAATAGTGTCGGAGTTGAATTATATATATCAGTATTTCATCGTATTAACATCTTCAACATTGATTGTTGTGAACCTTCTGTAGATATTGATGATTATTGCAATAGCTACTGCAGCCTCAGAGGCGGCCACCGCAATTATAAACAGAGAGAAAAAGAATCCTTCGAGTTTATGTGGAAAAAGGTACCTGTTGAATGCCACAAAATTTATATTGACCGAATTAAGTATCAGTTCGAGCGACATAAGAATTGTTATCAGGTTTCTACGGGTAAGAAAGCCATAGACACCGATAAAAAACATTATCGCGGCTAGAACCAGAAAATATGTAAGAGGTATTCCGGCATTCATGTTTTTACTGTTTATTTGTTTGTGACTGTGAATCCCTGGGGCCAGCTTTTTTTGCAATTACGATTGCTGAAATCATTGCTGCCAGAAGCAAAATTGAAATCACCTCAAATGGCAGGATATAACCATCTTTACTGACCGATAAAAGAGAATTGCCAACAAGGTGCATATCAACCTCCCTCGCTGCTTCTGTTGTAGCTGAAAATTTAAAATCAAGAATTGTAATTATTGTTACCAGTGCACCCGACAGCGATGCAAGTGCAGAAAACAAGACTTTTTTCAATTCCACCGGTTCAAACTTCTGGTTTATGCGACTCGTAAGCAGGATTGAAAATATTATAAGCACCACAATACCTCCTGCATAGAGGGTAAGCTGAACGGCAGCCAGAAACTGGTAATTAAGCATAAAATAAAGTCCTGCAGTTGATATCAGAACGAAAAGCAGGTAAGCAGCTGCCCGTAATATCCTGCGGCTGGTAACAGTAAGGATGGAGCAGGCTACAATTATTACTGAAAATAACAGAAACATTATTTGATTTGAGGTCATCACTCAACTCCTTTCATTAATTGTGAACCAGGTTGATTTAATACTTTTGTCAGAAGAGCCTTGTTAAAAACAGCATGTTCAAATTTCGTGGAAAAGGCAAGTGCCTGCGAAGGACATGTCTTTACACATAATGCGCAGAAAGTACATTGACCTAACCTGTAAACGTGCCTGTCAATTGCCTTCCTTTTTTTACCGTCCTCAGTTTCAACTATTTTGGTTATGATTTCAATTGACGAGTTCGGACAATTCAACTGGCAGATCCCGCAGCCCGTGCATTTATGTTCATTCTTTTCATTATGAGGCATTATTACCTCTCCTTTAGCACGTTCTGTTATTACAAGGGTTTTCCGGTTCTCAGGATACTTATCAGTTACAATGGCGGAAGGTCTGAAAAAGTAAGATGCTGTGACTTTCATGCCCTTCAGAAGTGACCAGACACCCAAAACTATGTCCTTCAGATAATTTATAATATTTCTCATTCAGAGTTATCTATTTAATACTATTAACCTTCCTAAACCCACCTCTAACCCCTCCCTTATCTTC
>DOTV01000060.1:2146-7119 GCA_003520925.1 Bacteroidales bacterium | reverse complement strand
TCTTCTGTCTTCTGTCTTCTGTCTCATTTTTACCTTTATCTTTTATCTTTTAAAAATGCCACCCCATCAGGACTATTAATGCCATGACCAGAACATTGACAAGATTTATGGGGAGGAGATATTTCCATTCAAGAGTAAGCAGCTGGTCAATCCTCAACCTTGGGAATGTCCATTTGAAGAGCATAATGACCCAGATAACAAAGAAGGTTTTACCGAAGAACCATACAAATGGAGGTATAAAATCCATTATCCTGTTGAATCCGTCCCAGGCACCAACATGAAATGGCATCCATCCGCCAAGAAATACTGTGGCTGCTATCGAAGCCACAATGAACATATTTATATATTCGGCAAGGTAGAAAAAGGCAAATTTGATTCCCGAATATTCAGTATGGTAACCGGCGGTAAGCTCCGATTCAGCTTCAGCAAGGTCGAAAGGCCCGCGGTTGGTTTCCGCAGTACCTGCAATAATATAAACTATAAATGCAATGAATGCCGGAATATGCCCTTTGAAGATAAACCAGCCTGTCCGTTGAGCTTCAATTATTTCTGACAGCTGCATCGAGCCTGCAAGAATAACCATAGTGATCAGGGATAGTCCGATCGACAATTCGTAGCTCACAATCATCGCCCCGCTTCGCATTGCTCCCAGAAGTGAATACTTGCTGTTGCTCGACCATCCGGCCAGCAGGACCCCGATAACACTCATCGATGAAACTGCAATGACATAGAATACTCCAATATTAAAGTCTATTGCATGCAGTCCCTTTCCGAAAGGAATGGCGGCAAGGACCATGAAATTCACGATAATTACAATGTATGGCGCGAGATTAAACAAAAAGCTGTCAGCATTTTTTATTGGTATAAGCTCTTTGAAAAGGAGTTTTATCAGGTCGGCTATTGTCTGGAAGATCCCATAAGGACCCAGTCTGTTCGGGCCAAGCCGGTTCTGAAGGAACGCACATACTTTTCTCTCGGCATAGACAAGGAAAAGCCCGATAACTGCATAAAAAAGAAGGAAAAGAACTCCGACAATAACCATTTCCGTAACAGTCGTCCAGAAGGGTGACATAGCATTTTTCAGGCTTGTGTCAATCCACTGCGTCAATGAAGTAAAATCGTAAATGTCAAATGGCATATATATCTAATTATATCTTTCAACCGTCATTGTGATCCCCTCCAACCGGAGGGGTGAAGCAATCTTTTTACTTTTATCTTTTATTTTACAACTCCAAATTTTAGGCACTCTAGTCACTCCAAACTTCACTACCTGTCAATATCCGGAATTACAAAGTCGAGTGACCCGAAAATTGCAATAAGGTCAGCTATTTTGAATCCCTTTGTCAGATGGTTAAGTACTGAAAGATTGGCAAAATTCGGAGTCCTGAACTTTACACGATAAGGTGTCTTGTTCCCGTCGCTTATAATAAATACTCCGAGCTCACCCCGGGGAGTTTCAACCCGCTGCCAGTACTCACCCTCAGGAAGTTTAATTATCGGCTTCATCTTCACTGCGTAGGGGCCTTCCGGAATATTATCGATCAACTGGTCAATAATATTCATCGATTCTCTCATCTCCTCAACCCTTGCCAGGTATCTGTGGAATGAATCACCAGTATTATAAAGTACTTCATTGAATTTAACCCTGTCGTAAGCGCTGTAAGGTTCATGTTTCCTTACATCACACGAGAAACCTGAAGCTCTTCCCGACGGACCTGTAATTCCATATGCTATTGCATCCTTAAGTGATAGCGGCCCGATTCCTTTAGTCCGCCCGTGGAAAATCACATTGCCTGTTAAAATATCATCATATTCAGGAAGTACTTTTCTGAAATGCTTTAAAAAATCCTTAACACTTTTCTGGAAGTTGGGATGCAGGTCATACATAACTCCACCCGGGCAGTTATAGCTGACTATCATTCTACCCCCGGTGGTCTCTTCAAAAATATCGAGTATCATCTCCCTGTCGCGCAGACCGTAAAAGAAACAGGTCTGGCCGCCGAGATCCATTCCGTATGAAGCCCAGAAAAGCTGATGAGACTGGAGACGGGTCAGCTCCGACATAATTGTCCTGATCACCTTTATCCTGTCAGGAATCTCAATCTCCATAGCCTTTTCAACTGCAAGGCATACAGCTTCATTATTAATATGGGCGGCAAGATAATCCATCCGGTCGGTAAGATGTATTATTTGCTGATATGTAAGACTCTCGCACATCTTTTCAATTCCCCTGTGAATATACCCGAGATGTGGTTCCACATTTTTGACAATTTCGCCCTTAAGAGAAACCACAAGTCTCATCACACCATGGGTGGAAGGATGCTGAGGACCTATGTTTATGAGGTATTCCTTCTGTTCGTCAGTGGTAATATCCTTTACTGTTTCTTCCATAAATTACCAGGTAATAATATCATCATCAACATAGTCTTTTCTAAGCGGGAATCCCCAGGAACTGTTCAGGAATAGTCTTCTTAGGTCGGGATGATTCACAAATCGTGTCCCAAGCAGGTCGAACGCTTCTCTTTCATGAAGATCAGCAGCTTCCCATATATCGGATACGGAATCGAATTGGGGATTTTCTCTGTCGGAAGTACGGGATTTAATCACCACCATGTGTCCATGCTTTGTCGAACGAAGATGATAAATCAAACCAAGATCAGGCACATAGTCCACCCCCGTAATAGAAACCAGGAAATCAAATAAGGTCTCCTCCTTCTCCCTTAGCTGACTGGCCAGTGAATGTAATTTTGCAGGAGGCACTGTAACTTCAGTGAATTGTTTTCCCTCCTTTATTTCGAAATCGGCGTCGAGCGATTTTATAAATTCTCCCAATTGTTTATTATCCATTTATAATCAGGTTTCTGAGAGCAAAAAACTACTATTTGTAATTATGCGAAGCATTTCTGACTTTCCTCGATTTTATTGTCTGGGTCTCTATCAGTCTCTGAAGCTGAAGCATTCCGTATAACAGTGCCTGAGGCCGGGGAGGACATCCGGGAACAAAAACATCGACAGGGATTATCAGTTCAACACCTCTTACTATTGTATAAGAGTCGCGGTAAAAAGGTCCGCCTGTAATTGTACAGGCTCCCATTGCCACAACATACTTTGGCTCCGACATCTGATCATAAAGACGCTTTAGAACGGGAGCCATTTTTTTGACAATCGTACCGGCAACAACAATAACATCGGCCTGACGTGGGCTGGCTCTGTAAACCTCCATGCCGAACCTTGCAAAATCATGCTTGGGTGCTCCTGTCTGCATCATTTCTATTCCGCAACAGCTCGTGGCAAATGTAAGCGGCCACAATGAGTTCTTCCTTCCCCAGTTAATTACGTCATCAATTGTTGTCAAAAGAACATTTGTACCCGATTCCTTTAGCAGTTCGAGGCTCTCATTGTCTCCGAACTCCTCATTTTTCATTCCTTTTATTCCCATATCAGCGCGTGTTTCTTCCAGGCATAAAGCAACCCAAGACCGAGTATTAAAAAGAAAATCACAATCTCAATGAATGCTGTCATCCCGACCTCTTTCATTACAACTGCCCACGGGAATACAAGAACAGTTTCAACATCGAAAACAAGAAAAAGGATGGCAAACATATAGTATCCGATATTGAACTGGAGCCAGGTTACACCCTCGGTGGGGATTCCGCATTCATAAGGATCAAATTTCTGTGGATTAAATGATTTCGGAGATACAATAAGTGAAAATATCGGTATCAGGCCGACAAAGATTACTCCGACGATAAAAAAGAGAATCAGCCATTCATTATTCATGAAACCAGGATTTAGATTTTGCAAAAACCGGCTAAAAATAGATAATTTTTTATTTAATGTTAAATTATTAACATATATAAGCATGAGGATATGATAAATATGATATCAGGGTATGAATCCAGAAGAGGTATTGAAATGTTCTATCTTTGTAAGATCAACTTACAGGAAATTTAAAAGGAGTTACTATGCAGAAAAGAGTATGTTCACAGGTGGTCAGAGGACAACATGCCGTTGACGGTGCTGGTGTGCGTCTGCGCAGGGTCCTGGGTTTAAGGAGTGTAAAGGATTTTGATCCTTTTCTAATGCTTGATGGTTTTGACTCAACCGATCCGAAAGATTACATCAGGGGATTCCCCTGGCATCCTCATCGCGGTATTGAAACAGTGACATACCTGTTAAAAGGGGAAATAGAACACGGCGACAGTCTTGGCAACAGTGGATTTATAAGGGATCTTCAGTGTCAATGGATGACAGCGGGGTCAGGAATTATTCACCAGGAGATGCCAAAAGCTTCTGAAAGGATGCTGGGCTGTCAGCTTTGGGTCAATCTTCCGAAAAAGGATAAAATGACTGAGCCCGCCTATCGCGATATTAAACAACAGGATGTTTCAGTGATCAATGAAAAAAGTGCAACGATAAGAGTCTTATCTGGAAACTACAATAACACCAGCGGGGCGGTTAAAGGTGAATACATACATGTCCAGTATCTGGATGTGGCCCTTGAACCCGGAAGTATCTGGAGCTATCAGCAAACTTCCAACGATCAGACATTATTTCTTTATCTTATTGATGGAACACTGGCTGCGGATGATGCGCATGTAAATTTTGAAGAAAAAGCATGTGCAATGCTTATGTCTGCATCCTCATCAAACGGTTCTGACTTTGATGAAGTACTGGTTAAATCAGGTACCGGCGGAGCGAGGTTTTTCCTTATAGCCGGTAAGCCTCTTAAAGAACCTGTTGCCTGGGGCGGGCCCATTGTAATGAATACGGATGAAGAACTTGAAGAAGCCTTCAGGGAACTTGATGAAAACACTTTCATAAAACACAATAAGCCGAGGGAACTATAAAAATGAAATTATATGAGTATCGTTAATCATTAACGGATATTATCCAAAGTAAAAGATTCCTCGCTAACGCTCGGAATGACATAATTCGTTTGTTGGACAAGGGGGAAAAGAAAGGAGATTCGC
>DOTV01000060.1:1654-1882 GCA_003520925.1 Bacteroidales bacterium | reverse complement strand
GCGAATCTCCTTTCTTTTCCCCCTGTTTTCCAAAAATAATGTTGTCATTCCGAATCCCGGGTCCTCGGGATGAGGAATCTCTGAAAAATGAGACAGGACTATTGATCAATAAGAATTGGATTCAATATGGAAGATTCCTGATACTCATATTATTCTATTTCACAAATTTTGCTTTCTTAAGATATTCAGCACTCAGCCTGATGCCTTCAAGTGATTCCTTAAGCATAG
>DOTV01000060.1:866-1349 GCA_003520925.1 Bacteroidales bacterium | reverse complement strand
CTGTCCTCCCTGGGGTGGTGCACCGGCCTGCTGACCCGGCTGTCCTCCCTGAGGGGGTCTCTGAGCCTGCGGAGGCTGTTGCTGTTGTGCTGCCTGAACACCGCCCTGTCTCTGTTTCATCTGCTCCATCCTGGCCAGTGACTGGACTTTCTGCTCTTCAGTCATTTTGGCTTCCATTTCGACGAACCAGTCCCTGAAACCATTTTTGTAGAACTGTTTGAAAATAGCCTGATAGTTTATTTTACCGCTTTCACCGATCACATATTCATCTTTAATGTGAAGGACTTTAAAACGGGTGGGATATTTCTTCAGATAAGCCACCGGATCCTGACCGCCGACTGTTATCCAGTAAACGTCCATCTGAAAGAAAACTTTATCGGGGTCTGTATTGGCAATAAGAAAGTCTTCATAGATCTGGTTAGTATTCGGGATCGTGGCAAATTCAAAATTGTGGTTATGATAACCGAATTTAATTCCTCTTTT
>DOTV01000060.1:0-542 GCA_003520925.1 Bacteroidales bacterium | reverse complement strand
CCGCCCAGGTATTCATCGGGAAAACGACATATTTGCAGCCCATTATTTTATGGTCATCGAATACTTTTCCCCATGCGGTTAGCGTTCCAGGCACATCTTTTACATCAAACCTGGCACGAGCATGGCTCGAAATGATGTCCATTCCGTATTTCTTTGCAAGGGCGGCGTACTCAGCGGGTTTGAAACCTGCAACTGTACCGTTGCCCGAATTGTAGTTTGAAATCTCCATTACAACATAGCCGTCATTGGCAAGTGCCTTGAAAGAGCCTTCGATGTCCGACTCGAGGCCTTTTACTGAATAGGTGGCAATTCCAAGGTGCTTTTTCGATTTGGGTGCCGCTGAAAGCCCTAAAGATGTGACGAACAGAGCCAGAACCACAACAACACCGATACTTGAAAATCTCTTCATAGTTTTTATAAAATTAATTTTAATTAAAGTACGATCATCAGACTAACAGACATCCGGGATGTCCGTTTTATTGCAGACAAATGTAGAATATTTCATTTATACCTGTACATCTTAAACCTGACAATACTGTAAT
>DOTV01000148.1:7932-9707 GCA_003520925.1 Bacteroidales bacterium | reverse complement strand
CGTCTTAAAACACCACTTATCCGGGTTGAAGAGCGGGGCAGGCAAGTATTCCGTGAGGCAACATGGGATGAAGCTCTTGATCACATTGCCGGGAAGATGAAGGAGATATCCTCAAAATACGGACCTGAAAGCATGGCGCTTTTCACACATGGTTCGGGAAGCAGCTACTTTACAAATCTCTTTAAGGCTTTTGGCTCGCCGAATACTGCAGAACCATCTTATGCACAGTGCCGGGGTCCTCGTGATGAAGCTTTCTTTGCAACATTCGGAGAGGAAGTTTATTCTCCTGAAATAACTGATATCAGGGATACAAGGTGCCTTGTCCTTATTGGTTCGCATATTGGAGAAAACATGCATAACGGACAGATCCAGGAGATGTCGGATGCAATTGATAAAGGAGCCACAGTCATCACTGTTGATCCACGCTTTTCTACCGCTGCCGGAAAATCAAAATTCTGGCTGCCTGTTAAGCCTTCGACTGACATTGCCCTGCTACTTGCATGGATGCATGAAATAATTTACAATGAATACTACGATAAGAAATACGTTGAAAAGTATTGTTCCGGTTTCGACAAGATTAAGGAGCACGTAAAGGATTTCACTCCTGAATGGGCTTATGGCATAACGACCATCAAGCCTGATCTTATCCGTAAAACTGCAAAGGAAATGGCTGATGCTTCTCCGGCCGTTATTGTTCATCCTGGCCGTCATGTTACATGGTATGGCGATGATACACAGAGAATAAGAGCAATTGCTATTTTAAATGCATTGCTTGGATCATGGGGTAGAAGAGGAGGATTCTACAGACCTGTGAGGTACGAACTTGCCCAACCCCAGATTCCGCCATTTAAAGAACCTTTAAGAACGTGGACAGACCTTTTCCCGGGAAAATATCCTGTGGCAAGTTCTATTCCTACAAATGCCCTGATAGATGCGTCGATACCTGCAAATAATCCCGGATACCCGGTAAAGGGGTGGATAGTAAACGCAACTAATTTGATGTCAACGGTACCGGATATAAGCAACACATTGAAAGCTATTCAGAACCTCGACCTTCTAGTGGCTGTTGATACAATGCCAATGGAAATCACAGGCTGGGCTGATGTCGTGCTGCCAGAATGCACTTACCTTGAAAGGTACGATTCATTGAGAACAGCCCCTCACAGGAAACCTGCAATTGCGTTACGCATGCCGGCGGCAGAACCTCTAAATAATACAAAACCGGGGTACTGGATTGCAAGAGAGCTCTCAAAAAAACTTGGTCTGGTATCTTATTTCCCTTTCGAGAAACAGGAAGATCTTATAGACTGGCAGCTGAAAAAAATCGGATCATCGCTTGATGAGCTTAAGATTGAAGGAGTTAAGACATTTGATCGTGAGAATGATGATCTCTATTTCGTTGAAGATGAACAGGTGGAATTCCCGACTGATTCTGGTAAAATTGAACTATACTCATCATATCTTGAACAATACGGATTTGATCCGCTTCCAGTATATAAATCCCACGAAGAACCCCCGATAGGCTATTACCGGCTAATTTACGGCCGGGCTCCGATGCATACTTTTGGGCGGACATCCAATAATCCGAATCTTACGGATCTTATGAGCGAAAACAAAGTCTGGATAAATCCAAAGGTTGCCAGGGAGTGGGGAATAATAAATGACCAGGAGATATGGCTCAAAAACCAGGATGGGGCAGTTACTGATTTTCCGGTTAAAGTGAGAATAACGGAGCGTATACGTTGGGATTCAGTATATATAGTACATGGATTTGG
>DOTV01000148.1:1313-7591 GCA_003520925.1 Bacteroidales bacterium | reverse complement strand
ATTATGGGTGGTACCGGCATGAGAGGTAATTTTGTTACATTCTTAACCGAAAAAACAGAACAGGAGGTAATATTATGAGGTACGCTATGGCAGTTGATACAAGGAAATGCGTTGGATGCAGCGATTGTGTGGTTGCCTGCCAGACCGAAAATAATGTTCCTTCGGGTTATTGCCGCGACTGGGTGGTAGAGATTATGGACGGAACCTATCCACAGCTTGAAACTGAAATAAGATCAGAGAGATGCAATCACTGTGTGAATTCTCCCTGTGTGCGTTGCTGTCCAACTGGAGCAAGTCATTTTGAAGACGGAGGGATTGTCCTGGTAAAGAAAACTGAATGCATCGGTTGCGGAGCATGCATTGCATCATGCCCATATGATGCAAGGTACCCTCATCCTGATGGTTATGTTGACAAATGTACATTTTGTATTCACCGGATCAGAAATGGCATGAAGCCTGCGTGTGTGGAGGTTTGTCCTACAAAATGCATGTATTTTGGTGATCTTGATGATTCGAACAGTGATGTTTCATTAGTATTGAAGAAAAGAAAATACAAGACTCTGATCCCTGAAGCAGGTACTGATCCCCGACTATATTTCCTGATTTAATTTCAAAAAAGTGAAAAGAAAATGAAAGAAGAATTATTTGTCAGTGGCAGGATGAATAATATGATCGATCCCAGTCTTCATATATGGCACTGGCAGATTTCATTGTATCTCTTCCTAGGCGGGATGGCCGCAGGTATACTATGCATCGCCGCGCTCTATTACATAAGGGGTAAGGAAAAAGATTATTTTACAGCAGTGAGGATAACACCATTCCTTGCACCTGTCCTCCTTGTTATTGGTTTGGTCTGCCTGTTTATTGACCTGAGGCATAAGCTATATTTCTGGCAGCTTTATACAAATATAAAACTTCAGTCCCCAATGTCGTGGGGTGCATGGACACTTATGGTAGTGACTCCGGTTTCTTTCATCTGGTGTGCATTGCACATAAAGGATATTTTTCCGGAATGGAACTGGAAATACAAATGGCTTTTTGCCCTTGAGACTTTTTTTAATAAGTATAAAAAAGCTCTTGCATGGGTGATGCTTATTTACGGATTGATTCTGGGTATTTATACAGGGATACTGCTTTCAGCGTTTAATGCAAGACCCTTGTGGAATACTTCTATCCTTGGACCACTGTTCCTGGCTTCAGGATTATCTGCCGGAGCAGCAGTCACTTTGATTATTTCGAAAAACAGCACAGAGAGAAAGCAGTTTGCAAGAATCGATCTGGTTTTGATTGGGATAGAAATGTTCTTAATTATTCATATGTTCATGGGTTTCCTTGCAAGCACCGAGGTTCAGATCGAAGCTGCTAAATTATTTCTTGGCGGAGAATACACAATGACCTTCTGGATCTTTGTGGTGATTCTCGGATTACTTGTTCCGGCGTTGCTGGAGATTCTTGAACTTGGGAAGTATCACATTCCTGCCCTGGTATCTCCCTTGCTTGTTATTTCCGGCAGTCTGGCCTTAAGATTTATAATTGTATATGCAGGACAGGTCAGCAGGTGGTTGTATTGAAAGCGGAGCCCAAAAACTGATTAAATAATTAAATAATATTTTCAAAAATGTCGACATCAAAAGAAATCAGAAGTAAGAGTTACCTCAATCCATATCTCGGGGGGGTTCTGTTAGGATTAGTACTCCTTTCTGCCAATTTCATTGCAGGAAGGGGACTTGGGGCCAGCGGAGCTGTGAAAAGTGTAGTTGCAACCTCAATTAAAGCTGTTGATAAGAATGCTGTGAACACTATGCCTTTCATGGCTGAATATGCTGAGAGCCATGGAGGTAATCCGATGAAATCGTGGCTGGTGTTCGAAATGCTCGGGGTGCTTGTCGGCGGTTTTATATCAGGAGCGCTTGCTGGCAGACTTAAGCTTAAGGTTGAGCATTCACCTAAAATTTCGTCACGTCGCAGATTGATCTTTGCTCTTGCCGGGGGCATCCTGTTTGGATTCGGATCGCAGCTTGGGCGTGGCTGTACAAGCGGAGCTGCACTTAGCGGAATGGCAGTTCTGTCTCTCGGCGGATTCATTACAATGATGGCAATATTTGGAACAGCTTACGCATTAGCATTTTTCTTCAGAAAAAACTGGATTTAAATAATAGCACGAATGCATGACTGCATGACTGCAAGACTAAAAAACAATTATCATGGGACCTTTAGCACCAAATGAACTGATATCGGAAAATACAAATTTTCTGCTGGCATTCTTTATCGGTATAGCTTTCGGATTTGTTCTTGAAAGCAGCGGATTCTCTTCGAGCCGCAAACTTGCCGGAATATTTTACGGATATGATACCGTTGTTTTGAAAGTATTCTTTACAGGGGCAATAACCTGTATGCTTGGATTACTATTCATGGGTCTTTTCGGTTGGATTGATCTTGACCTGATTTATGTAAATCCGACTTACCTGACTTCGGCCATTGTTGGTGGAATAGTAATGGGGGCAGGTTTTATAATGGGCGGTTTCTGTCCAGGTACAAGCTTTTGCGGTGCTGCCATCGGTAAAATTGATGCAATGGTATTTATCGGAGGATTGTTCCTGGGCATATATGGATTCGCATTTACTTACGGTTGGTGGGAGAAACTCTATATGGCCCATTACCTTGGCGAACCCAAAGTAAGTACTATACTCGGGCTTTCTGACGGGCTCTTTGGTTTACTGCTGATCCTGGCTGCCCTCGCTATGTTCGTGGTAGCAGAATGGGCTGAGAAAAAATTCCCGAGGGAAGCATATTAATAGTGATTTTAATTGAGAATCAGGTAACTTTGAAACTTGAAATAATTATTCAAAAAAGATGAAACCGCTTAAATTATTAGCTTTGATTATTATTCCCATGGGTTTTATTATTGCTGCCGTACCGCAGAATAAGACAAACCCCTACAAGCTGACAGCTGAGGAACTGCTAAATGAGGTTAATACACGAAACCAGTATGTAACTGCTGACGTGGTTGCCGATATGATAATTAAGAAGGATCCCACACTCCGGCTTATTGATGTAAGAAGTCAGGATGAATTTGAGAAATTCAGTTTGCCCGGTGCCATAAACATACCAGTTAACGATCTGCTGTCTGAGGATTATGCCGGGATTCTCAATCAGGATATTAAGATGAACGTTTTTTATTCAAACGGAACACTTGCAGCCAATGAAGCCTGGATGGTTACAAGACAGCTGGGATTCACAAATAACTATGTCCTTGAAGGAGGATTGAATTACTGGTTCGATGCAATCCTGAATCCCCAGAAGCCCGCTTCAACAAGTCCCGATGAAGAGTTTGCAAAATATGATTTTCGTAAGAGTGCCGGACAGGCTCTCGGGGGAGGTGGACTAACAGTTCAGGGAACCTCAGATCAGACAAGCACATCAGCCAAACCCGCTGTTAAGCCCGCTGCAAAGAAAAAGAAAGCATCGGGAGGTTGTTAGGAATTCCTTTATTCATATCCTCTTATGGATTGCACGATTTCAGGTGTAATTCTCGCCGGCGGTGCCAGTAAACGATTTGGTGGAATTACAAAATCCAATATTGTTATCGGTGGGGAAAGGATCATTTCAAGGATCATAAACAGCATCAATTGTATTTTTGATGAAATTATTATAGTCACTAACAATCCTTCGGAATTCCGGGAAATTAAAGAATGCAGATTTGTAGGAGACCAGTATCTAAAGGCAGGACCACTTGGAGGAATTCATGCTGCTCTGAAATCATCCTTAACTGATGCAATTTTTGTTTTTGCCGGCGATATGCCATTTCTCAGAAAAGAGTTAATTAAAGAACAGATCAATCAATTCTGTTTAAGTGATTATGATATTCTGATTCCGTTAATAGGAGAATTTATCGAGCCTCTCCATTCAATTTACAGGGTTACTGTTTTGGAAGATCTTGAAAGATTCCTTTCAGGGGGGAAAAACAGATCTGTAAGGGAATTTATTAAGCTTTTTCATACCGGCTTTATGAGATTAGAGGAATCGGAGGAAAATAAAAGAGCTTTTACGAATATTAACACCCGGTCAGATATTTCTGAATTATGCTGACTCCAATCCTGACCTGATTTGAGAACTGTAATACCGTGTTAATTATTTCGCGCAATTAAAATTTTGTCGGTTTAGATTTCTATATTTGAAAATATTTAAAACTTATTGAAATGAAAAAAATAATTTTTACCAGCTTAATGATCTCATTAATTGCCTTTTGTGCCGTCTCAGCCCAGACAGTGACCCAAAGTGCCAATCCTGTTGGCAAATGGAAATTTGAAGCTCCCGCTGCTCCCGAAGGGTACAATACTGGAAACATAATTATATCTTTTGCTGAAAACAAGTATTCTTCAGCAGTTTCAATGACAGGAAGCGATTATGTTATCCCGGGAGATAAAACAAAAGTTGAAAATGGCACTGTTTCTTTCATTTTGTTGCTTGACGGAACCGAGATTACTATAAACCTTAAAGCGGAAAGCAGTACAAAAATGACTGGAACTGCATTAGCCCCTGATGGTGAGATTCCTTTGACTCTTACAAAAGAGTTGATTGAGAAATAGAAGCTTTTTAATGAATACCAAAATCAATATCATTTTACAACAATAAGACTTTGTGTACCTTAGTGTTGACTATGTGTCCTTTGTGGTAAAGAAGAAAACTAACCACAAAGTACTCTAAGGTTTCAAGGTCACTAAGGTATTATTTGTAAATGCTGCTTTTGGCCGTGTCACTTTACTAATTTGGATTAGCACCTGATAATTTATGAAAGGAACCTCTGTCTTTTTATTTTGTCTATTCTGTCTTTTCCTACCTCTTCATGCTCAAATCATAAATAAATTACCTCTGAGTGAAAGGACCACCGGATACAAAATGGATGTTAAACTTGATACTGATGCAAAAACCGTAAGCGGGAATATGGAAGCCTACTGGATAAACAGATCTTCCGACACTGTTCCGGATATCCGTATGCATCTCTATATGAATGCTTTCAGAAGCAACAGAACAACTTTGTATAAAGAGTCCGGAGGATCTCCAGGGGAAAAGGAAATCGATCTGGGCTGGATCGAAATCAAGTCTTTAAGGGATGAAAGCAATTTTGATCTGATGCCCGGGATGGAGTTTATAAGTCCGGACGACGGCAATACTGAAGACAAGAGTGTTTTGCGTGTCCTTCTTCCCGAACCTGCCGGACCAGGTGATACTGTATATGTTAATATTGATTTTGAAACGAAGCTTCCGTCACGTATAAGAAGGACAGGGTATATCAATGATTATTACTTCGTTGCCCAGTGGTTCCCCAAGTTCGGTGTATATGAACCTGCAGGTATGAGGTTTGTGACAAAAGGCAGCTGGAACTGCCACCAGTTTCATGCCAATTCGGAGTTTTATTCAAATCACAGTGTCTATGATGTAACTATTACTTTACCAGCTAAATACGTTACAGGTTCAGGTGGAATGCTGATTTCTGAGACAGTTAATGGAGAAATGAAAACTCAGAATTTCCGTGCTGAAGATATTGTAGATTTCGCCTGGACTGCCTGGCCAGGCTATGCCGAGTTTAAAGATAAATGGAACCATGTCGGTATTACTCTCCTTATACCAAAGGATCGTATTAACCAGGCAGAAAGGCAATTTACCGCCGTAAAGCATGCACTGGAATATCTTACTGAAAATGTAGGTCCGTATCCATGGCCGCATCTTACATTTGTTGATCCTCCTTCAATAGGATCAGGTGCCGGCGGAATGGAATATACCACAATATTCACTTCAATGTCATCCAACATTATGCCCTCCTTCTTTTATATGCCGGAAATGGTTACAGTTCATGAATTTGGTCATGCCTACTTTATGGGGATCCTTGCAAGTAATGAATTTGAGGAACCCTGGCTCGATGAAGGCGTTAATTCCTACTGGGAAGAGAGGATCATGGATAATTATTATGGCAAAAATTCAGGCCTGATTAATCACAGGTGGCTTAAAGTTTCCGATAATGCATCTGCCAGGCTGGCTTATGTTTTATCTCCTTCAAGACAGACAATAAGCAATAATGAGTACTCGTGGAATTATCCGCATGGCACTTACGGAATGATGTCGTACCAGAAAACAGCTACGTGGCTTCACACTCTTGCAGGAATAGTAGGTGAAGAGACTTTGAACGATGTATTCCGGGAATATTACACGAAATGGGCTTTTAAGCATCCGTCAGGAAGAGACTTTGTCAATGTGGTAAATCAAGTTGTAAAGAGGGA
>DOTV01000148.1:0-1054 GCA_003520925.1 Bacteroidales bacterium | reverse complement strand
CATGGAGACAGGTTCGGAATTGATATGAACTGGTTCTTTGACCAGACATTATATGGTACGGCTATCTGCGATTACAAGGTATCCGGAATAAGCAACAGGAAACAGAGTAAGCCTGAAGGCAAAACTGATTCTGCAGATACCCTTGCAGCCAAAGGGCCGGCTACCGATTCACTTTTTACAGCCACAGCTCAGTTGGAAAGAATCGGAGACATGATGCTGCCGGTTGATGTGCTTATTCATTTTACCAATGGAGAAGAGATCCTTGAGAACTGGGATGGTAAAGAGAGATATAAGGACTTCAAATATACAAGTAACAGGGAAATTGAATGGGTAAAGATTGATCCACTGTTTAAGATCAGAATGGATGTCAATTATGTCAATAATTCAATGACCGAAGAACCGCAAAGGGCTCCCCTTACCCGTATTGTAAATAAATTGCTCGCTTTTTTCCAGTTCTACCTTAGTATCATGCTTCTGTAAAATTGATCATTATGAAGATATTCAGTTCTCTTATATCAGGATTTTACCGTACTTTTAATTCAATCAGGGGTGTTTTGATCGCATGGCTAACGATGTTTTTGCTATTGGTTGTATTTATCTACCCCTTAAGAGGATCTCTCAACTCTGCCTTTGGCAACAGCATGATCACTGAAAAGCTTGCTAATGGAATTGACATTGAGGTTTTTGCTGACCTGGGACCTGTACTTCAAAGCTTGTTATCTTACATAACTTCCGGATTTATACTTATCTATCTTATCGGGTTTGTCGCCAATGCATTCCTGACAGCTGGCCTTTTCGGCAGTGTACGGAAAGGGAAGAGCAAATTCTCAGCGCAGGAATTCTTCAGGGCTGGTTCAAGAAACTTCTGGTCATTCCTGATTATTACGCTTATAATCACTTTGATCACATATTTCTTCTCGGGTATTATTATTGGAGTTCCAATGATAATTATCACCGGCATTGAAACCATTTCGGAAAGGACCCAGTATTCAGTTGTGATTGCTTCAATTGTAATTTTACTTCTAATGCTACCAGTTCTTTTTCTTGCTGCAGA
>DOTV01000055.1 GCA_003520925.1 Bacteroidales bacterium | reverse complement strand
AGTCACGGTACCTGTAACCTGATCAAAGGCAAATCCTTTTGATACAAGAAGAGTAACGACGAAAAACAGGAAAAACACAAGGAAAACAACAGAATTCATAAGCAGTTTGCTGCCCGATCTTTCTGCCAATACCCTGTCGTCAACAGAATTAATGAGATATAGCAGACCATTTGTCCGGGCAAGGAACAGGACTGCAAGTCCCAGGGATAGATTCCTGCCGTTCAAAAGAGCCTCAAGTCCATGCCATGGGGTCGCCCATTTAACCTGGTTCAGTTCGTTCAGGCTGAATTGTGCACCGGTGAAGAAAGTGGCAACGGCCACACCAATCAGGAAAGGTCCGAGTGAACCATTGAGAAACAAAAAAATATCAAAAGTTTTTTGTCCAAGCAAATTTGCAGGTTTTGACCTGTATTCATAGGCAATAGCCTGGATTATAAAGCTGAAAAGTATTGCAATCCATACCCAGTATGCACCTCCGAAGCTTGTAGAATAGAAGAGCGGAAATGATGCAAAGAATGCTCCCCCGAAAGTGACAAGTGTTGTAAAGGTGAATTCCCATTTTCTTCCCATAGCGTTGACTATCATGGTCTTATGGAGATTATTCTTTGGAAGTGAAAATATCATTGATTGTCCGCCCTGAACAAACATCAGAAACACAAGCAGACTTGCCAATAGTGAAATGATAATCCACCAGTAATGCTGCAGAAAAATATATGAAATCATCGTTGTCATGTTTTATCCTCCTAATGTTTGGGGCCGAGTTTTATCTGCCTGATCATAATTGAAACTTCAGCAATAAGCAAAACAGTAAACAGAATTGCAAACAGGATAAAAGTGGTTATAACAGATCCCGTACTGATGTTTGAGACCGCTGCAGAGACTGGCATCAGATCCTGGATGATCCAGGGCTGACGGCCCATTTCTGCGAGTACCCAGCCCAGTTCGCCTGCAATATAGGGAAGCAGGATTGATCCGAGAGCAATCCATAGGAACCACTTCTTAACCACAAGGGTACCATTGTAAAGAAAATAGAGGGCCATTGCAAAAACAAGGATAAAATAAAAGCCCAGTACCACCATAAAATGGAAAGAGTAAAATGAGATTTTAACTCCCGGTACAGCATCCTCAGGTTTTTGAAGAAATGCATACCCGAAATACCTGAAATAGTTATCAATGAATTTTTTGTCGCGGAACATTCCAGATATACCTTCTGCCTTTTGGATTTCGTTATTCTTTTTTGCCGCCTTGAATTCAACAAGCAGATCCCTTGCTTTTTTCCCCCGTTCAATCTTCTCGGTTATTGATAAAATACCCTGAGATGGGTTGCCGTTTAGCAGATCGTAAACTCCGGGCACAAATGCGTTTTTATCACCTTTGGTCATTACCGAAAGAAATCCCGGGATCTCTACCCTGAATGCAAAATCATTAACAGCCTTCTCTCCTATCTTCCTGTCTGACTTTTTCAGAATTCCTATTGCAACCAAACCTGCATTTTGTTTTCCTTCATAAAGAGCTTCGAAAGAAGCGAACTTCATCGGCTGGGCTACTGCAAGTGTCCTGGCAGAATTATCGCCAGTATAAGCAACCAGAAGAGAAGATAAAAGACCAAAAATTCCAGCAATAAGTATGCTCTTTTTTGCCAGGATCATTTCGCGCTTCTGCAGCAGATACCAGGAGCTTATTCCCAGAACAAACATTGACGCTACGAGGAATCCTGAAGAAATTGTGTGCAGGAATTTTATAACAGCCACATCATTGAACAACACCTCCCAGAAGCTTACCATTTCGTTCCTTGCTGTATCGGGATTAAAGATCATCCCGACAGGATTCTGCATCCATCCGTTTGCAACAAGGATCCATAAAGCAGAAAGGTTAGCCCCGATCGCAACCAGCCAGGTTGATATAAGGTGGAATTTATTGCTCACTTTATTCCAACCGAAAAACATTACAGCAACAAATGTCGATTCAAGAAAAAATGCCAGGATACCTTCTATAGCCAAAGGTGCTCCGAAAATATCCCCGACAAACCATGAATAATTTGACCAATTGGTTCCGAACTCAAACTCAAGGATTATTCCTGTTGCAACGCCAATTGCAAAATTGATCCCAAAAAGGGTCATCCAGAACCTTGTAATTCTCTTCCATTCCTCTTTGCCTGTTTTAACGTAAAGTGATTCCATTATCGCAATGATAAAGGAGAGTCCAAGTGTTAGAGGGACAAATAGCCAGTGGTATATTGCTGTCAGGGCAAACTGGGCCCTTGACCAGTCAACAAGGCTTAAATCGATGTTTTCAAACATATTCTTATTTTGAATTTATAAGTTGATCCAGTACATACTCACTTTTCTGATCATCGGAACTGTGATGCCCCGAAAGGAAATCCTGAAAAAAGAAGAGTTTCAGTATCAGGAAGATCACAAACAGCTTGATAAGGATTATTATCCACACTCTCCTGCCCCACCATGACATGTTCCTGAAACCATCATAATAAAAACGAAACACCCTGTTAATTGAAGAAGAAAACTTATTCATTGTTTTTCATCCAATAGAGATATATGTTTTTCCTTATCCGGACTTACATCCGATAAGCTTGAGGTAATTTTCTGAACTGCCTTAAAACCGTAAAAAAACTCCCTGGCAAAAACGCGAAGGGCAGTATATGCAGGAATGCCGAGCAGCATACCGGGTATCCCGGCAGCAAATCCCGACGCAAGGACCACGACAAATATCTCAAGAGGATGAGCTTTTACACTGTTTGAAAATATTATAGGCTGAAAAACCACATTATCAATTGTGTGTGTGATAGCTTCCACTATTATCATGTAATAAATGAGCGGTACAACCACGGTTGAAAAATCCTGATTAATGTGAGACGCAACCCCCATGATTATTGCTATAAACAGTCCGAGCCAGGGTCCGACATAAGGAATTACATTTAGAATGCCAAGGATCAGTCCCATAACAAGTGCCTGCTGGAAATCTATTCCAATAATTGTCATTCCGATATCGATAAGAATCATTATGCAGGTACTCTGGATTACAATTCCAATAAGGTACCGGGTAAGAAGTTTTTTTATCGAATTGAGAGCTCTTGTAACATTGTCAACATATTTGTCGGGGATCCACATCAGAATTGACTCATAAAACAGATGCTGATCCTTGAGGAAAAAGAATGTTATGAATGTAATTGAAAATATCGCAACAACAACATTTCCGAGAAGCCCGACAAGTGAGCCCAGAAAATTCTTTATCATCTCAATGTTCAGGATCCCTGAGATCTTTGAAGCAATAAATTCTCTCAGGGAGAGCTGCTCCGAAATACGGGGATTCAGATTGTTTAAAAAAGATTCGATTCTATTTACCGGACCCTCAACGATCTGTACTATTTTGCCGCTGTCAATTGTGGAAAAATAATTTATCTGTTTCGTAACCAGGGGTACGAAGATCACAAAGAACATAATTATGATTCCCCATATTATTACCAGAGTGAATAAAGCACTTATTACACGCGGCAAGTGAAATTTCCAGATCCTTATACGGCAGAAAAGATCAACCAGAGGCCTGCCCATTATAGAGAGGACACCTGCAACCAGAATATAAACGACAATATTCCTGAAATACCACAATAGAGCCAGAAAGAGTAAAATGGCGAAAAAAATCAGGATGTTCTTCAGAGTGGCTTTCATCTGATTGGGTTTCGGTATACAAACCTAATCAGAAATTTCGGAATTCCATAAAATTACTTGATCCACCCTCTGTCATATTGTCGGCATATTTAATATATTTCATGTCATTATGACAGTGTATTGAATTTGGAACAGATATTGAAATAATGGGTTTGAAATTAAATGTATAACTTAAAATAGTGGAGGACAAAGCTATGTTACCAACAATTGCAAAAAGAAGTTTCAGACCATTTTACATGGGAAGTATTTTTGATGACGACTTTTTCCCTGCACTGACAAGCAAGACCAGTTCAATGCCGGCAGTCAATATCAGGGAAGATGAAAAGAAATTCGTGCTCGATCTTGCGGTTCCGGGAATTGACAAGAAAGATCTGAAGATTGACATTAACGAAGATGTGCTTACAATTTCTTCTGAGACAAAAAATGAAGTGGAAGAAAACAGCGACGGGTACAAGAGAAAAGAGTTCAGTTATTCATCATTCTGCAGAAGTTTTCAGGTCCCTGACAATGTAAACAGGGAAAAAATCGAAGCCAACTATAAGGACGGAATTCTGAGTGTCTCACTTCCAAAGTATGAAGAAGAAAAGAACAAGATATCACGTCAGGTTAAAATTTCATAAGGAGAAAATCCCGGTTACACACCGGGATTTTTTGTTTCAGAACACTCCTCGAGTAACTTTTGAGCGAACTTCTTTCCGAATTCTATCAGAAAATCTTTCTTCGCGGCTCCTGGCGAAAACTTAAATGATGCCGTTTCTTCGAAGATTTTTAACTTTAGATTCCTGAAGCTCTCAAGAACAATTTTCGGTGCCTCTCCGCTCCAGCCGTAGGAACCGAAGGCTGCTCCGATTTTATTTTGCGGCTTCAATCCCTTCATGTATGTTAAAAAATCGCTGACAGTGGGGAAAAGTCCGTTATTTAATGTGGGAGAGCCGATGATTATTGCACCGGCGTCCAGGGCTTCTGTAATAATGTCGCTTCGGTTCCATTTTTTGAGATGCATGGGTGTCGCATCTACATCGTTGCTTGTTAACGCGTCAACAATTGCATAGGCCATCTTTTCGGTGCTGTGCCACATGGTGTCATAAATCACCAGGGCTTTCCTTTTAGGTTTCTGCTCGCTCCATTCGCGATAGGCGTTTAATATCTCGGACGGGTTTTTCCTGAATATAATTCCATGGTCAGGGCAGATCATGGAAGGTGTAACAGGCATGCTCTTGAATTTATCGATAAGCTTGATGATCAATGGTGCATAGAGAAGCAGGATATTGGCAAAATACTTCCTGGCATGGGGCATTATATCCTCTTTAATCTGATCGTCAAACCTTTCAGCCGAGGCGAAATGCTGTCCGAAACCATCGCTGGAAAAAAGGATCCTGTCCGGATCGACATAGGTGAACATGCTGTCAGGCCNNCGCTCCAGCCGTAGGAACCGAAGGCACCTGCCAGTTTTCCTTTGTCACGCAGAGGATTGATAAGCGAAAACAACTTATACATTGGAAGCAGAGTATTCTGGTTAATTGTTGGTGAACCAGCAAGAATTGCATCTGATGAAGCCAGTTTCGAATCAAGGTCAACAGCAGAAATATTTTCAATGTCAGCAACATCAATTTTAAAATCGCCCGATTGTTTGATCCCCTGTGCTATATACTCAGCAGCCTTCTTTGTATAGCCATAAGCTGAGATGTATGCTATTAGTACTCTTTTAGCCGCTCCACCGGAGATAAGTTCAAGATATTCCTTCGAATATTTTTCCGAAAGGTTAATTATTTCCCGGAGGTTTTCACGATGAACGGGCCCATGGCCCGGACAGATGACATCAATCGCAAGCGGCCTTATCTTTTCAATTGCCTTGATCATAAACCGGCTGTACGGCTTCAATATGACATCAAAATAATATTTATAAGCCTCATGGTATTCAGGACTCATATTATTGAAAATATCTGAATCGCAAAAATGAGCACCGAATGAATCACACGAAAACAAGATCTTGTCCTCCTCAATATAAGTATAGATTGAATCAGGCCAGTGCAGATTGGGTGCAGAAATAAATCTTAATGTCTTGTTCCCCAGGTCAAGTGAGTCGCCATCCTTAACTATCAGAGATTTGAACGGCATATTCACTATATCCTCAAGGTATCTTATCGCGTTTCCACTTCCCACTACAGTTGCATCTGGTGCAATCTCAAGAAGATGGTTCAGACTTCCCGAATGATCAGGTTCAGTATGATCCAGGATTATGTACTGCAATTCTTCGGGATCGGTCACACTCTGTAATTTCTTTAAATAAACATCGAAGAATTTTTCCTTGGCAACCTCAATAACTGTCTTTTTAACTGAATCAATGAAATATGAATTGTATGTCGTTCCGAACTCAGTTTTCATTACAATATCAAATGTCTTGATATCATAATCGAGAATACCAATCCACTTAATATCATTTGTAATATCTGTTACCCTGTCATCAATCCTCTTCATGGAAAAACTTTCAAATTTTAGCTATAATGCTTTTGTTTGCCTTAACCTGCTGAAGTATAGGAACTTCAACCTCAGTCCCCAACGGCAGAAATACATCGACTCTTGAACCAAATTTTATGAACCCCAGTTCGTCACCTTGTGTAACCGACTGGCCTTCCTTTGCATACGTAACTATACGCCTTGCGACAGCCCCTGCAATCTGACGTATAAGAATCTCAGTACCTTTTTCAGTCTTTATAACAATTGTGCTTCTTTCATTCAATTCAGAAGATTTCGGATGCCAGGCTACCATGTAATTTCCCGGATGATAATTTACATACTTTACATGCCCCGAAACAGGATATTTGTTACTGTGCATATTCAGAGGTGACATAAATATCGAGATCTGCAGACGTGTATCTTTAAAGTATTCATTTTCAAATGTTTCTTCAATTACAACAACCTTTCCGTCAGCAGGAGCGTATATCAGCTCAGGATCAGGTTCAAGATATCTTGTGGGAAGACGGAAGAAGAAAAGGATGAAAATATAGAACAAAACTGAAGAGATCAGGATAATCAACTTCACAAGTGAATTATCGGACCAGATAATCCCTGCAAAGATGTTAATGATTAGCAAAATTAAAAATCCGCCTGCAAGAATTTTATATCCTTCCTTATGAATGGCCATTCCAAGATAATTTGCTCAAAACTAATTAAGACTGATCAATCAACCAAAAAGTGTAATAAAAAGATAAACAAGGGGAAATGTGATAATCGCACTGTCAAAACGGTCAAGGAATCCTCCATGCCCGGGCAGAAGAGATCCCGAATCCTTAACATCCATGCTTCTCTTCAGCATTGATTCAATCAAATCACCGAATGTACCTGCAACTGAGATTATGCATGAAATTATTATCCACCCGGCGCTGTCCACAACACCAAGCCAGCCTGAAAGAAGCCATGCCGCAAGAACCGCGATAATCAGTCCGCCAAAAAAACCTTCCCACGATTTTTTTGGTGATATCCTTTCCATAAGTCTGTGCCTGCCTAATGTTACTCCGGTAATATAAGCACCGGTATCATTTGCCCACAGAAGCATCAGAAATCCGACGACAATTGCAGGTGAAAAAGCAATATCCGGATGAGCCAGCAATGAGCTGAAACCTGTTCTTGAAAATGCAGAGAACGGAAAGAAGGAGAAGGGTACCGCGATATAAAAAACTGCGAAAAAGGTGTGAGCTAATGAATCGAAAGGTCTTTCCTGTTTTCTGAACAGCTCCGCAACCATAATAATCAGCGCCAGGGGGATCAGTAACAGGAGGTATTTCTGATCAACCAATCCGGATGCAACAAGGGTGGAGATTATATATAGTGAGCAGCCGGCAATTATCCCTGATAATATCTGTGGACGGGTCCCAATGGTTTTAATCATCATGTAGTATTCATACTGAGTTACTGCAAGAAGCACAAGGCCTGTAATAAAGAAAGAGACCGGGTGCAGCCAGAATCCTCCCAGGATAAATATTACTATTCCGACAGCTGTAAGTGTCCTAGTGTAAAAATTGCTCAAAACAGCTATTTTTTGCTTTTTGCTTTTTCTCCCCTGACCTTTTTAGCAGAATCCCCGGGAGTTTTTTTCTCTTTTCCGGAACCTTTTTTCTCTGACCCGGAATCTTTTACGGATTCCCTTATTTGTGTAACCACAGGATCTGTTGTAGCAATTGTATCTTTTCCTGCTTTCAGAGCAAGTTCATTTTTCACAGCAGATTCTCTTTCTTCCTTCAGAATATCTGCTTTTCTTTTGCCAAATATCCTCTCGAGATCCTCACTGAAAATAACCTCCTTTTCGAGAAGCAATTCAGCAAGTTCTGTCAATCCTTTCATATTGTTTCTCAGAACCTCCTGCGCACGCACATAAGATTCCTCAATTATTTGCTTCACTTCCCCGTCGATCACTTCTGCAGTCTTCTCACTGTAGGGCTTTGTGAAACCATAATCTGACTGGCCCGAAGAGTCATAAAAGCTGATATTTCCCACTTTTTCACTCATCCCGAAGAATGATACCATTGCATAAGCCTGTTTGGTTATTTTTTCAAGATCGCTCAATGCTCCGGTGGAAATTTTCCCAAATACAATCTGTTCAGAAGCTCTTCCCCCAAGTGCATAAGCCATCTCGTCAAGAAGTTGTTCGCGGGTTGTAATTTGCCTTTCCTCAGGAAGATACCATGCTGCTCCCAGGGCTCTCCCCCTGGGAATAATCGTGACTTTAAGCAACGGACTGGCATGTTCAAGAAGCCAGCTTACAGTAGCATGACCAGCTTCGTGGTAGGCGATGGTTTTCTTTTCGACCATTGAGATTATCTTGCTTTTTCGCTCAAGTCCGCCAACAATCCTGTCAATTGCATCAAGAAAGTCCTGCTTTTCAACGACAGTTTTGTTCTTCCTTGCAGCGATCAGGGCAGATTCATTGCACACATTTGCGATATCGGCTCCTGAAAACCCTGGTGTCTGTTTAGCAAGAAAAGTTATATCAAAACCCTTCTCGAGTTTTATCGGGCGCAGGTGTACTTTAAAAATTGCCTCCCTTTCAACAATATCAGGAAGCTCAACATGAATCTGACGGTCAAACCGGCCTGCCCTCAACAGTGCCCTGTCAAGAATATCCGCCCTGTTGGTTGCAGCAAGAATAATTACTCCCATGTTTGTTCCGAAACCATCCATTTCAGTAAGAAGCTGATTAAGAGTGTTCTCCCTTTCATCATTTGATCCGAAATTAACATTCTTACCCCTGGCTCTTCCAACAGCATCAATTTCATCAATAAAGACAATGCATGGAGCCTTTTCCTTTGCCTGCTTGAAGAGATCCCTCACCCTCGAGGCACCCACACCCACGAACATCTCAACAAAATCGGAGCCTGAAATCGAAAAGAAAGGGACATTGGCTTCTCCAGCCACCGCTTTGGCTAGAAGTGTTTTTCCTGTTCCGGGAGGCCCTATAAGCAGAGCTCCTTTTGGAATTTTACCACCGAGCTGGGTATATTTCTTGGGGTTTTTAAGAAAATCAACGATTTCCATCACCTCGGTCTTCGCTTCCTCCAGTCCGGCTACATCATTGAAATTCAGCTTCACATTTGATTCCTTATCAAAGATCTGGGCTTTCGATTTCCCGACGCTGAATATGCCTCCGGCTCCTCCACCTGCACCACCCGACATCCGCCTCATCATAAATATCCAGAAGAAAAACAATATTATGAAAGGCAGCGTCCATCCCAGTATCTGACCAATATAATTTGGACGTGTTTCTGTTTCAGGATAGACAATCTCATTATCGGCATAGCCCTCTTTTTTTTGCTCCTGAAGAAGGAACTCCTCAAATGTGGCAACATCTCCTATATTATGAATGTAATTTGCCTTGGGAGGTCCGAAACCCATTCTCCCGTTGTTATTTTTCGGGAGGTCAGTATACCTTCCTGATTCAATAGCCCCTTTCTTTAAAAATATTTCGGCGGTCTCCTTGTTGATTACCACAATCCTTTCAATATCGCGGTTTGTGATCATCTTTTTTATTTCGGGTATCTGAACTTTGGGTATGGTTCTGCTCCCTCCGTAAATCAGATTAATGGCAAGAAAAGAGACAATAAGAATTGCGAAAATCCAGTTTGAGTTGAATTTCGGCTTGAGAATTTTATCCGGCGGCTTCAGAGGCCCTTTATTTTTATTATTGCTATCGTTTTCAGACATAAGTAATTACTTAACTTAAATTATCTTTTATCGCTTCAACCGAGGCATCAGCCCATAGCGACTCAAGGCTGTAAAAATGCCTGTACTCTTCAAGAAAAATATGAACTATGACATTCCCGTAATCGAGAAGTACCCAGAAACAGTTCTCAAGTCCCTCGACATGCAACGGACTCTCTTTTGACTCTTTTCTGACCGTATCTTCCACAGAATCGCAGAGAGAATCCACCTGACTGACGGAAGATCCGTGACAGATTATAAAAAAATCAGTTATTCTGTTTTCAAGATTCCTCAGATCAATTTTAAGAACATCCTTTCCCTTCTTCTCGAAAATGCCATTTACTATAGCTCCCAGGAGTAATTCAGTTCCATCCTGTCTTTTTTTCATCAAACAATTTTCTGTTTAAAATCAAAAGGCAAAAGTACTAACTTTTATCGTATTTTTGTCATAGTAAAACTGTTATTGCAATTTCAGTGCCACCGTCTTAATCATCTGACATAACGGTAATTTTGACATATTATAAATAATACTTCCTGTTGATGATAATCGGTTCGGGGTTTATCCACTGCAAAGAAGTCGTATCGACAAATACCCATGCTTCAGTAATGATTCAGTCTGATTCAGTGACAGAGGGTACCATATTTTATGCAGATTATCAGTCAGGAGGGAGGGGTCAGAAAGGAAACAGGTGGGTAAGTGAAGTTGGTAAAAATCTGCTGTTCAGTATAGTGCTATATCCTGTTGAGGTACATCCGGCCGACCAGTTCATAATGTCGATTTTCGTATCACTGGGCATATGCGATTTCTTAAAAAATCATATCCCCGACAGTAAAATCAAATGGCCCAATGATATTTACGCAGGGGATGACAAAATAGCAGGTATCCTTATCGAGAACTCGATAATCTCAGATACAATTGCTAATTCAATAATCGGGATTGGGATGAATATTAACCAGGAGGTATTTCCGGAAGAACTCCCGAATCCTGTTTCCCTTAAGCTCATAACCGGAAAGGATTATGACCTGAATCTTTGTCTGATACAGCTGGCACGATTCCTTGACATTCGTTACAAACAGGTCATAGCTGGAGACCGGGAAATACAGAAGAAAGAATATATCGCCTCGCTATACAAGTTAAACAGCTGGTGCAGATTTAACTCCTCAGCCGGATTTTTTGACGGAAGAATTGTTTCTGTTGCTGATTCAGGCTGTCTGAAGATTGAGGATAGAAAAGGGCAAATAAGGGAATTCGCATTTAAGGAGATTGAATTTTGCCAGTAAAAATGTCGTAGAAGTGATGTAACCCATCATGCAAGCAGCATCTTTATCTATACTGCAGTCCGCCAGCCCCTGAACTTTTCCATTTCGTCGATCAGTTTTTCGAGGAAACCCGCTATTGGTTTAGCCGCCATCATTTTGAGAAGAGGATTCATGTGTGCGGCAAGGTGAAGTGTTGTCTCAGCTCTGCCTGCACTGCTTTCCCTGATATCAATAACCAGAGAGAAATCATTTGATTGTAATACTGTACCTTTAAAAACGATCCTGTTATGAGGTTTCTTTTCCGACAGTCTGAAGTTGACATTCCCAACAGGAGAAATATTAAAACTGCATGAATCCATATCGATCTGCAGCTCATCAATTGTACCTTCCGGAACAAACTGTCTGAAATTCCTGATATCCGTTACAAAATCAAACATCTCCGCCGGAGTACAGCTCAGATTTCCTGTCCTGCTTTTAAATTCTGATAGATCAGGCATAGCTTCAACGGTTAAGTCCCCATGATGAAGGATCCATCCTCCATTGCTTCAGTGTCTCAACATCCTTTGTGCTGACATAGCCCGAACCTGCCGCGGTTGAAATAAGTGCCGTATAATTGCTGAGAGTATGAAGCTCGCATTTTGCTGAAACAAAACCATCCTCAGCTTTTTTAAATTCATATGTAAAAATTGCAGCCATACCCAAAAGATCGCAACCTGCTTCCCTGAGAGCTTTGACAGCACCCAGGCTGCTGCCCCCGGTTGAAATAAGATCCTCAATTACAACAACTTTCTGGCCTTTTTCAAAATATCCCTCAATCTGGTTCCCCAACCCATGCTCCTTAGCCTCCGACCTTACATAAATAAAGGGTAATCCAAGTTTTTCAGCAACAAGCACCCCATGCGCTATTGCTCCGGTTGCAACTCCTGCAATGAGCTGAGCATCAGGATAGCGAAGTTTTACTATCTCGGCAAACGAATCTCTTATATATGATCTGACCTCAGGAAAAGAAAGTGTTTTACGGTTATCGCAATAAATAGGCGATTTCCATCCTGAAGCCCAGGTAAAAGGATTTGACGGTTGTAATTTAATTGCTTTAATTTGCAACAGATATTCGGCGATCTTTTTAGCACTATTCTCCATTCAGTGATGTATAAAGTTCATTTTGAAAACAGATTCAT
>DOTV01000177.1 GCA_003520925.1 Bacteroidales bacterium | reverse complement strand
TTCGATTCCTGGTGGGACTACAAATTAAGAGGCTGTCTCAAAGCACCTCTGTGGATACTCTGTGAACCTCGGTATAAGTTCTGACAACTGTTTTTTACTCAGAGTGCCACAGAGAAGGCACAGAGAGACACAGAGAAAACTTGAATGAAATTTCAAACTTATGAGAAAGTCTCTTTTGTTTTATTGTACCCCGGTGTATCTCAATTTGTCCATTTTTGAATAAAGATTGTCGTCTATAGCTTTTTTATCCTTAGGACTGTTATTCTGCCAAAAAAACTGCATTCATTATTAACTACCTGCCAATCAAGTTTAACTTTAAGAGGAAATGTCTCTTTTGACAAATCAATACTTGATTTATCTGGAATTGTGTCAATCAGATATCGACCATCGTCAATAATAATTATCCATCCCCCGCAGCATCCACACATAGTACCATCTATTCCAGTTATTGTGCCAATTGACTTATAGTCATCATTCTCTTTTGAACATGCGACAATGATAAGGAACAGTAAAATAACTTGTATGGTTTTCATTTTGATCGGATATATGTTGAAACCGGCCCGTCAACATAAGCGGAGTTTAAAATCAGACTGTCTCTGACAAGGCAAATCTGTGTACGTAAATCAGAGCCATAAATTAAAGAATATTGGTTAGGGTTGGCTGAGTTTTCCTCAATGCTATAATTCATGGAAGTTATAAATGTATCATTCCTGAATTCTCTTAAATTCCCATCAACAGTGAATTCAAGTATCATTGAAAACCCAGCCGTCTGAGGATTTGAAACCTGTCCTGTCCAGGGACTAACTGAATTTACCCAGTCCCATTTGCCAATAATTAAAACGGAGATGGTTTCACTGTCTTTTTGGCAACTGAAGAAAGATGTCAGAAATAATAAAACAATATATTTCAAAAGATTGGATTTCATTTCATATTTCAGTTTCCCATGAAATACAGATTGTCCTCACCATTTGAATTAATTACCCGTTCGTCAGGATTAATTTATTTTCCTGAACGTCAATATTGATTTCTTCGAAGCAATATATTTGCAAAACTTTCCAATCTTAATTGTCAGATTCGGTTCATCAAATCTGAAATAGTAAGTCCCGCCTTCCATTGCGCTTGATAATCCGTCAATAACAGTAATGCTGTCACCTGCTATATTGTAAGAATAAGGAGCGCTTCCGATCTTAGGTAACCAGTATCCGTTTGTCATGGCAAAACCCCTGGATAAAAAGAAATAACCCGACTGAGCATCTGAATCAAATCTGATCGTATCTGCCATCGTATTAGTCTCAACCCATGACCCTGTGAGTCCATTCGGAAGTGTATCCGGATCCGGGAACTCCTCTTTCTGACAAGATACAAGGACAATCCCAAATGACAATGTTGCAATTAATCCGGATATCAATTTTATGACCAATGTTGTTCTTGCTGACTTTTCCATTATGTTTTAGGATTAGGAGGTACGGTAAAATGTGCAAAATTCGTACCAATATCATCTGTACCCAAAAGGAAAGTGTGTGATAATTTGAGTTTTATATCTAACGATCAAGGTGACCGGATTATGCAAATAAAATGAACAAAAAATTATGCATCGTCTAATCACCTTAATCCTGGAGTCTGATATTACTCTAAAGAAATGGATCCGGTGGCAATCCTTTTTTGCCTTAAATAAAAAAGCCCCCGGCTTATTTCGGGGGCTTTTTTGTATTTTTTTAAGAGGTACCTGCTAAGGTGGAGAATGTTTTTGGTGCTTAATTCCGGAATTCCTTTTATTTTTTAAGATTCGGGTCAAATTCCCAAAAATCATTGAGTACAATATACCCATACCCTCCGACAGCAATATATCCTTTGTCCCCTATTGAAACACCGGAAGCTGCACTTCTGGCGGGTGCTCCAAAATTGGCTTTTTGGGTCCATACGTTATTTTCCTGATCCCATTCCCAAATATCAATACATATATTATTACCATCATGTCCTGTACCAATATACCCCTTGTTCCCTATCGAAAAACCAACAGCATTACCTCTTGACGTCCCCCCAAAGTCGGCTTTCTTTGACCAGACATTAGTAGCCTGATCCCACTCCCAAAATTCCTTACTAAAGTTATTGGCACCATAGAGTCCGGTTCCGATGTATCCCTTGTTCCCAATTGAAAAACCAACAGCCGATACCCGTGCATTTCCAGGAAAGTCAGCCTTTCGTGTCCATATATCTGTTTCCTGATCCCATTCCCAAAAGTCCTTATAATATGGATCTGAAACTAAGCCCGATTTGCCTCCTATTCCTATATATCCTTTTGTTCCGATAGAAAAGCTCACAGCCCCCCATCTTGAAGGTGTGGTTGGAAGAGATGCTTTTTGCGTCCAGCTATCTAATACAGGATCATATTCCCAAAATTTAGTTGTAAAATCGTTGGCGTAAAAATTACCTCCGGTTCCTATGTATCCTTTTGTACCAATTGAAAACCATGCAAAACTTCCCTCTGCATTTCCGGGAAAATCAACTTTTCTGGTCCAAACATTAGTTGCCTGATCCCATTCCCAAAAATCACTCCGGGAATTATCATTTTCATCATAACCCAACCCTAAATATAATTTATTGCCAATAGGAAAGCTGGCCGCGTTATATCTTGGGCCTCCCGGAAAGTCAGTCTTTCGCATTCCGGTACCTTGTGTAACAGAAGTTTTAAAACTGAGTTGATTCCCATAAGCTATGCCAGCACTATTGACAGCAAAGGCTTTAACATAATAGGTCGTCCCCGGATTTAAACCTGAAAGATTACTGATAAAAGAACCTGAACCACTGCCCTCGTTTAAAGTACCTTCAGGAAAGAAATATGGATCGGGTCTTTCACTCCATACAACGCCCCTTGAAGTAATATCTCCTCCCCCGTCGTCGGTTATTGTACCACCCGAAACAGCAGTTGTCTCCGTAATATATGATACTATACTTGTCGTTAAAGTCGCGACAGTTGAGGCCTTATTGAAATCGCCTGTAGTAAATGTAACCTCATTGCCGTAGCTTGTACCGGCTCTGTTGGTTGCATAAGCCCGTACATAATATTTAGTATTGGCGGTCAATCCGCTTATACTAACGGTAAAAGAACTCATTCCAAAACCAATGTTCTTTTTATTTCCAACGATTGTCGGATTCGGCATGGTGCTCCAGCAAACACCTAAGTAAGTTACATCGGCACCTCCGTCATCAGTCAACGCTCCTCCTGTAATAGCAGTTGTTTGAGTAATATTTGAGACGGCAGTAGTCGTAACCACGGGTAGAGTCGCTTCCTTCTTACAGGCAGGAAGATAAATTGCTGTCCCCAGTACAAGGATAACAATTAAGGAATCTTTAAATAAACTTTTCATGTTAATATTTATTTAATTAATTGAAATCCATTATTATAAACAAAGCCTTTATATAAAAGTTCACCAGGGTTATTTATTTATTTTTAAACATAATTATGTCTTTATCCGGGGTCAGATATGACTCCAATGAAATGGATCCGTGGGCAATCCTTTTTTACCTTAAATAAAAAACCCCCGGCTGATCCGGGGGCTGAAAACAAAGTCACGCTTATAATAGCTTATCAATCCTTAATACATCGAACAGATAATCCCATCATATCCCATAGGTTGCTTTTCAGACAATTACTGCTACTACCCATCATCTGCCAATTATAACCGGCAACATGATCTAAAACCGGATCCATAGGGTACGCAGTCGATGTCCAATACCAGCCATAATATCCAAGCAAATAGAAAGTACCATCCCCTAAACCAGACCCGCGATAACCTCCGGGAAGTGCTGTAAAACCAGATTCGTTGGTTGCTCCGACATTCTGATCAAGCCAATGTGTAGTACCAGCTTCTTTAAGCTTTCCACCAGCGACATCAATGCCTCCAAGGTAAGTGACTAATGTGGTCCAGTCTTCAAGGGTGGCCACGTGCCAGCCTGCAGGACAGAGTTTGCCTGATTTCACTGCAAACCAGTTGTATAATGCGCCATAAGGAGTCTTGTTAGCTATATCGTTATTGAACCAGCAGTAAGCATCCGTTAGTAAATTACCCCATGTATATTCAGTTACATTAGGTATTGCTGTTCCATCATTATATTTGGTAGTTTTAAGGTTCTCAACCATCCAAACCTGTGTACCAATAGTTACATTTGAATAAAGGTTACCATCAGCATCTTTAAGCTGCTCTGTCGTAAATGACTTTTCGTCTCCATAGGCTGTCCCTGCACTATTATTTGCATATGCCCTGTAATAATATTTTGTATTTGCATTTAGTCCGGTAAGGATACTTGTAAAGGCACTGGTTGTTCCGGTCTCAGTTGTGTGCAATCCGGCAGCCAGGGGACCAGTTGCAGTACCCCAGCACACTCCTCTTGCTGTGATTGCTCCCCCTCCATCAGATGAAATATTTCCTCCCGAAACAGCAGTCGTTTGGGTAACTGATACAGCTGTTGTGGTCGTAAGAGTTGCAAGGATTACAGGATTTGAACTGAATGAGACTTCGCTACCATATGCAATGCCCTCAGTATTAGTCGCATATGCCCTTACAAAATAGGTGGTGCCGGGTGTTAATCCCGTTATACTACTCGTAAAGTTACCAGTTCCTGACCCGTCACTTGTCTTGCTGGAACCGGTTGTCGGATTCTGTGAAGTACCCCAGCATACACCCCGGGCTGTAACCTCAGCGTTGCCATCGTCAGTCACATTTCCCCCGGAAGTTGCAGTACCCTGTGTAATTCCAGTTACACTTGTGGTTGTAACAAGCGCCAGTGTTGGTTTCGGTTTGCAGGATGTAAAACAAATCGTCATTCCTGTCAACAGGACAGGAATTAAAAAAATTCTAAATAATTGATTCATAGGAGACTTTTTTGATTAAGAGGGATTTTAATAATTGTTATAATAAAGTTACACCATGTTTACATAGAAGTCAATTATTTTTTGAAATGATGTAAGATTTTTTCCCTGACCCTATCAAACAAAAAAGCCCCAGGAGCTGATCCAGGGACTTACATTAGGCTGTTACACCTTACTCTTAAAAGTCTTTACAAGAGCCTGCTGTTCTTCCTGTATTTTCTGTAAGCCACATTCTTTGTCCTCATATTATGCTTTGAGGAGAATGCCTTGTTCCTGGGAAGCTGTAAGTTATCCAGAAGCATGAGCCCTTTCAGCTCACCCTTACTTTTCCTGCTTGTTGCGCAGCTAGTAAATGCAGCGGCAAACAAAAACATTGTGAGCACGGATATGATTAATTTTTTCATTCTGCAATAATTTGATCAGCCATCAGCGGTATCAGCTACAATTAATCTATCATTTTATCTTTTTTACGTAAATTCTTAAGAAAAGTTCCTTTAATTCTATCAATTAACAAAAAGGAGGCTGTCTCAAAAGCCCTCTTTTATTAAATCTACCCCTAAATCCCCCAGGTGGGGACTTATTAAAAATCAATGGTTTATAAAGCCCCCCTTGGGGGGTTTGGGGGTTAGAATCGACTTTTGAGACACCCTCATTTCTTTGTTACACCTGAGAGTAACACAACGAATTTAATAGGGCAGCCAGTTATTTTAATTCTTTTAGTACTTGTATTTTACAGGCAATTAAAAGTAAACTCCAAGGATAAAAGTAAAGGTCTGGTTTATAAAGTTCAAACCAGTTGTTGATACTGATTTTGTTCCCTTTTCATATTGTACGCCCCAATAATTAAAATCATTCTTAAGCCCTACACCTAAAGTATATCCCAGTTCATGTGATCTGACCTCATCCCAGTCTTCAGTTTCATCTTCTTTATCAAATGGGTCAGTCCAAACTGCGACAATCATCTTTGAAGAGACAATATACGAAGGAGTTAAGCCTCCATTTATATAAAGTCGATTATCCTGGCTTGTTTTGAAAGACAATTCAATCAATGTAGGAATTTCAATATAATTAAGCTTAAATACCACATGAGCACCATACTCCTCACCCTCAATTGAAAAACTATCTTTATATTTCATTCCTTTTGGTGCATAAAGTGCTCCGGTTTTAAGTGAAAGCCATGGCGTTGGATTTACAGATATAGACAAACCGACTGGTATAATAAAACTTCTGTAGGTCTTTTCAAAATCGAAGCCGGTAATAAAATTCAAAGTATCGCCAAATGCATCAACGTCTCCGATAAAATTTGTAACATTTACACCAGTATAAATTGAAAATTCGAAAATTTTCCTGGAACCAGTTTTTTTCTGGTTTAAATCAATGTCTTGATAATCAGATTGTGCAACAACACTTTCTAACAGACTGGTTAACAAACAACATATGATTACTCTTTTCATATAATGTTTTTAAAGGTGCAAAACATTAAAATATTCCTGACGAAAAACTTTTTTTACTTTTAATCTGGTCTATAACCCACCCTTGCTATCCAACTATAAAAGATAACAAGTTCATACACGAGGTTTTAGGGAAGGCATCAGCTTAAAAAGTAACATGCATTCCTATACCTAACCCACCACCCCGGTAATAATCCGCAGATATCTTAAATGTATACGTCGTATAATTGTCCCTTATATAAAAGTTTTTATACTTAGGCGTTGCCGCTCCAATTAATGCACCGATAAGGGCCCCTCCGGCAGTAAAAGCTCCAACAAAGGGTACCCAATTAATTCCAGAAGTCTCATCATTCATTTGTAATGATTGTTGTTCTGCTGAAAGCACCCCATACAAAGCAGATAAACCCATTAATAAACCACCATATAATGCAAATGCTCCTGCCTTAGTTCCCGTTTTGATCTTAACGTAATTAATCGATGAAGTAGATACAGGCATTGATTTCACTAACCCAGTCTCAGAATCAGTATATTGAAGTATTGTGTCGTTAGTAAGCGTTAATTCCTTTGCAATAATTGGGATCAAAGATTTTTTAATATAAATTCTACCCTTTACATAGGTTTTATTCGATTCCAGGAAGAGTTTGGTATTTTGAGCTATTGCAGATTGACTTACTGAGCAAACCAGCAGTAATATAAGGACTTTAAAAATGTTTTTCATGGTTTATAAGATTTAGAATTAGACGTTCAAATTTCATTTCTTCCTGCTGAACAATGGTTGTAATTCGATTAATTCTGACTTACTAAGATATGCCTTTGCCATATCTCGATAGGAACCTGTCAGATCAATCTCTAATAGCTTAACTGTTCTTTCATTATTAGAGCTCAGCGCAATAAGATCTCCATATTCGTTATATAAATATAGAGTATAATTCAGGTAGGTGTCTGTTGGAAGAATTAAACTTGTTCTAAACCCGGTAAAAACAAACTGTGCAACAGCAACATGTTTTACATTTAACTCCCGGCATAGGTTGGGAATAGTTACTTTTAATTCAGCAGGATCTAAGAAAACTGTTTTTCCACCATTCATTGGGCCTACTTTTGTCTGTGCAATTATAAAATTGAAATCTCCGGATGAAATTAATACTTCAGGAAAATTTTCATCTTCTTTATTTAGTGCTTCCGCTCTTTCATAATTTTTTCTCAACTCATTATATTGAGGCAATGAATGCAATTCTTTTCCATAAAGTACTTCGCAACCCAATTGGTTTTTTAGATTCGATGCAACTGCAAAATGAAAAGTGTCAACATAATTTGACATAAGACTATTAATTTCAATAGCCCTCTTATTGAATTGACCACGGGCAACAGCTGCAGGACCACTGATGCCCAGCTGTTGCTGAAAGTTGACAGTTGTCGCTAATAAAGCAACCTTATCGACAACTCCGGTACTCAATGGAGGTCTCTTTACAGCACATTGCGGGAGTAAAACTATAATAAGAGCCAAAATGACAATTGTCCTGGTATAGCTCAAACATCGTTTCATAAAAAATAAATTTCTCGATTTCATATTTAACTAGTATTTAATTAGGTTTAGTTACGTGGTTTCCAAGTTATGCTATCCCTCAATATTTTGAAGGTTCTGATTTTTCATTTACATTTTCTTTGTAAAGCATGTCCGCAAGTTGTTCCTGGTGGCACATTGAAAAAGGTTTTCTTTTAAGCAGGTTCAGTCAGGCAATAAATCTTTCATAACGAACCTGTTATTCAGGATAAACTAATTGGTTAAATTGAATAATATAAATCTAACAATTATAAAATTTGTTTATGCTTCCTTATACTAATTTTCATCAAAAGATTTTGCCAGTTTGTCAAAACGCTTTAAGGTGTAAAAAATCCCCCGGCGCTGGCCGGGAGATACCCTGCACTATCTATGCTGGCATGAGTATAAAAGAAAAGTTCACAGGATTATTTAAATTCTGATAGGGACACGGTTCGATAAAAGGGTCTTATAAAAAAGAGGGAGATTTTGACTTATGAATCCTGTCAAAACAAAAATACAAATTGGTATTGTTTTTATTCTCTTTTCGTTAAACGGATGCAAAAAACCCGAAACTGAAAATATACTTTCAATCACCACGGATAATATTGAAATTTTTTCTAAAGGAATTTATACATTCAAAGGTACAATTGTCAGTCTTGGGAACGAAGAAATTAAGGAGTATGGATTCTGTTGGTCCGGGTCAGTAAATCCTGAAACAGACGGAATTTTAATAAAGTTAGGAGCCAGAAATTCAACCGGAAGTTTCAATACTACCGTTTACGATGTTTTGCCAGGCACCACCTATTATGTCAAAGCCTATGCGAAAACCAGCTCTTCTACTTATTATGGTAATGAGAAATCATTTACCACACCCGATACTTTACCCCTTCTGATAATTGATGTTGACCACAATATCTATTATACCGTAAAAATTGGTGATCAGACCTGGATGTCTGAAAATCTGAAGGCAACCCGCTATTCTGATGGTTCAACGATTCCGCGGGTTGAGGAGCGTCTCGCATGGTTTGACTTTTCATTGTACACAAGAGCATACTGCTGGTACGACAACTATGGGGCTATCGGCTCAACATACGGCGCCCTTTACACCTGGCCGGCAGCAATGAATATTTATTCTGAGAAAGATATTAAACCGGGCAAAATTCAGGGGGTTTGTCCTGACGGCTGGCATCTGCCAGATGATAGTGAGTGGAAACAGCTCGAAATGTTCCTTGGGATGAGCCAGACAGAAGCCGATGAAGAGAACTGGCGGGGAGAGGATGAGGGCGGCGCGTTGAAACATACCGGAACACAGTACTGGACAAGTCCAAATACCGGATCAACAAATGAAAGTGGGTTCAGGGCACTGCCTGCAGGATGGCGAGATGGTGCAGGCTATTTCAGGAATTTTGGCACATCTGCCAGGTTCTGGTCCTCTTCGAAGAGAGCTGATTATGCCTGGGTACGTCAGCTGGATTATAATTCGTCCCGGATATATCGCGGAACTCAGGGCCTTTATGAAGGCACTTCTGTCCGATGCATCAGGGATTAATTAAAGTCAGATTATAAACCTGAAGTTCGTTACCAACACCTCTTTGAAATGTTATGCTTTTACCTGATTGAACCAATTTATAATCTCCATTAAGCTGGCAATCGAATTTTACATTTGTAAACATCCCGCACTGGCAATCGGAAATTACAGGTAAAACTGTTGGAGCAAAGGAAATTGTATTGTGTTTTATAATATATGTTCCTTTGGTTATGCATGGAAACTTCTGGATCAATGCTCCTCCGGAGGCAACTTCGGAATAATTGTTACCGTTGAAGGAAATCGCTGAAAAAAAAGGCTGTCCCTTGTAAACCAGTGATCCCTGGTAGTATCCGTCTGTATTAACGGTATCCTGTTTTTCACAACCTGAAAAGGCTGGTAATAACAAAATAAAAATCAATATCTTTTTCATTGCATAAGCTTCAGGAGTACAGTAATTTCCTCAAATTTCATACCATTCTCAACTTTTGAAGAAAGGAAAACTCAGTAAGTCCAGTACGATGGCCCGCTTTTGACGAACCTGACAGGTATATCTTTTAAAAAACCTTTCAGCCATTCAGCACAGTATTCCATTCCCGGCTCTTCGGATGTGACATGTCCGAGAAAAATAACTGCTTTTTTCCGGCCCTGGCTGACTGCATCTCTTGCGTACTCATAGGTTTCCCACTGCGAAACCTCACCGGCTATCAGTACATCAACATTATTGTCTTCAAGTATGCTGAAATGAACAGAACTGCCAGGAGCACCTGCTGAAAATGCAATTTTTGTAAGTTTCATATCCTCATTTCCGATCACATTAAAAGCATTCCCCGGGAAGACCTTTTTAAGGGTGATCAGAAGCTCTTTCAAAGTGGTCTCCGGAATAACAAAATGTTCAACAGTTTTTGTGTCGGTGTACTTAAGCCACCCGAGTTTTTTTGCCATCCCATAATCAATAGCATCGGGCTTAATCCGGTGGATATAGTCGTGAAAACGCCATACTACAAGCTTGTTATCATCAATAAACTTCTTCTTTTCAAGAAAGACAGGATCGTTTTGAAACTGAGTGGTTTCATCCCTATGGTTGTAAAATAACGGCTCATGTGCTATTATAAGGTTGCAATTCAATTCCACAGCTTTTTTCAAGACGTCCATGGTTGCAAACATTGTCGTAACAATACCTTTAACAGGTGTCGTCGGATCCCCTGCCTTGAAGACATCCACAGTATTTGGCACAGGTTCACTGGCAGTCTGTTTAATTATTGTCCCGATCACAGCGGAAGCTGTTATGGGTTGTGTCGTCTGTCCGGATAGGGATCCTGCATAACATAGAATTACAACGACTGTTAAAAAAGAAATTGATTTTCTCATATTAAATAGTTTTTAGTGCTGTATACTGCCAGTCCCCACGCAAGGAATGGCTGGCTCTTCCGGATTTAGTTCATAAAAGAATCCTTTTTCTGATGCTTTCATGTTCAGGATCCTGAAGATTATAAGATTGGAAAGTATCGCTTCGGCTTTATAGGATGATATCCCGGCAATTTTCCTGAACTTCGATAATGTGACTGATCTGTTTTCCTTCAGATAATTCATAAGTGAATTTTCAGCTTTACTGAATTTAACAAGTACACCTCTCTCCTTTTCCTCTTTTCTCCATACCTGGAGCAAGACTCTGTTCGCTAACAGATTCTGATCGTTGTTCCTGAAATATGAGAGCCATTTTCCGTTTTCATCTTTAACCTGGTATGGTCTTTTTGTTCCCCTAAGAACATCAACTTCAAGTATTGTTTTCCCTCCGGTTGTATGCTGTTTTATTGTATAACTAATTTCCGGCCTGCAAAAAAGGTGGGCCGCCGTATCGACCATATAGATTTCTTCATCAGTTTTTATCCCCGCAACTGAGCCATTATCCCTGACGCCAATAAGAATTTTCCCTCCGTCGCTGTTTGCGAAGGCTGAAAGCGTTCGGGCTATCTTCCTGCTGTCGGAAACACAGTATTTGAAATCGAGATGCAGGTTCTCACCATCAGCAATTAACCGTTTCAGAAAATGTTCCATTATTATGCCGGTAAACCAGCACTGAATCAGCTGGCACTATGATCCCTGAAAAACACTTCTAAAAGAGCTCGTCCTTTGGCAATATTAATTCTTAGGATCCTGATTTTTTCAATATTCAGTCCGGTCCTTTCTGTGAGATCCGTCAACAGCTCATCTCTGAGATCCGGATTGAGTAATTTAAGCTTATTGTAACGGACAACCACCCGGGTCAATGCATTTTTCTTCAGGAATAACTCCAGTATTATTGCAAGTATTATTATTATTGAATTTACTACCAGTCCGCCAATGACGGGTGGAGGTATATTTGCCTGCGAATTAATGACCGAAATTCCAATGATTGTAAATATGTAAGTCATATCCTTTGCAGTGTAATTTACAGTCCGGAAGCGGAGAATTCCGAATACCGCAAATAAACCCAGTGCCATTCCAAGCTGAATATTAACTGTTGTAAGCAGTGAAACCAGAAGGAAGATGATTGTTCCCATGAGGAAGAAAGAGAATACGTATTCCTCTTTTTTTACGAACCTGTAATATATCAGGCGGATCAGGATAAAGAGTACTGCCAGGTTAAATGAAAACCTTATCAGAATACCCTGCAATGTATTGCTCAGCAAAAGCTCCTCTAACGACATATTATTAAAGATTAAAGTTGATCAAGAAGGAATAAAATTAGTTTGTAATTTATAAACTATTGGATAAAGTCATGCAAAATATGTGATAAATCTTTCACGACAGGAATCTTTCCCATTTGTTCCTCTCATTATAGTCCTCACTGGCTTTGATTTTGAGGTAAATTAATATCTTTAAAGGTCTTTTGATAAAGTCGCAGTAAAATGATGATGTATTTCATATATAAGAAGGATGATGAAACGAATATTTAGTTTAGTCCTGACAGTTATGCTAATCCAGATATCTGTCGCTTCGCAGCAAAACAGTAACAGTTTTAAAACTGCCCTGTTGATCGTGGATATTCAGAATTTCTATTTTCCGGGGGAAGGACCTGGGCTGGTGAATGCCGAACAGGCAAGCCTGGCGGCAAAGGAGATCCTCCAGATCTTCAGGGAAAAGAAACAACTGGTTGTACATGTATGCCATAAGTCATCAAAAGGGATGGAAATCCATAATAATGTGAAACCTCTTCCGGAGGAAAAGGTAATAACTAAAGAGGAGGTAAACAGCTTTCTTGGAACTGATCTGCTTGCATATCTCCGAAGTAACAATATTGACCGCCTGGTCATTATTGGTATGCAGACTCAAATGTGCCTCGAAGCGGCCGTCCGAGCAGCACATGATTATGGATTTGAATGTGTGGTTATTCAGGAAGCCTGTGCCACTAAAGACCTTACTTTTGGCGGAAAGGTTGCAACAGCTGAGGATGTCCAGACAAGCACT
>DOTV01000133.1:7866-15086 GCA_003520925.1 Bacteroidales bacterium | reverse complement strand
TCGGCCTGCATAATTCCGGCGGGTACAGCCAGTGCAAATCCAAGTAATCCGCCAAGGAGGAATTTCAATGGATTTGTCATTTTAAGAGGACGGGCGCTCCAGAGGGTAGCCAGTGTTATAAAGAAGGCAAGTCCCTGTGTAATCAGCTCAAATGCAGTAACCATTTCACCCGAAACCACCTTAAGAATTGCAGGCTGAGCCTGATCAGAAAGCAGGTGATGTGACCAAACGGTCCAAGAAACTACAAGTTCCACCAGTAATGCCGCCCTGGCAATGTTTTGCATAAAGAGCGGTTTGTTCGTGATAAGCATAGCGAGAAGATACCAGGTTCCTGCCACAAAGATCAGAACCAGTCCGTCGGCGATAAGATCCAGGCCCCACCAGAACCAGTTTTTATACAGGAGAGCATCAATTGCAGTTTCTTTCAAATCGAATCCCAATATTGATCCAACCATGTAAACAAGAATCAGGACGCCGGTAAAAAGAATTGTTAGTGTGTTCAATGCCATGTCAACACTACCCCTTGCTACGGCAGCTACAGGCAACGGTACAAGATGTTCCTTTTTGTTTTTTCTGAAGAGGTTAATAAAACCAGTGACACCAAGGGCTGATGATAACAAGGCACCAGAAGGCTGTTTATCCCATCCATCCGGCGTGTAAGTAATAGTTTTGAAGATATTGATTATAAACAATGCAGTGCCAATCATTACAAGTGCAATCCCTACTATAAAGAAAGTCCCGCCCCAGACACTGAATTGCGAAAAGTCAGCAGGAAGCGGCCAGTAAAGAGTATACAGGGGAGAGTAATGACTTACAAATCCTGCAAACCAGAAAACAAATGTTCCGACAGCAATCAGGAGGAAAGTCCAGTTTCCCATCTTAATACTCCATAGAGGCTTCTTCATCAGGAACGGAACGAGGAATAAAAATGCTCCGCAGACTATTGAATATGTTGACCCGAATATTCCGACAAGAGGATGAGCGGTAAGGATAGCAAAAAACTGGGGCTCAGTTATAAACGGGAGAGGCTTTACCTCATATAGTCTCATTAGCATACCTTCGATAACTACAAAACCAAAATAAATCAGACCGACCACAACAAAGCGTAGCGTCAGCTTCTGCATGGGAGTCAGGGTATCAGACCTGAAAAGTCCTTCCTCTCCGTTAATTAATGTTTTTGAGAAATTCATATAGTTAGTGTTTTAAGTTTACAGATTTGATTAGTTTGCTGCGCTTATCGGCACAACTTCAACTGCGTTCTTTACGATCATGAATACTCCTTTCGGACCCGAGTATTCCGTGGAACGGATTGTATAAACCCCCGGCCGGTCAAAATGCCAGATCACATCATTCCGGTGCCCCGGAACCACCTGCATCTGAAAGAGCATGCTGTTATCTTCTCTGAAAAGACCAAATCCATAGGTCAGATCCTCGGATTTAACATCAAAAAGAACATCATCATTAACATTAATTATCATTTTTTCAGATGGCAGCAGGAACTGATGGTTTCTGACAGTGATGCTGAATGTCTTGTCAGGAGTGTAATCAGACCTGTTAAGATCGACATGTGTCCATGGGATAGTATTGTATGTTATCAAATGCAATGAAACACCCAGGACCGTAAGAAAACCAACGAATGTATAAAACAATGCAGGTTTGACGCCTTTCCCGTTGCCCTTGCCTGTCACTTTCAAGGCGAACCAGGCAACAAGCATAATGATGACAATGCAATAAGCCGTATATGCAATTGTCTGACCAGTAAGTACCATTTGTGAATCAACCATAAGACCTCCTTTTTTAAGTATTATTTATTTTGGTTTGAAATATCACTTTTCACGGGTAACAAATCAGCCAAGGATGTTTGCTTTAAAACACTAAGAATATCATTTCGCATTCTGATCCAGATAGGATGCAAATAGCAACTATGATCGAACGGGCATTCTTCAAAACCCATAAGACACTTGTTAAAGCTTTCAAGACCTTCGCTGACCTGAACTATATCCGCCAGGAATATTGTCGATTTATCCCTGCTGAGTCTGAATCCGCCATTTCGGCCATTGACCCCTACAATTAAGTTGCCCCTTGAAAGGTCTCCGAGTACAGCACGCAGGTATGAATAAGGAATTTGAAGTTTTTCGTGAAGATAACTGGCTGACATCCTGATACTATCATGCTCAGCCATGAAGCTTAATATATTTAAGGAATATGAAGTTGTCTTAGTGAAGTTCATAAATGATACCTTGATGTGGCAATTTATGAAAAGTTTCTTGATCAGAAACGATCCCCTTCAATTATTTCTGAGGAGTTTTACTGTTTATTATTGATAAATAGATTGCAACATATTTTATAACAGGCAGTTATTCTTTGAAATAAAATGACTATTTTTCAAACCGAAATGAATCTCACACTCGAAAATATACTTCTCATAGGCTCGGTTCTTTTGGGATTGAGTATAGTAGCCGGAAAGACATCTTACAGGCTTGGTGTGCCAACACTGATACTTTTCGTAATTGTTGGAATGCTTGCCGGTTCGGAAGGTATAGGAAAAATCAATTTTAATAATCCGGCAGCTGCACGTTTCATTGGAATTATTGCTTTGAATTTCATACTTTTTTCAGGGGGCCTTGAAACCAGATGGGAAGTGATAAAGCCTGTTTACTGGCACGGGCTGGTACTGTCCACAATAGGTGTTTTTCTCACTGCATTTTCAGTAGGACTTTTTGTCTGGGCAGTAACTGACTTCACATTTTATGAAGGATTGCTCCTGGGTGCGATCGTTTCCTCAACTGATGCGGCAGCAGTATTTTCAATTCTCAGATCAAAAAACCTGGGGTTAAAAAAGAACATTCGTGCAACTCTTGAGCTGGAAAGTGGCAGTAATGACCCGATGGCATATTTTCTGACGATAGCTGTAATGGGACTTATGGAATCGAAGGATCATTCTGCATTGACCATTATTCCCTTATTCATCAAGCAGGTAATAATTGGCGGTTTGGTCGGGTTACTTACCGGAAGACTTGGAAAGGAATTGATAAACAGGATCGAGCTTGATTTCATGGGACTTTACCCGGTCATAGTCATATCGCTGATGTTTTTTACTTTTTCATTTACAGATATTATCGGGGGAAACGGATTCCTTGCAGTTTATTTTTCGGCGGTCTATCTGGGGAATCAATACCTGATACATAAAAAAACAATAATGCAGGTATTTGACGGACTCGCCTGGCTTATGCAGATTGTCCTTTTTCTTACACTGGGATTACTCGTTTTTCCAAGCCAGATAATACCTCTGATTGGTACAGGACTCCTTGTTTCAGCTTTTCTGATGTTTGTTGCACGCCCGTTCAGCGTGTTTACAAGTCTTCTGCCATTCAGGCTTAAACTGAAAACGATCACTTTCATTTCGTGGGTAGGTCTGAGGGGAGCTGTGCCGATAGTATTTGCAACATTCCCGTTGCTTGCCGGAATGCAAAAGTCGCAGATGATCTTCAATCTGGTTTTCTTTATATCACTTACATCTGTTTTATTCCAGGGAACCACACTCAGGTATGTTGCAAAGTGGCTACGTGTAGCGGTTCCTGAGAGAGCGAAGCAGAAAACGCCTCCCGATATTGAATTGTCAGATACAATGAAATCGGAACTGACTGAAATTGAGATTGAAGAAAACAGTCCGGCAGCCGGGAAACGAATTCTTGATATAGGTTTTCCAAGAGCAGCCCTGATAGCCCTCATAAAAAGACGGGGCCGTTTTATAACACCTAATGGATCCACGGTTATTGAACCGAATGATACTCTGGTAATAATCGCTGAAAATACTGAGAGCCTCAGGCTTGTTCATGAATGTCTCGATGTTAAGGAAAAACCTGAAAATGATTGAATCGAACGGAACATTCCTGAACCCGGATCAGTGAACTCAGGAATCGATTAAATTGCATTCTTAATGAAATGTTATGAAAATTGACAGAAGAGAATTTGTCACAACAACAGTTACCTTGTTGGGGGCGGTACCTTATTCACTCTTAAAATCAACAAAAGTTGATTTTAAGCCAATCAGGTTTGGAATAGTTACTGATATTCATTACGCTGACAGATCAAACCCTACCGGTACAAACAGGTATTACAGGGAATCTCTTATAAAACTGTCAGAATGCATTGATCTTATGAATCAGCAGGAAGTGGATTTTCTTATCGAGCTTGGGGATTTTAAAGATCAGCTGGCTGTGCCCAAAGAGGAAGAGACACTTGTTTTTCTAGGTACGGTAGAGAAGGAATTCAAACGTTTTAAAGGGCCCCGTTATCATGTACTTGGGAACCACGATCATGACAGCATTTCAAAGGAGCAATTTCTCGACACGATATCCAATGAAGGATATATAAAAACTTCCGGGTACTATTCGTTTGACAGGAATTCTTTTCATTTTATAGTTCTCGATGCCAATTATACTTCAGAGGGCAAAGCATACGATCATGGCAAATTTGACTGGACAGATGCCCATATTCCAAAAGATCAGATGGACTGGCTTAAAAATGATCTGGACAGGAATAAAATGCCAGCGGTTGTTTTTATTCATCACCGGCTTGATACACCTCCCGCTGATAAGATATATTGTCCCGATAACGCTGAAGTCGTCAGAAAAATTCTTGAAAACGCCGGTAATGTCGTGATTGTTTTTCAGGGACATTATCATGAAGGAGGAGTAAGCAGGCTAAATGATATTAATTACTATACTCTTAAAGCTGTCGTAGAAGGTTCTGGTCCGGAAAATAATAATTATGCTATTGTAGAAATAGACAAGGATCTGAAAGTTCATATCAAAGGTTACCGGAAAACAGAATCTTTGGATCTGCATTAAATTGTAAAAACCGATTTCAGATAATAAACTTAAAAACTCTCAACTATGGTTCTCCGGATTTTGTTTTGGTTTCCACGGATTCTTGCAATCCTTGCGATCCTATTTATGATGATGTTTTCCCTTGATGTTTTCGGGGGAAACGAACCTGTTGGCAGGCAGCTTACCGGATTTCTAGTTAGTAATATACCGGTCTTTGTTTTAATTCTTGTTCTGGCTATTGCCTGGAAATTTGAGATTATCGGAGGGATTATCTTTGTTTTGCTCTTTTTTGCGCTTGGAATTTTTTTTAATTCGTTTACAGGCAATTCCGGATCATTAATAATCCTGATTCCCATTCTGGTGGCAGGTGCAATGTTTATTCTGCATCATTTTCTTTCGGAAAAAGGCAGACGATGACTTTGCCTGGGATTGTATAGCAAACTCCCACGGGAAATGCCGTATTATATTTACCCGATTAAATGAATATGTTAGTTAAAACAAGTAATTTAACTCCACCAACCATTAAAAGAGTTGAATAATTCCAGAAATTACCTTTTATTCTTTTAATGAATAACATCAGAATAAGTAGCACAATTGTTCCGGCTAAAAATGAAGCGAGCATATAACCTAATGCTGTTGCGATCATTAACCCGATGTGACCGATCGATTCAATTGGTTTTGGTTCGGCATACATCAGGTAAATGAATCCTGCGAAAAAGGCAATAACCGAATAAATAATGCTCTTTTTTATTTTTATTTTACTTAATTCCATTTTAACAGATAATAAATATGTACCCACACAAACGTAATATGTCTTATAATAATTGCTTCAATATTCAAAACAGAATAAGAACGACGTTCCATTTATCAACAAATACCAGGCCAGATTGTTTGGAATTACTTAAATTGTAACTTGTCACTCATTAATTAACTTTTCAATTAGATTATTATGAAACGACTCATTCTTTTAGCCAGTTCTTTAATTCTGACTCTGATTGCTGCATCACAGAACAATTCTTATCAGGCCAGTTGGGAATCGATCGACAGCCGTGCTGTTCCGGCATGGTTTGAGGATGCAAAATTCGGGATTTTCATTCACTGGGGACTCTACTCGGTCCCGGCGTTCAGTCCTACTGCAAGAGACAGCGTCGGAGTTTATGAAAGATATGCTGAATGGTATTGGAACAGATGGTCGCAGGAATCCAGGACCCAGCATTTTTTTATTGATTACCATAACCGGGTATATGGACCGAATTTCAAATATCAGGATTTTGTTAACTATTTCAAGGCTGAGATGTTTAGTCCCGATGACTGGGCGGATATTTTTGCCGGCGCTGGTGCGAAATATGTTGTGCTCACATCGAAGCATCATGAAGGATTCACTCTTTGGCCCTCAAAGTACTCATGGAACTGGAATGCATCCGAAGTTGGCCCGCATCGTGATCTGCTTGGCGATCTGACTGAATCGGTTAAGGAGAAGGGGTTGAAGATGGGATATTACTATTCACTGCTGGAATGGTACCATCCACTGTATAGAAAGGAGACAATAGGGCAGTATATTGATCAGCATATGATGCCACAGATGAAGGAGCTTGTTACAAGATACAAACCTGATATATTCTGGACGGACGGCGAATGGGACTATACTTCTGAAGAGCTTAAGAGTACTCAGTTCCTGCAATGGCTTTTTAATGAATCGCCTGTAAGAGAAACAGTAGCAATTAACGACAGATGGGGAAAGGAGACCAGGAGTAAACATGGCGGTTATTTCACTACCGAATACGACCTGGTTCACGATGGCGATTCGAAAGGAATGAAGTTTGACCGGCCATGGGAGGAGTGCCGGGGAATGGCAGGGTCGTTCGGGTATAACAGGAACGAAAGGCTTGAAGATTACTCGACATCCGAACAACTAGTTCACATTCTTATCGATAAGGTGGCCCGGGGTGGAAATCTGCTGTTGAATATCGGACCTACAGCCGACGGCAGGATACCAGAGATAATGCAACAACGTCTCGCCGATATTGGGGCATGGCTTAAAGTAAACGGTGAAGCAATTTACGGAACACGTAAATGGGATAATGCACCTGCTGTAGTTGCTAACACAACACAATATTTTACAAAAAAAGGCAAAGATCTGTACTTCATTGTAACAAAATGGCAGGACAGGCCTTTAATAATCGATGGTATAAGCAAGGTTGAAAGTGTTTCCCTGCTTGGCTATGGTGGCAAAGTGAAGCACTCATTGTCGGGGAATAGAATTCTCATTTATCCACCTTTAATTACCCCGGCTAATAATCCGTGCAGCTATGCCTGGGTTTTTAAACTGGGTAATTGTACCAGATAATTCTATTTATTTCTATTTATTTCTATCTATTTCTATCTATT
>DOTV01000133.1:3434-7590 GCA_003520925.1 Bacteroidales bacterium | reverse complement strand
TCTATCTATTTCTATCTATTTCAAATTATTTCTTTTTTGCCTATCTTTGATACTGTGTTTCGCTAATCGTGCAAGTAATTTATTAAAATGTTAGTAAGGACATTTGGCAGTGCTGTCACCGGCATTGACGCCGTTACAGTTACAATTGAAGTTAATGTATCGATCGGGATACGATTCTTCCTGGTAGGCCTTCCTGATGTTGCAGTGAAGGAGAGCCAGCAGAGAATTGAATCATCATTGCGGATGCTCGGGTTTAAATGGCCGGGAAAGCAGGTTCTCATTAATATGGCGCCTGCAGATATAAGAAAGGAGGGATCATCATATGACCTTCCGCTGGCTGTGGGAGTCCTGGCGGCAGACGAAAAAATCAACCCGGGGGATATTGAATCTTACGTTATGATTGGTGAGCTTTCGCTTGACGGTACTTTACAACCGGTCAAGGGAGTGCTTCCAATAGCTCTGAGAGCCAGGGACGAGGGTTTCAGGGGAGTTATAGTTCCGGTAAAGAATGCCCGTGAAGCTGCTGTTGTAAGTGGTCTTGATGTCTTCGGTATGGAAAAGCTTGGTGATGTGGTCGATTTTTTTAACGGCTTCAGGAAATTCGATCCTGTTAAGGTTGACCTGCTGGAGATTTTCAGGGGAGAAGCAAACAAATATGAAGTTGACTTTTCAGATGTACGTGGACAGGAAAATGTGAAAAGAGCCCTTGAAGTAGCGGCAGCCGGACATCATAATCTACTTATGATAGGCCCTCCCGGTGCAGGGAAGACGATGCTTGCCAAGCGTCTGGGAACGATAATGCCGCCTCTTACCCTTGAGGAGGCTCTTGAAACCACAAAGATTCATTCGGTGGCAGGGAAGATCGATGACCACACTGCACTGATGACCAGAAGGCCTTTCAGAAGCCCGCATCATACTATTTCAGATGTCGCTCTTGTCGGGGGAGGTACTTTCCCTCAGCCTGGAGAGATTTCACTTGGACATAACGGGGTGTTGTTCCTTGATGAATTGCCTGAATTCAAGCGAAGCGTCCTTGAGGTGATGAGACAACCCCTCGAAGACAGGATTATAACTATCTCACGTGCAAAATCAAGTTGCGACTATCCTGCAAGCTTTATGTTAGTTGCTTCGATGAATCCCTGTCCTTGCGGATTTCATAACCATCCGGAGAAAGAGTGTACTTGCTCCCCAGGAATGGTACAGAAATATCTTAACAGAATATCAGGCCCACTACTAGACAGGATAGATATCCATATAGAAGTTGTACCTGTAAAATATGAAAAGTTGTCGGACACTGGAAAAACTGAAAAATCATCTGTGGTAAGAGAGCGGGTAGTCAATGCCAGGGCTATCCAATCAAAGCGTTTTGAATCGGTTAAGGGGGTATATGCAAACGCCCAGATGTCGGCGTCGATGCAGAGAAAATTCTGCCAGCTCGATGAGGCAGGAGGAAGGCTGCTCAGGACTGCCATGGAGTTACGCGGCCTGTCGGCAAGAGCTTATGACAGGATACTGAAAGTGGCAAGGACAATTGCGGATCTGGGTGAATCGGAAAACATCACCGCCGAACATATTTCGGAGGCGATTAACTACCGTAACCTAGATAGGGAGGGATGGGCCGGATGAGCTCGGCTAAGCTCACTCTGACAGGAAGGAAGCAGGTGAAGAGGAAACTCTACTCCAGGAGCAAGGCTGCTGCACCTATTAATCCGGCATCAGCTTCAGCTTCAGATCTGACTATGTTTATCGGATCATAGATCATATCCCTTGCCAGCTCATAGAACTTGGTTTTGATTCGGCTGAAGTAAAAATCACCCAGATTCATCAATCCTCCTCCCAAAATGATAACAGGAGGATTAAAAACCTGAAAAATGTTGTATAAGCCAATCCCGATATAATCAGCACAATCAGTTACAATAGCCTTTGATACAGGATCATTTATTTCAAGCCCCTGCTTTATAAGCTTTCCATCCACTTTCGAAAAATCAAAATCAGCAGGAAGAGGAAGAGTTGTCTTAATACCATCCTCAGTCTTTTTCCTGAACATCTGGGGCATTGTAAGCCCGCAGGCACATCCCATAAGACATCCTCTGTTACCGCACGTACAAATATAGTCACTGCGGGGATCTATTATTGTATGACCGAATTCACCAGCAGTCCCGGTCATGCCGCGATAGATTTTCCTGTTAATTATTATTCCGGCACCGATTCCCGAGCTTATTGTCAGAAAGATGAGATCGTCATATCCCCTGCCGGCACCGCATTTAAATTCACAGAATGCCTGTGCATTTGCATCATTGTCAAGCCTGACAGGAACTGAGAAGTTTTTGCTTAATGAATCACGCAGTGGAAAGTTTTTAAAACCCTTAAGATTAGAGGTTGTGATAGTGTATCCGTCCCTGTAGCGCACGTGCCCCGGAAATCCTACACCGATTCCTTCAAGATGCGATTCCTTCAGATTATTGGCTGAAATAACTTTTCGGACAAGCTGTGTTATATAATTAACAATAAAGTCTTCCTCCTTTCCTACATGATCATACACAATGATTTTATCCAGGATGGTTCCGTCGGGCTTTACTAACCCAACCGATAACTTTGTTCCTCCAAGGTCGACTCCTGCCAGAAGTTTTTCCATAAAAATGTATTAAAGTGTCTGTTCTGTTCTCGCAATAATATCGTCCTGTGTATCAGGCGAAAGTGTTGTAAAGAATGCGGAGTATCCTGCAACGCGTACTACAAGATCCCTGTAATTTTCGGGATTCTTTTTTGCAGCAAGCAGGGTATCCCTTGAAACAATATTATACTGGACATGCCAGCCTTTAAGTGTAGCAAAGAAGGTTCTGATTATTGAGATAAGCTTCTGTTTCTGAGTTTCATTTGCCAGGGCGGAAGGAGCCAGTTTCTGATTCAGCAGAACCCCTCCTAGGATTTTATCAGTCGGCAGTTTTGAAACAGATTTGAAAACAGCAGTGGGGCCGAGCGTGTCGGTGCCAGATGTTGGTGAACATCCTTCAGCAACAGGTGTGAAAGCTTTTCTTCCGTCGGGGGTAGCCGGTACAACTGATCCGGAAGGGACATTTGATGAGATGCTTGAGGTTCCGGCATAATATGCACACCCTATTGGCCCGCGTCCGAAACGCGTTGTATGATAATGTTTAAGTTCATCAATGTAACACATGTATGCGTCTGCAAGCAGATTGTCGATATAATCATCGTCGTTCCCGAATTTGGGGGCATAATTCAGAAGGATCTGACGAGTCTTTTCTCCATCCCGACCTTCAAAATTGTTCTTAAGGTTTTGCATCAGAACCTCTTTGCTGATAACGCCATCCTCAAATACAAGCTTCTTTATGGCTGCAAGCGAATTACCCAGATTGGCTATTCCAACCTGTAGCCCCGATATAAAATCATAAACCGATCCACCCTCCTTGATTGTTTTGCCACGGGCTATACAATCATCAACAAAAGCGGAACAGAGAATATCCGGGACAAGTTCTTCAAGTGCCAGATCAACGGCTGTATCAATTTCGACTGTGGCTTTTGTAAACAGCTGCACCTGCTGTTTCCAGGCTGCCATAAGTTCATCGAAATTTTTAAAATCCGCGAAGTCCCCTTTCCCCGGGAAAAATGTCTTTCCGGTCATTGTATCCAATCCGTTATTCATTGCTGCAAGGAAAACCCGCATGAAATTCAGAAAGCTCATTCCGGTGCACCTGTATCCCCATTTTCCAGGAACGGCAATTTCGATACAACCTATTGCAGAATAGTTATAAGCGTCTTCCTTTGTCACTCCAATTCCAATAAGAGAAGGGATAACAATCTCGTCATTGTTAAATGCCGGCATTCCAAATCCCTTCCCGATGACGTTCACACATTCATCAAGAAAAAGGGGATCAATGTTTTTATGGAACCTGACTGAAAGGTTTGGCTGGGTCAGCTTCATCCTGCCTACAGAATCAAGAATGAGAAAGCTCAGATCATTTACAGCATCCTTACCGTCGGTTGTCTGGCCCCCAATTGTTACATTCTGATAGAGTGGACCTCCTGCTGAATACCTTGTATGCGACCATGATCTTATCTTGTTTATTGACAATAATTTGAGCCAGGTGTTTTCAAGCAGCTCAATAGCAAATTCCTCACCGATCCTGCCAGCTGC
>DOTV01000133.1:0-3041 GCA_003520925.1 Bacteroidales bacterium | reverse complement strand
ATTGTGCAATATTCCTGCAGTTTTCGCTAATCTTAACCAGCTCTGATTTCCTAATCGTGTCTGTTTCCTGCAGTGAAAGTTCTGATGCCAGCTTCTCATATCTGCCAATAAATGCCTGAAGACTTTCAACTCCGATTTTAAGGGATTGATAGAAATCCTGTTTCTTTGACAGATCTCTGTCGCTGTTCAGGAGCGATTGCTGAGCCAGATCAATTTCACTCAGGTAGCCTGAAAGACCAATTCTCAGGATCTTTTCAAGATTCACTGCAATGTGCGCATCTCCAGATGTGAGATTGCCTTCAGCCCTTATAATCCCTGAATCGTGAATTTCCCTGTTAAGGGGAGACATTATTGAGTAGCCTTTTTCGATAAGAGTCTTTCCGTTCCACCATTTGCAGAGCTCCTTCAGTTCACTCTTCTGATCTTCAGTTATAATGAATGCATCACCCGTACGTTTGTCGAATTCATCCAGTTCATTTATTATCCACGATGTTACATATTCCGGAAAGATCGGAGCAGCTCTCAGGGCCGATGACTGATTCCCGACAATAAGTTCTCCGTCATCAATATATACCGACATCTCTTTCAATGTCCTTTCCAGGGCATAGGCTCGTTTCAGGATAACCGGAGTGTTTTCATGTTCCCGGTAGACTTTTGTGTAGATCCTGGCCCGCTCGGTGCAGATTGTCGATTTTACAGAAATGACCTTCTCTTTAAGCCTTGCAATTCTCCCTGTTATCTCTGTAGATTTGGCTTCTGTTATCATTTCAGTTTAGTATTTTAGCGGTTATACCTTTTTCCCCTGCGTATTCGATATATCGGCTTAATTCGGTCTTTTCAATATTCCTGTGATTCTCAAACATATACTCTTTGCCAAGCATTGCATATTTTTCTTTTGCCATCGAATGGAACGGGATAAAATTGATTTCGTGAGCATTTTGTAATCCGGCTGCAAAATCGATTATTGAACAGAGTTCCTGTTCAGAGAAATTAAAATGAGGAATAACCGGAACTCTGACAATAAAAGGTTTCCCCGTCCTGTCGAGTTTCATGAAATTATTCAATACAAGTACAGCATTACCCCCGGTGTACCTGGCAAACTTCTCATTGTCAGTATGTTTAAGGTCAGGTAAAAATACATCTATGAGGTCGTGGTATTTCTCAATCGTTTCCCATGGCAGGTGAAGCGATGTCTCAACAGATATATGTATTTTTCTTTTTTTAAGTTCAATAACAAGTTCCATCAGATCAGGATCCTGTGAAAATGCCTCACCTCCGGAAAGAGTGACTCCGCCTCCGCTCATTTCGTAAAACGGGATATCCTTCTCAATTTCAGAAATGATCTGACTGACACTCTTTCTCTCTCCCGCAACCTGAAGAGCTTTGGATGGGCATATATTCCTCAGGGATTCGAAATCAGTAATTTTTTCTCTTTCTATCTTAAGCTTATTGCTGTCTGTTACAATATGTCCGGTGCCTGCCCTTATACAATCACCGAACATATGGCACTGCCTTTCATCGAACATAATGGAAGGCATCGGATCGATACTCTCCGGATTGTTGCACCACAGGCAGCTGAGTGGGCATCCCTTGAAGAAGATATTAGTTCTTACTCCGGCACCATCGTGTAATGAAAACCTTTGTATATTGAAAATAGTCAGCAATTGGCAGAGCCTGAAGTTTTACTGTTTATATTTTGACTTTATCAAGTTCTTCAAGGATAGTCTTCCTTTGTAATTCAAGTTCTTTGATAAGTGCCGGATTGAAGATCTTTTTCAGTTTGAAGCCGAGGGTCCGGATGCGTTCCCAGAAATTCTCCTGATAATAGAGAACAAAATACCCTGAAATTGGAACCAGGAAAGCAAGAAGTAATCCGGTCCAGCCGGCAAATATAGCTCCGAGAATGAGCAGAACAGGAAAATAAATCAGATAAAGAACTGTAAATGAGCCGATGAAAACCGAGCTATAAAACCTGAGATCTTTAATAAGTTTGTCGCAGATCAGCCTTGGGATAAAGAAAGGGATAAAATTGGCGATAAACCCGGCTAAAAATATTGGGAATCCCGCTATGACTGCAAAATATCTTAAGAAACCCCAATTCAGCTTACGTGCCACATTCTCGTCCCTGAGCCTGTTTTTTGCAAGCAGTGTGACATACTTTTCGACCTTCGCGGTAAGTGACTCAAGGTTTTCCTGAGATGTTCTGCTCATCTCGTTTATTTTTTCGCTGACTCTTTTTTCAGCCAATCTTCTGTCGTCGGTATCAAAACGCCACCTGAAAAACGGGAGGACCATATTATGGCGCTCCATTTTAAAAAACTGTTCTGCAAGCCAGTCGTTTTTTGGATCTTCAACAATAATAACTTCCTTTCTCAGGCTGACATCACATTTCTCGTTAAAAGCCAGCAAAGCCCTTGCCGGGTGTTCCTTATATACATCTTTAAGTTCATTGATACTAAAGGAATCGTGGAAATTTATCATCACCTCTTTACGGAACTTTGAAGGATATGTGTAATTAATTCCGACAGGTACAATATGTACATCAAGTCCGTATTTCTCCTGAGCTCCGAAAGCCAGCCTGGCAGTACCTTTTCTAAGCTTGTGAAGGCGTTTTTCCTGGATACAGATTCCTTCAGAGAACATGATCAGGTTACCGTTTTTTTTCAGAACCTCATAAATACCTGCAAATGATTCAAGGTTCTTATGGACATTTTCCATCCCCTCTTCTGCTCTGTAAACAGGTGCCACATTCAGTTCGCGAAGACAAAAGCGGGCAAATGGTTTCCTGAACATATCGGCCCTCATTGTGAAATGAAGAGGCTGGGGAAGGTACGAACCGACAAGAATTCCATCCATGAATGAATTCTGATGATTGCCCACAAAAAGCAACGGTTTGTTAAGCGGAACCTTTTTCAGGTTCGAATAAAAAATCCTTCTGAAAAAGGCTCTGAAGGTAAAGGGAGGTACGATAAATTTCAGGAATCTGCTGAACATCAGTCAATTTTTTCTCTTATAGGAAACATTTTTATCATGCTTCTCTG
>DOTV01000035.1:13462-30775 GCA_003520925.1 Bacteroidales bacterium | reverse complement strand
TAAGTCTCTTCACCCAAGGCCCGTATTAACGGGACTTTAAGAAACTCATAAACATGAATACCTTCTGCCTTACCCCTTCCAACAGCTGCATGGCAGATCGAAAGCTCCTGGTAGTTTACTGCCCTGAACCCGGAAAACTGCTTTATCCTTGCCGGGAACAGATGACATGATACAGGTTTTTGAAATGAAATCTTTCCTTCATTGAAAGCCTTTTCGATCCCGCACATAAAAACATCACCATCAAGAATTGCATAAGCACACTCCTCATTCCCGACCAAAGGTGTAACATTTTCATTTTCAAAATCCTTTACACTCATCCCCTTTTCCTCAATCACTTCAATACCCTCACGTCTAAGAAATGGTTTCACCTCGGGCCATATCTGCTGAAGCGTGTCGACCTCCTCAGCAGACAAGGGAGCTCCTGAATCACCATAGCGGCAGCAGTTGCCAAGGCAATTTGGCAGATCACACCTGAATTTCTTTTCAAGAATATCGAAACTGAAAATTGTATCTCCAATACGAAGCATTAAACCAACACTTTTCCGGTCATCTCTTCGGGGATCGTAACGCCCATGATTGTAAGCAGGGTTGGAGCGACATCCGCGAGGATTCCTTCTTTGATTGTTTTATAATCGTCGCTTATCAGAATACTTGGAACGGGATTGAGGGAATGGGCTGTATTTGGCGTACCGTCTTCATTCAAAGCCTTGTCGGCATTACCATGGTCGGCCATAATCAGGATATCGTATCCCTTGCTTTTTGCAGCATTGGCAACAGCTCCTGCACATTCATCAACAGTGGCGACAGCCTTTTCAATCGCTTCATATACCCCGGTATGTCCAACCATATCACCATTGGCGAAGTTAAGGCATATAAAATCGTACTTCTCAGAGTTGATCGCTTTTATAACGGCATCCCTTACCCCGTAAGCGCTCATTTCCGGCTGAAGATCGTATGTTGCCACTTTGGGTGAAGGAATCAATACCCTGTCTTCATTTTTAAATACTTCCTCCCGGCCTCCTGAAAAAAAGAATGTAACATGAGCGTATTTCTCGGTCTCCGCAATCCTGAGCTGTGTCTTTCCTGCGTTTGCAAGTACCTCTCCTATTGTATTGTCGGCGTTCTCTTTGGGATAAATTATATGAAGTCCCTTAAAAGTGGCATCATACGGTGTCATAGTACAATAGTGAAGGGGCATGGTTTTCATCCCATATTCAGGCAGGTCTTTCTGTGTAAGTACAATCGTAAGCTCCTTTGCCCGGTCGTTCCTGAAGTTGAAGAACACAACCACATCACCCGGCTTTAACTTTCCGATTGCTTCGCCTTTTGAATCCACAACCACGACAGGTTTCATGAATTCATCTGTAACACCTTCATCGTAGGATCTCTGCATGGCATCCAGAATATCAGTTGCCGGGGCTCCTTTTCCGTCAACAATCAGGTCATAGGCTTCCTTTATCCTTTCCCACCGCTTATCGCGGTCCATAGCATAATATCTTCCGACAAAAGAGGCTACTTTACCATTCGAGGTCTTCAGATGTTCAAGCAGATTTTTCATATATCCGATTCCGCTCCTGGGATCTGTATCCCGTCCATCACCAAATCCATGTATAAAGACCTTCTTCAGCCCATAAGCCATTGTCATATCGCATAATGAATAGAGATGTCTGTCGAGCGAATGAACCCCACCGTCGGAAAGAAGGCCGAAGAAATGTACCTGTGCGTCCTTATCGCGGGCATACGAAAATGCTTCTGTCAGGACGTTGTTTTTCCTGATATCTCCTGTCTTGCATTCCTTATTTATTTTTACAAGGTCCTGGTAGATCACACGTCCTGCCCCTATGTTCAGATGTCCCACTTCCGAATTCCCCATCTGACCATCGGGCAACCCGACATCTTCTCCGGATGCATGCAGCCTTGAATTCGGATAATGGTTCTTGAAATAAGTGAGATTTGGTGTTGGTACATGGCTTATTACATCTGCGACTGAACCATCACCGATTCCCCAGCCGTCGAGTATCATCAGAAGTGTTTTCCTATTTTTCATATTATGATTTGTATAATCTTAAACATAATAAACTGGTACTTGTTCAGGATACAAAATTACCGGGTCAAATTTAGTTAAATTTTGAGTGAAGCTTTCATTGAGGATTTAAAGTTGTTCATGGATCAACTTATTCTCTACCTTATATCCTCTCTGTATCTCATGCACTCAACCAAAGTCACTGCTAACCTGAATCTCATATACTCACCCCCAACCCTCTCACTGCTTTGCAAAGAGGGGGCTTTAACTTACTGTATACTAATAAATTCCCCCTCTTTACAGGGCCGAGCGTAAAGAAATTGCCCAGTGGGCAATTTTAGCGAAGGAGCCAGGTTGAGGGAAGTAGAGAGGGGGAACATTAGGGGGTGAGTACATGATTTTTACCTTATCTCCCTGATCTTAATATTATAATCAGCTCCGGTACAGGTTTTTTCGTAGGAAATATCCTTTCCGATATAGGCCTGCCACTCTTCGGGTGTGAAATTTCTGGTAACATAAGAGCAGCCGTCGGCGGCAAAGGAATCGACGAAGGCAGGACGTGCCGTAAGTTTAGGCTGGGTTCCCGAAGTGCCTGAAAGGATCACTTCTCCATCGGGACTGAATTCAAAAGCAATCACAGTATCATCTTTATCGGTGAAGGTGACCGGTGGTGCAACCAGGTCATTTGTATCCCACAGTTTCAGTTTTCCATCATTGCCGGCGGTAGCCATCTGCGAAAGCCTCCCATTGAACCGGATATCGTATATTTCACCATTATGAGCCCGGAATTCGGATATTTTCTCCCTGGCCGCAACATCCCATAACTCAATAGTACCATCATCGTATCCCACTGCTATCTTATTTTCACCGGGCATGAATCTTAAGTTCCTGATTTTTTTACCCAGAGGCTCTATCCTGAACTTGTCAGAACTCTGTTCCTGGTTCCATACAAGACCTTTCCCCTGATCGCTTATTCCTGCAATATATCTGTTGCCTGAGGATAGGTCAATTGAAGTAATCTTAGTCATATCAGTTGAAATCTCGACTGAACTCCTGGCGGAGAGATCCCATTTAATCACTTTGCCGTCGACGGCGGCTGAATACAGGAACCTGCCGTCAAAAGAGAATACAAGCGACCTTATTTTCCCGGAATGACCTTTCAGTTCATATTGCTGTTCGCTGCCGTTGACAGGGATCATTCTTATCCCGCTGTCCGATCCGCCGCATGCAAGCCAGTCCGATCCCGGGCTGACAGCCATAACCTCAATTACCTCATTCCCGGAATAGACAACCCTGAAACTCTGTTCCCAACTGCCAAGTTCCCATTTTAGAATCCTGCCACGGGAATCAGATGCATAAAACTCATTTTTACCGGGAACAAATGCAATGCTTCTTACCGGGCTTTCAATACCGGTGTAAGATTTTATTTTATTGCTGCCATTTTCTTTGGCCAGAGTATAAAGACCTGAATAAATATCTGCATCATTTCTGTTTCCTCCATTCTTTTTATTGAAAAGATAACCCTGATAAGCCAGAAGAGCTTGAAGATCATTCTGCTCCGGTATCTGAAGGGATCTAAGTGCCATTGATTTTGCCACTGTTATCATTCTGAGTCTCTGGGTTTCATTTTTCAGACGCACCGCCGAATCTGCATTCATATTTGCAAGCAGGCTGACCTGAATTGCAGATTCAGATTGTCTTCTGGCTTCAACAATTTCCTCCCTGGTTAGAAGAATCTGATTTTCAGCATTCAACCTGAGAATTCTCTCCATCTGTTCCCTGCGTGAAGCCGCCAGTGCAGATGAATCGGAAAGAAAAGACTTTTTCAAAACCACAGAGGCATATTGATCCGATGCATTTTTCTGTACTGCAATATCTTCTTTCTGTTTTTCTGCTATCCGACGCCGGTTATCTGCCGAAAGTTTTGATACAAAAGCTGCGATTGTAATCATAGCAGCTACTATCGCAAAACCTCCGAGTATTGATGAGATGATTTTTATCCTGCTTAGTCTCCTTCTGCTGTGCCTTAATTTCCTCTCTTCCGATTCTTTATGTTCTTTTTCGCTTGTACGGAGATAAACCATTGCCCTTTCATAGGCAGGATTAAATTTCCGTGCCCACCAGATTGTAGGTTTGTTTTCATCACGCCAGTTCAATGCAAGCTGAAGCTCAGGTTGTTTCAGAAGTCCTTTTTTCCCCTGCTGGTACAATGCTGATGCTTCTGACAGCCAGAGATACATTTCGACAGATGAAGATTCCTCCTCAACCCATTTTTTAAGGCGTTCCCAGAGATGGATAACGCTTACGTGGGAGATATCAATAACTGAATTTTCGTCCAGCCTGACTGAATAATGCGGAGTAAGTACAGATATTGAAGGGTTACGGAATTTCTCGATAACCTCCGACAACTCATCGGCACTGCACCTGATTGCTGATCTTAAATCACTAAAATTTGAAGGATAGCTTACACCTTTGTTATCAGATCCTTTCCCTGTAATTATCTTGAAAAATCTTTCACATATTTTCTTTGTGTCAGGACTCAGTTTATCATATACTTCATCGGCATGTCTCGAAATGGCATCTCTCATTGTTCCGATTGAAAAGTAATCAGAAAAATCAAGAGGTCTTTCAGGCTCATCAAGCTCCTTCCAGTGCATCCATGTCCTCATCAGTGCATGCTGCAGGACAGGAAGCTGATCGGAACGGTCGTTTACTTCGCCGATCAGAAGCTCAACAAGATCGGGATCAATTTCCGCACCTGAATTTCTTACAGGTCCTGTGATCGCTTCCCTGATGGACTCCCTGTTCATTTTTGATACAAGGAAGTTGCTGTTGTTAATTAGATTTGTGAAGCTTCTGTAGTAAGCACATTCTGTTAACAGATCGGACCTGAGAGCTATAACAAGGTAGAAGTCAGGGTTAACATGGGTGATTGCATTCGTGATAAGGTTAATAAACTTTGATACATCAGGTCGTGATCCTGTTCCTGTCCCTGATGATTTTCCCAGGAACAGTTCCTCAAACTGATCGATAAACAAAAGAACTCTGCCGTTTATTATTGCTGATTGTCTCCTCATTACCTCAGCAATACCTTCAGTTCCATCTTTCAGAAGATTCAGGATTTCGCCCCTGAACTCTTTTTCATGTCCGGTGCCAAAAATATTACCGGCAAATGCATCTGCAAGGTTGCCAAATGGATCAATCCCGGGTCGCATTGAAAGAATCCGCCATATCCCTTCCCCTTTTGCAGAGAGACCTCTTATAATAGGCATCAATCCGCAGATTACGAGGGAAGATTTTCCGCTTCCGGATGCTCCGGTGACAGCGATGAATCTGCTTTTCAGAAGCTTTGCTGCAATAACTTCACTTTCATTTTCGCGTCCGAAAAAATATTCACTCTCATCAGGACTAAATGGCCGTAATCCCGGAAATGGACTGAATTTTTCTTCTTTTAAATTTACCGGAACCATATAAAAATTGAATTATTCTTTGCAATTATCTATGTATTTATAAATCCCGAAAGAGCTTTCAGGATATTGAAAGTTAAACTCCCTGATAGTGTTCAAAGACATAACATAACAGAAATAACTGTTCATTCTCATGTCCCTTACGATTTTACCGGGATCAGTAATATCTTCGTGATTGACGAAAATTTCAGGTTCACTTTTTTCAGAGGAGAACGACCATGCAATCGTATTTGACGGTTGTGAATAAATTCCCTTTTCATCATTCCTCGCAAACGACAATTTATAAGCAAGGATTAGCAATTCATCTTCTTTAATTTCTTTGAAACATGATGCAAGGAACCTTACCTTCTCAAAAACAAACTCCTTCTCGTTTATTTCACCTGAAATTATTCTGTCAAGATGTTTTCTGGAGGCCCCTGGGATTCTTTCCGAGGCAGCCTTGTATAGCTCCAAACCTGATCGCGACAATAGCCGGGCCGACTCTTCACGAAGTATCTCTTCAGGGCTGAAGAGCAGAGCGACAATCGATTCACCAAACTCTTCGTCCCCGATCTCTGGCACTATTCTGAGCGCGCAGGCCTTTGTCCACACACTTATGAGATTGTAATCGCAGTTAATAATATCTTCAAGCATTGTTTTAAAAGAGGGAACCTCAACAGGGAAATAGCCCTGAAGTCTTTTAAGCAGCCTCTTGTAATATCCCTGATCTGAAACATTTTCAGTACCTTTTTCCCGGTCGTTTCCATAAATGATTACGGTTATCTCAGGAATCATTTTACCGTATTCATCTTTTTCGTTTGGGTTATCCTTTCCGGAAACAATCGCTTTTTCCCCATAGGTAAGGAATAAAAGGTTCTGAAGATAATCCTTCCATCTGGAGTATTCCTTATCCATTTCAGCTGAAAGAAATTCGCTGTTATTGTTCTTAAGCGAAACCTGAGCCATGATTATCCACGAAAGTGTACCAAACGTCTCAATTATATTTTTTTTAAGCTTTTCCCTTTCATTTTCCTTTACTCTGTAACCGGTTTTTATGAGTGTATCAAGGCACATTTCCTTTATCAGTCTCGAATTTGAAGAGAGCCGGTCAATAAGAAAGGCCATGTCTTCCTTAGTGTTAATTTTAGACAGAAGCCTCAGAAGGACCTTTCCCGCATTTATGTTTCCGGATGCCTTCATATAATATCTGTCGACCTCCTTTGCTGCAGCATCTCCAAAACCCAGCAGCACTGAATATGCATCATCTTCAATTCCCTGAACGCTGAGGCATTCACAAACCTCCTGGATCATATCGGTCATTTTGAATTTACCGATGAGGAATAGTGCAAGCCGTTTCAGCTCATGCGATTTATCTCTCAATAGCCGAAGGATCTCTGTGGTCTGCGGATATCTGGTTCCGGCCAGCATTCTCCGCGCGCTATCAGCCTTTGTACCCTCATACGGGGTTGAAGGAATTTTCAGATTGTCTTTTTCCTTTTTGACCTGTTCTTCAATTTTTTCAGCAATTTCTGATGATTGCTGGCGAAGGCTTTCATCAAATTTTACCGATCCTGCTATCTTCTTCAGGGCCGGTAACAGGTTTATATCATTATTGGCAGTGGTATAAGCTAACAGTTCCTCAAAAAACCATCTGTTCTTAATCCCGTCAAGTACTGACAGATCGCCGGTTTCCAAAAAATAAAGATTTGTCTTTAAGAGTGTTTTCCCTGAATATTTGTGTTTCAGATTTCCCCATTCATTCAAGTCCGGTTCTGTTTTCATTTTCTGAACGGGGAGAAGATACAGCCTGTTTCCCATAAACCCGACACTATTTATTTAACATCCTAATTTAAGAAAATAAACTCAATAATCATTACCTTATCTGTTTCTTAATCAGTGACAATAAATCCAGAATATCGTTATTGACGCCATCAAATACAATTTCAGACTTTGAATACCATTTTTCACGTTCAGCAAGCTTTGAAGTTATGTAATCAGGAAGGCCGTTACTGTCAATTCCAATTAGTAAAGGACGTTTTTCAGATGATCCTTCAAGGCGTTCTATCAGGCTGACAGGAGTCATTCTGATATAAATTGTAAGTCCGCAGGAGATCATAAAATCCATATTATCGCCGAAACAAGGAGTGCCTCCCCCAGTTGAAATAACTGCATTTGTTTCATGTTGTAAGTCATGAAGTGCCTGTGACTCGAGTTTACGGAAATATGGCTCCCCTTTAACAGAGAAAATATCGGGTATATTCATACCGGCCATTTTTTGTATCTTTTCATCCAGGTCAAAAAATGACCAGTTGAGTTGAAAAGCAAGTTTCCTGCCAGCGGTCGATTTGCCGCTTCCCATAAATCCTATCAGGAATATTTTGTTTGTCGGGTACATCACAGCTCAAGCTTCATCTGTGCCGGATCTATCTTCTTATCTTGATGTTGAGGTTCATCATCCTCTTCATCTTCCTTTTCGGAGGATGATTCCTTTATAAATACCGGCTCAATTTCCTGGATGTTGTCGACCATGAAACTGGTAAGCCGTTTCCCTTTTGCTTTGTAACTCTTTACATTGATGAATTCAGCGACTTCAATGATTTCATTCTCCCTGTCTTTATTCTTTCCGCCGAATTGAATTTCAAATCGTGGATACTCGACTTCAGTGATACTGATAAGCTTAGACTCAGGATCTTCATTTATGAAGCAAAGGGGTTTTTCTGATTCTTCAATTGTAAATCTCTTAACATAATAAAACTTCTGTTCTGCATCCCAGTAAATGACTGAATAGACTTTACCGGCACGATACTTTTCAATTATGAGTATGTTATCCTCAAAATGGTTTGAAAGATCAAAACCGGTAACCCTGAAATACCCGTTTTTAGTGATCACAATTATTTTATCATCAGCGCTGAACTCTCCCAGGAATAAGCCCCTCCCATCTACATTCAGCCTGAATACAGCATCATCGAACCAGATTTTCCTACCCCCAAGTGTTGACAATCCTTTCTCCTTGAGAGCCACCTTCTGAACAGCATTCTTTGTAAGAATGTTACCCATTGAGGATTTCCCCTTGATTGCAAGCTGTCCGAAATCAAATTCAAAAATCAGTTTCTTGAGTCTTGCCCTGGGCTTATGATTTACCTTTATAACCTCAGCTTCACCATTAGGATTAGCGCTGAAGTAAATTATCTTCGATCCCGGGGTTCCTCTTGTCAGGTTATACTCCTTATCGCGGGTCAATCCTGAAATGGCACATCGTTTCACATACAACGGACCATCTTTTCCGTCCTGATATACAATATTGTAGATTGTACGTTCATCATTTTTAAGGAAAACCTGGGCATAAATTATGTCATTCCCCACAAAAACCTTATCGTCGACTTTCTTGATCAGGTAACCGCCATCTTTTCGGATGACTATGATATCATCGATATCGGAACAATCGCATACGAATTCGTCTTTTTTCAGTCCGGTGCCTATAAAACCTTCCTTGTAATTGATATACAACTTGGCATTGTTTGCGACCACCTTGGCTGCAAGTATTGTGTCAAAACTCCTAATCTCGGTCTTTCTTTCTTTCCCTTTTCCGAATTTCTTTTTGATCTGTCTGAAATAATTGACTGCAAAAGGAATTATATTATTGAGATGATTCTTTACTTCCTCGAGCTCTGCTTCGATACCTTTAATATGCTCATCTGCTTTCCTGGCATCAAATTTTGATATCCTTTTGATCTTGATTTCAGTGAGCATAATGATATCTTCGCGGGTCACCTCCCTTATAAACTTCTTCTTAAACGGCTTCAGACCGTCATCGATAGCTTTTATGACCGACTCCCATGTCTCGCATTCCTCGATATCCCTGTATATTTTCTCTTCAATGAATATTTTTTCGAGCGATGAAAGATGCCACTCTTCACGGAGTTCATTTTCCCTGATCTCAAGTTCTGTTTTAAGCAGCTTAACAGTGTTATCAGTGGAATAGCGAAGGATATCGCCAGCTCCCAGAAAGACAGGCTTGCTTCCGGTGATAACGCAGATATTAGGAGAGATTGAATACTCGCAATCGGTAAGAGCATAGAGTGCGTCGATAGTCTTGTCGGGTGAGACACCCGGCATAAGGTGAATTACAATCTCAACGTTTGCGGAGGTGTTATCATCTATTTTCCGGATCTTGATCTTACCTTTTTCACTCGATTTAATAATCGATTCAATAAGACTAGAAGTGGTTTTGCCAAAAGGTATCTCAGTTATTACGAGTGCTTTCTTATCAAGTTTTTCTATTTTTGCCCTCACTTTAACCACTCCGCCCCTCTGACCGTCATTATATTTCGAAATATCGATCATACCTCCGGTAGGGAAATCGGGGTAAAGAACAAAATCTTTCCCCTGAAGATAATCAATAGAAGCATCGATAATTTCGTTGAAATTATGGGGAAGTATTTTTGAAGCCAGACCAACGGCAATGCCCTCACCGCCCTGGGCGAGCAACAGAGGAAACTTTACGGGAAGAGTTACAGGCTCTTTGTTCCTGCCGTCATATGAAAGCTTCCATTCAGTTGTTTTTGGGTTGAAAACGACTTCAAGTGCAAATTTTGAGAGTCTTGCTTCAATATATCTTGGAGCTGCTGAGCCATCGCCGGTAAGAAGGTTTCCCCAGTTTCCCTGGGTATCGATCAGAAGATCCTTCTGTCCGAGCTGTACCAGGGCATCACCTATTGAAGCGTCGCCATGGGGATGGAACTGCATCGTATGCCCGATTATGTTTGCCACCTTATTGTAGCGGCCGTCATCCATCCTCTTCATGGAGTGGAGAATGCGCCGCTGAACCGGTTTAAGCCCGTCATTAAGATGCGGTACTGCCCGCTCGAGAATTACATATGAAGCATAATCGAGGAACCAGTCCTGATACATTCCCGACAAGGCTGTAACAGAATGCAAAGCAGCCGGACCAGGGGTTGGTTCATCTTTCCATTCAGGTTTTTCCAATTCAAGATCCTGATCATCCATTCCTGTAATCACTCCTTTTTAAACCGTTTAAACTACTTCCTCTACCAGGTCTTCCTCAACCCTCAGATTCTCAATGATGAAATCCTGTCTGTCAGGTGTATTCTTACCCATATAAAATTCAAGATAGCCGTTAAATGCATCGTTTTTCTTCATCCTTACCGGTTCAAGCCGGATATCCTTACCTATAAAATGCTGAAATTCATCGGGAGAGATTTCACCCAGACCCTTGAACCTTGTTATTTCAGGTGTAGGTCCGAGTGCTTTGATCGCCTTTGCCTTTTCCTCGGGTGTATAACAATATCTTGTATCCTTTTTGTTCCTTACCCTGAACAGTGGAGTCTGAAGAATGTAAACGTGCCCCTTTCTGACCAGATCGGGAAAGAACTGAAGGAAGAAAGTCAGCAGGAGGAGCCTGATATGCATTCCATCAACATCAGCATCAGTTGCGATAACGACATTGTTGTATCTCAGATCCTCAATGCCATCCTCAACATTCAGAGCTGACTGGAGTAGATTGAACTCCTCATTTTCATATACAATTTTCTTTGTCAGGCCATACGAATTAAGCGGTTTCCCCCTTAGGCTGAATACGGCCTGAGTTTCAACATTCCTTGATTTTGTGATAGAACCGCTTGCAGAATCTCCCTCAGTTATGAAAATCGTGGAATCGAGGTTTCTGGGATCGTTTGTATTAAAGTGGATCCGGCAATCGCGTAATTTCTTATTATGAAGGCTTACCTTTTTTGCCCTGTCCCTTGCCAGCTTCTGAATCGAGGATATTGCTTTCCTCTCCTTCTCCGAATCCTGAATCTTCTGAAGAAGGATTCTGGCTGTTTCGGGATTCTTATGCAGATAATCATCAAGTTGTTTCTTCATGAATTCACTGATGAAATTTCTGACGGAAGGTCCTTCGGGTCCCATGTCCTTGGAACCAAGCTTCGTTTTGGTCTGAGATTCGAAAATGGGTTCTTCAACCTTAATGCTGATGGCAGCTATTATTGATGTCTTAATATCTGCCGGATCATAATCTTTTTTGTAGAAGTTATGTATTGTCTTCACAAAGGCTTCCTTGAACGCAATGAGATGAGTTCCGCCCTGAGTTGTATTCTGACCGTTCACGAAACTATAATAATCTTCCCCATAGGTAAGTCCATGCGTAAATGCCACTTCTATATCGTCACTTTTTAAATGGACTATGGGGTAGAGGCCCTCTTTGCTCATGTTCTCATTCAGAAGATCGACAAGCCCGTTTTTCGAAAAGAATTTGTTACCGTTAAAATTAATTACGAGTCCGGAGTTAAGGTACACGTAGTTTTTCAGCATCGAATCAACGTATTCCGACATATAGAAATAATTGCCGAAGAGAGCTTCGTCGGGCTGGAAAATTACCTCAACACCATTCTCTTCGGTGGTTGGCTCCAGCGGAGGATCCTTTATTGTTAACCCATGAGCAAATTCGCTCACCTTGATCTGTCCGTCGCGGATCGACCTGATTATGAACCTGCTTGACAATGCATTGACTGCCTTGACCCCGACACCGTTCAACCCCACAGATTTCTTAAATGCTTTTGAATCGTATTTGGCACCTGTGTTCATCTTCGAGACCACCTCTGTCACCTTTCCCAACGGAATACCGCGGCCATAGTCGCGTACCCTAACCTCATTACCGTTGATAGCAACATCAATTTTCTTACCATAACACATCATGAATTCATCAACGGCGTTATCCATCACTTCTTTTAGCAGTACATAAATTCCATCATCCTGCGAGGATCCGTCACCAAGCTTTCCAATGTACATACCGGGCCTTAACCGGATATGTTCCCGCCACTCGAGTGTTTTTATATGCTCTTCAGAATATCCGACAACTGTCATTTTTAAGAATTTTGCGCAAATATAGTTAATTAGGGATGGTCTCTCCTGCCAATTTTTCAACAATCGCCGCAAATTATAACCGTCTGAAAAGGGGAAAAAGTGAGTATCGGAAATATTTACCTGATTAATTGACTTTTATAAAGGGTCGATTGCCCGGCTTCATATTGTTAATAAATGACGATGCTCAGGCAATACCCATCTGTCTCATAAGAGCGGCAGCATTCATTTTACGGGTAATGCCGTCGCGCAGCAGGTAGTCAAATTTTATATTCTCCCCGTCAATTTCAATCTCGAAGCATTTGTTTACAACATTACCCGGGTACTCCGCTTCCATTTCACCAAGGGATATATCGTGGGTTGCGATCAGGCCTGTTCCTCCGAGATCTATTATCCGCCTGAGAAATTGTTTTGAACCCAGACTTTTGTCTGTTGAATTAGTACCTTTAAGGATTTCGTCAAGAATAAATAAAATCTCTTCGCCTGTTTCAAGTCTTTCCTTAAGTGCTTTAAGCCTTTTAAGCTCCGCATAGAAATAGGACTCATTATGGCTGAGGGAATCGACAGTCCGCATACTTGTGAAAAGCTTTAAAGGCGTAAACCTCATTTTTTCAGCGCATACAGGTGCCCCTGTCATGGCCAGAACCATGTTAACAGCTACTGTCCGGAGAAAAGTGCTCTTACCGGCCATATTGGCGCCGGTAATTATAAATACCCGGCCGCGCCGCCCGACTGAAAAATCGTTGCTGACCCTGGTTTCTCTCTTCAGAAGCGGATGGCTCATTCTGAAAGCCTCAAGAACAGGTCCGTTTTGCACTACCTCCGGAAAAGAGTTGTCATCATTGTTAAATGAATAATTTGCAAGGCTGATAAGCCCGTCAGCCTTACCCAGCAAATTCAACCATACCGGCATACCTGATGCAGCCGACCTCCTCCATTTTTCAAGCTTAATGATACAATGAAAATCCCACAGGAGAAATCCATTCAGAATCAACCCTACAAACATGTTCAACCTGTTGTCAAATGCACTGATTATATTATTAAGCTCCTTTATTTTATTTGCTACAGAACCTTGTCCGGTGCATAATTTATTCTTTATATCAGACATCAGATCCGACTTAAATTCCTCTTTTTCAAAGGAGCTGATAAGTTGTTCAAAAGATGAAAGAAAAAGCTGTTTCCTTGAAACCATTGCATGTATTCTGTTGCTTTTTTTGAGGTAAAGACCTATCAGTAGAAGATTGAAAAGAAAGAGGAGCATAAAAATAATATACGGAATAACTCCGGCAATGACAAGTGAAAGAGTGACTATGGCGCCAACAGGTAATACAAAAGATGCAATCCTCATAATTGCAGAAGAATAAGAATCATCATTTTCATTCAGCCATTCTCTCAGACTATGAATTTCAAGATCGTTCAATGGCTTATTAAAACCGGAAGCCATAAATTGTTGACGCCACTCCAGCTTCTCTGCAAGCTCCCTTACAGCCTCCTGTCTGTCAGTAATCTCTTCCCTCAGATCATAAGGCCCGGAGAGCCATGCTGCCAGTTGTGACCTGCCCGAACCGGTAACTGTCCGATTCAGGAACCTGAAGAGCGAATCCTCGCCGAAAAGATCGATATCACATGAGAAATCATGTTTTGGATCATTCAGGTCAGATCCGCCTTCAAATGCTGACAAATCTCCATCCAGGGCATTAATCTCATTGTCATTAATTCTGACCAGGTTTTGAACAAAGGTTATCCTGCCCGAATAATCCTCATATATTTTGACAAGAAGAATAAAGAAAATTATGCTGATTACAAGGACAATTATTCCCCCGGTCAATGAGCGGCTTATTAAGATTGCAGACAGAATGACGCCAGCGATGAAAATAAAAAGCCTGAGCAAAGAAATCAGCAGGTGCTTTTTCTTTAATTCAGAAAGAAGAGTTTCATTCTTCTGTTTCAAACCGGTATAAATTTTTCTGATATCTCCAGGGTTCATATTAAAGAATCATGGCTGAAACTTTGAAAACTGATTTCTTTGTGTAATAATCCGACTTTCGCAGATCAAAATTCCATGTCCATTCCGCTTTTGTCTTTGATTCGGGCAGATCAGTTAAGACAGAAGCTACTTCAGTAATAACGCCGGAATTATCTGTTATAACTTCTGAAACGTCAGTTATAAGCACTGATTCGTGTTTTTTAAGGAATGAGATATGTTTTGACTGAACCTCTTTTCTAAACCTCAGAGAACTTTCCTCATTTTTCATGGATCTCTTTTTCAGGAACTCAAGCGGTAGGTTTTCAAGCTGGGTCAGTATATTAAGCGAAATTACCACGCCGGGATCAAACTGAGGCTTGTATTCAGATATCCTGATTTCTTCGAGTGACCTGAGCTTGTTAAAGAATACCCGGTTTTTACCTTTTTCCCAGACCTCATTTATCAATCCGCCCGAGACATCATCTTCCCTGAGGATAACTTTATTAAGTTTTCCTGTCTGTTCCTTCACTTCGGGAGGATGAATTATATCGACAAGATTAATTTCGTCAACGGCGTCACAAATCTCTTTCAATGGAAGATCGAGAAGCCAGCCGCTGCCAAGGACGGTAACTTTTGACGGCTTATAAAAATTGAGTGCTGTCAGAATAAAATCCCTGCAATTCTTCAAATGGCTGTTCCAGCTCCCCTCCTCCTCAAGATGATGAATTATGAGCCCGCGCTGATAGTTATAATATCCCATCCTGTGAAGGATCTTCCGGTATGACAGGTCGTGTGCCATTTTTACTTTCCGCTGCGTAAATCTTCAAGAGCTTTTTTCATAAAATTACCGAAATTCTGCGAGAGAATGTCCGGATCATCTGTATTAAACGAACCGGGCTTTACAGGGTCAAACACTTTAATCCTTATTTTGTGTCCGGTGGTAAATATCAGTCCGTGCTTCGGAAGAATTCCGCCTGATCCGTCGAGCACAATCGGAAGAATCGGTACCTGTGCATTTATGGCAAGCTGAAAGGCACCACGTTTGAAAAATCCGATCTCACAATCGGGTGACCTTGTTCCTTCCGGGAACATCATAATTGAGGTTTCGTCCTTCAGGCAACGGAATGATTTATCCATCATTTCCTCCTTGCTCTCGGGGTTTCCCCTGTCTATTACTATGTATCCTGCCATCTTGAGGTACCAACCCAGAACAGGAAGTTTCATGTTTTCGATCTTGGAGATCCACTTTAACCTGTAGCGGAGGCAGTTTATCAGCAGAATATCGAGTATCGACTGATGGTTGGAGATTATTACACATGGAGAATCAAGTAATCCTTTCTCCCTTCCTTCAATCCGGATTGTCCAGATTGGCAGAAGCCAGACAAGTATCCTGCTCTGCCAGTTCAGGATCCAGTGAATGACTCTCCGTTGGCTGTCGAATGGAAGTACAAGGAACCAGATTATAAATGTCAGCGGGAAAAACAGAAGCATGTAAACGATGCCGATAAACCAGACTGCTATTGATTTCAGAATATCCATACCGTTTGACTATCAATTTCTTAAACCTTCGTGCCTCCCGGACTTTTTAAAAGTCGAAATCCAATAACCGCAAAGTTCACAAAGGATTTAAGCAAAGATCGCAAAGAGATAATTATTAACGATTTAACTTTGTGTGCTTTGCTCATTCTTAGCGTGCTTTGCGGTTAAGAAGGATTTTTTAAAATATTTCAGAGATCCACAGAGAAATGCTTCAAAAGAAATTAAAAATATCAAAATCTTGTTTAAAGATATTTTCTTTTTCGAGAACTTTTTGAATATCGTCGGGCATATGCCTGCACCCGATAAGTTCCTTTCCGGCCTTTTCAAGTTCAGTGGAGCCTTTTATTTCAACATCCCATATGATCCCGTCCTTAACATGCAGATTACATGAATTAACTGTTTTGCCATATACAAAACCTGTTAATAAATCATATTCCGGCCCGTAAGCATAATTCCATTCCCAGGTCCTGTATTTTGTTTCAGCCAATGATTTTATATCTGCAATCTCCTTTTCAGAAAGCTCAACTACATGTGATCCGGGAATGTTGATCAAAATCCAGTCAAGCATCAGAGATCTGAATTTATAAATTGTATCAATATTATTATCAGCTTTGTTCACCAACGTTAGCAGATTGGTTACGGAGGCAGGATTTGACCTTACAGCCCTGGTTTCATATTTCGAAGCATCTTTTCTTAAAGCTCCCCGCATCAGTTCAAGGTCACTGTCAAAAAGGAGCGTTCCGTGATGCAGTACCCTGTTCCTAAACACATGTTCAGCATTCCCTGATATTTTGAGTCCACCTGCCTTCAGGTCATTTTTACCTTCAAATTTGGCATCGACACCAATTGTTGATAAAAATCCGATTACCGGGAGGGTGTACTTTCTGAAGTCTATCTGCTTCCCCTCCTTACTGTTAAGGACAAAAGTGAAGTTAAGGTTTCCCATGTCGTGAAATACAGTTCCTCCGCCTGAAATTCTCCTTACCAAAGGCAAGTTGTGTTCGGAAATAAACTTAGTGTCGGTTTCCCTGTGAGCTGACTGGTGCTTGCCGATTATTACTGATTTGTCATTTATGCTCAGTATAAGATATTCACCATTTGTATTTTTCAGCAGATATTCATCCACTGCAAGATTAAAATAGGGGTCGGTGGAATTGAGAGTGAGACAGAACATTTTCCTTAAGATTATGCGAGCGCGGATTTATAATCCGTGCTCGCTGTAATTTTCTGGCACGGATTGCAAATTCGCACCAGCGGAGGTTATGGGGTAAATCAATTTATCGGCAGCTTCATACATTTTATAAACTCCCCAACCTATCAATGTTCCCAGGAGTGCTCCGCCGAGAACATCTCCGGGATAATGAACTCCGAGGTAAATCCTGCTGTAGCTTACGGCTGATGCCCAGATAATAATAAAAAGGGTATACCATTTATTCCTGATCAGGAGCAGGCTGAGGAGT
>DOTV01000035.1:9644-13097 GCA_003520925.1 Bacteroidales bacterium | reverse complement strand
GGGCGTGGCCGGTCAATTGCATTTTTGATAAAAACCGAAGTCTGGTCCGACAAAACAACAGCAAGAATAATAAACAGCAATATTACCCAGAATCTCTTTTTATATCTGATCCCCAGAAATATGAGAATGGCAAGATACATCGGGATCCAAACCGTCACCTGACTCATAAAGTTCATCACTTTATCCCAGAACGGGGAGTTGAACGAGTTAAGAAAAAGGAATAGCCGGTGGTCAAGCTGTTCGACCATAATTACGAATAATTATTAAGAACTTTCCAGATCATATCCTTCAGCGTGTTTATGCCGTCTCCGGTAATTGAAGAGAAGAAAACACGTGATACATCGGGCAGCTCTTTCCTGATTTCATTTCTGAGCTCCTCGTCGAGCAGATCCGATTTCGATATCCCAAGAAGACGTTTTTTATCAAGCAATTCCGGATTATACATTTTAAGCTCATTCACGAGTATTTCATATTCTTCCTGAATATTTTTACTGTCGGCCGGAATAATAAAAAGCAGCATCGAGTTTCGTTCAATATGCCTGAGAAATCTTATTCCAAGTCCTTTCCCCTCATGAGCACCTTCAATTATTCCCGGAATATCAGCCATGACGAATGATTTATCATCCCTGTATGATACGATTCCGAGGTTTGGTACCAGAGTTGTAAAAGGATAGTCAGCTATTTTAGGTTTTGCTGCAGACACAACGGATAGAAGGGTTGATTTTCCAGCATTCGGAAATCCTACAAGCCCCACATCGGCAAGAATTTTAAGCTCAAGAATAAATGGCTCCTCAATACCTTTTTCTCCAGGTTGGGCATACCGGGGGGTCTGGTTTGTTGATGATTTGAAGTGGGTATTTCCCTGTCCGCCTCTTCCTCCCCTGGCGAGGATCTTTTCATCGCCATGATCTGTAATCTCAAAGAGTATCTCATCTGAGCTCTCATTCCTGGCAATTGTACCAAGCGGCACATCAACAATTATATCGGCGCCATCGGCGCCTGTTGATTGCTGGGCACCTCCTGATTCTCCGTTCCCTGCGAAAATATGCCTTCGGTATCTCAGATGAAGAAGTGTCCACATCTGATCGTTTCCCCTGAGGATAATGTGACCTCCCCTGCCCCCGTCACCTCCGTCAGGGCCTCCTTTTGGAATAAACTTCTCCCTCCGGAGATGGGCAGAGCCCGGTCCGCCATTGCCTGAACGGCAATAGATCTTTACATAATCAACGAAGTTAGATCCAGACATTAGTTAAAGATTTCTCTATGATATTCGTTTCTACTTCCACATTTTTATTTCTCCCACTAACCCTTATTTTGTAAGCCCCCCATCCCCCCTGAAGGGGGACTTTTATAAGCAGAATGATTTAAGAACCCCCTTTAGGGGGCAGGGGGCAGATAAACCTAAGGACGGTGATAATAAAGAGTTACAACTGTTTCTTTATTTGCCTGCTTAGCCTGTCAAAGATATCATCAATCGTACCCATTCCGTTTACGGGCTGGTAGATGCCTCTTTGCCGGCAATACTCAATTATCGGTTCGGTTTTGGCTTTGTAAACATCGATCCTGTTTTCTATTACTGCAGGATCTTTATCATCGGGACGGCCCGACTGCTCAGCTCTCAGAATCAGCCTTTTAACAAGCTCATCATGATCCACATCAAGAACGAGCATGCTATCGATCTTCATTTTGCGCACATTGAGCATTCTTTCAAGTGCTTCGGTCTGGGCAACCGTTCTGGGAAAGCCGTCAAAAAGAAATCCTGACGAACCTTTTGTACTGTCGATCCTGGCTGCGATCATTTCTATTACAACCTCATCCGGAACCAGTTCACCTTTCGACATAATGGAACTCATCTTTTTACCCAGATCTGTTCCGGCTGAAATTTCAGCACGCAGCATGTCGCCTGTCGACAGGTGAGTAAGATTGAATTTCTCAGCCAGTTTAACCGACTGTGTTCCCTTGCCTGATCCGGGAGGGCCGAAAATCAAAAAATTTACCATAAGCTTAACATTTTAAGGTATTAATGTATAAACAGACGGGAGGTTTCGTCCCTCACCGTTATAGTCGAGGCCGTAACCCACAACAAAATCATTTGGTATTTCGAATCCTATATAATCAATCTTTATCTCTTTGCTGTAAGCCTCAGGTTTAAGAAGAAGTGCGGCAATCCTGATTTCCCTTACATTTCTGATAATCAGATTATCTACAGTATGCTCAAGTGTAATTCCTGTATCAACAATATCTTCGATAACTAAAACTGATTTGTCTCTAAGATCCTCGTTCCATCCGATGAGTTCCTTTATTTCTCCGGAAGAAGCTGTGCCGGCATAGGACGCAAGCTTAATAAATGTTATCCTTGCCTTAATATCAAGTCTTCTGAAAAGGTCAGCTGCAAAAATAAATGCACCATTGAGAACACCAATGCAGATCATTTCTTTACCTTCATAATCCCTGTTGATCTGGCTGGCAAGTTCTTTAATTCTTTCCTGAATAGTGTTTTCAGGGATGAATTCCCTGAACTTTTTATCGAGGATCTGTACTTCTTTCATACCCATATTTTTTGACCAAAGAACGCCTGCGAAAATATGAAAATAATAGCTTATTTTTGTCCTTACCAGGAAGTTAAATTAAAATATTTCACATGGAACCACTAGTGAGCATAATAATGGGAAGCACCTCGGATATGCCAGTGATGGAGAAAGCGGCACAGATCCTGAACGAATTCAGGATACCTTTTGAGATCAATGCACTGTCGGCCCACAGGACCCCTGAGGAGGTTGAGAAATTTGCCAGGGGCGCGGCTGGAAGAGGCATCAGGGTAATTATTGCTGCTGCCGGTATGGCTGCTCATTTACCAGGTGTTATTGCTGCAATGACGCCGCTTCCTGTTATTGGAGTACCTATAAAAGCTTCTCTCGAAGGACTCGATTCAATTTTTTCAATACTACAGATGCCACCCGGAATTCCGGTGGCAACAGTTGGCGTGAACGGTGCACAGAATGCAGGAATACTTGCTGCCCAGATCATTGGAACAGGTGATGGTGAAGTAATGAAGGAAGTCATAAAACACAAGGAAGGGTTAAAGAAGAAGATCGTGGAGGCTAACGAAGAACTGAAAAAAATCAGGTTTCCATACAAAACAAACTGATTAATTCTCCGCGGAACTCTGTGTCCCCTTTGTGTAGCTCTGTGTAATAAACTGAAATACTAATACTCACACAGAGATACACGAAGAATTCACAGAGTTACACAGAGGATAAAGAATATTAAATGGATCCTATTGACAGGATCTATTTTTTTTATAAATTAGTGGTATAATTTGAAACAATTTTGTACTCGCTGCACAAAATAACAGTTTCAGTTTTATCTGTTTTTCTCTTTTCTTCAGCCTCCGGGAGTGATCCTTTTTTCACTGTTCCCGGTGCTTCAGAAGCAGGGATGAGCTATTCATGC
>DOTV01000035.1:0-9333 GCA_003520925.1 Bacteroidales bacterium | reverse complement strand
ACATCGGCCTCGCTCGGATTCAGCTACCAGAACAGATTCAATATCAGCGAACTTGGAACCAGATCCGCCGGACTTGTCATTCCAGCCGGGCAGGCAGGGCTGGGGGTAATCTACAGCAACTTCGGGAACATGGATTTCAGGAGGCATTCGGCCGGGCTTGCCTGCGGATTAAAGTTAACGGAGAAGATCTACGGTGGAATCCAGGTTGATTTCTTCTGTGAGAGGACAGCAGGTGAATATAATTTAAGAAGGGCGCTTAGTTTCGAAGCAGGGCTCCTGATCACGCCCTCCGAAAAAATAAGGATCGGTTTTCATATTTTTAATCCCGTTCCAAATTCATTGAGGAAGACTTATCTGCCTTCATCCATCAGAGCAGGAGGTGGTTTATGGCTGACCAACTCACTTTTTGCCTGTGCTGAGGCAGAGATGAGCACCGGAGGAAATCTGATCCTTAAAATGGGGTTTGAATATGAAGCTGCACAAAAATTCAAGGTCAGAGGCGGGTTCAGCAGTGAGAACAACTCTTTCAGTTTCGGGATCGGGTACCTTCTGAAATTTGCGAAGCTTGATCTGGGTTTCTCAACTCATGAAATGCTGGGAGTTACTTCGTCGGCTTCAATAATATTCAGGCTAAAATGAAATCAGATAATACCCCCCCATGATGATTTGGGGGTCAACTATATAAGTAATAAAGAAATAATTTTTCATATAAATAAATGAATAAGTTTCTGCTTGCTTTTCTTTTGATTTTAATCTGTTTTGATTCTTCCGGCCAGGAGGAAAAAAATTCAGATCTTATCTCCTCGGTTGCGGAAGAACTTGCTGATGATGAATCTGATCCGGAAGCCGCTTCTGTTTATTCAGAGAGACTCTATGATCTGATTGAAAAGCCTGTCAGTATAAATTATGCCGATGAATCTGAAATATCCCGCCTTTTCTTTCTTACCGATTTCCAGGTTAAAGCACTTGCTGATTATATCCGTTCAACCGGTAAAATAATTTCTATTTATGAAATTGCAACTGTTCCTGGTTTCGACCGTGAACTTGCACGTATGATCTCCCCGTTTGTTTCACTTGATTATGAAAAGATAATTAATTCAGAACCTGTCCGTTTGAGGACTAACATACTCACCAGCTTCTCAGCAAGGTACCCTGCTACAGAAACATCATCACCCGGGCCGCCCTGGAAATTATTATCAAGGTTTAAGTTTACAGCCGGAAGTATTTCGGGAGCCCTTACTGCTGAAAAAGATGCAGGGGAAAAACTTCTTTCAGGCAGACCACCACTTCCAGACTTTCTGTCGGGCAGCATAGCATGGACCGGCAAAGGGATTGTCAGAAAGTTAATTGCAGGAGATATCGGGGCGCGATTAGGGATGGGAACAAGTATAAATACTGGTCTGCGGACAGGTCTTTCACTGACTCAGCCGGGATATTTATCGGGTGGCGATGAGATAAAATCTTATACTTCAACCGATGAGAATATCTTTTTCCGGGGAGCTGCCGCCCGGTTTCAGATAAGAAAGACATGTCTCTCCTTCCTGTATTCGGTGAACAGGATTGATGCCACACTTGATACCGCAAAAAATGGATCGGATCTTATGATCGAAACATTCCAGAGGTCGGGATTGCATAATACAGTCTCATCGCTTGAGAAAAAAGATGACGTTACCGAATACTGTTATATACTAAATGCTTCAACCGATTTTAAAAACTTCAGAACTGGTTTTATCTGGACTGGCAGCAGGTTCTCTCTTCCTGTCTCAAAGACCGACCCTCAAACTGAAGATCTGTTTGATTTTGAAGGCATGGTAAATATAGGTGCAACCGTATACTACAAAGCAATAGTTGGCAGGATGTTATTTTTTGGAGAAGGCTCTTCAAACCTGAACCGGAAATTTGCTGCAGTCCAGGGAGTCTCCTTCCGGCCTTCCGACCGTTTGTCGATGAGTCTGGTGTACAGGAATTATGATCCCGGCTACACAAGTTTCCATGGAAAAGGTCTTTTCAGCAGTTCATCGGGGGAAAATATAAGGGGTATATTCGGGAATTTTACATTTGAAGCAGCCCGGCACCTTTTTATTAGTTCCGGATGTGATCTGCGGTTCTACCCATGGCTTAAATACAGGTGCGGAGCTCCTTCGGCAGCAGTAACCAGGGAAGTGAGAATAAAATATCTGCCATCTGATAAGCTGACATTTGAAGCAGTAATCAACTACCGGCGATCAGTTCTGAACAGGCAAGATATCTATGGTATAGAGAAACAGGAGAATACAGGAAGCCGCCTGATAAAAGGATCAATAAGGTATTCCCCTCAGGAAAATCTGACCCTGGTGACCCGTATGGATTATAAGATGGCCTGGCCAGGGGGAGGGCACGGGATGCTTCTGTTACAGGATATGACCTACAGGTTAGAAAAAATTCCCCTGTCACTCTGGTTCCGTTATTGTATTTTTAAAACAGACAGCTGGGATTCAAGGCTTTATACATATGAAAATGACCTGCTCAACAGCTTCAGCATACCTGCCCTTTCGGGTGAAGGCAACAGGACCTATTTAATGGTCGACTGGAGACCAGGAAAATTCTGTGACCTTCGGATAAAATTTGCGATAACCGAACTCTTAAAAGATGACGGTTCAACTATCAAAACCGAAGAATTCAAGTTTCAGGCCAGGATCTGGTTTTAGAATATTGGGGATTAAACTTTCTTCAGGCACCCTTTAAGAACCAAAGTTAAACAGTTTTCTTATCGATCTTAATATCTCTGATATTGAGCTGAAGGTTTCTGCTGCCCCTGAACTCATTCATTTCGATAGAATAACACACATCCATCGGCTTACCTGCCCTGATATATTCAAAATGCTCCGCCTGGCTGAAGGCAATAGCAGGGAAAGACTTCTGACCCGTCGATTCGTGACAGAGATCAAGCTTCAGGTGTTCGCCGCTTGAACCTACCATTCGTGCTGTTCCTTTATCAAAAACGTTTCTTGAAACGAATATCGGAGACATGTTCTCAGGTCCGAAAGGCTGGAATTTATTCAGAAAAGTAAAGAATTCCTCATTTATTTCTTCAAATGAAAGCTCAGAATCGATGAAGACTCTCGGGAAAAGTTGTTCCTCTGTGATTGTTTCATTAACATACTGTTCAAACCGATCCATAAATGCTTTTATATTTTCCTTCTTGAGGGTAAGCCCGGCAGCAAACATGTGTCCGCCAAAGCTTTCGAGCAGATCACTACATGCTTCTATTGCCTGGTAGAGATCATATCCCTGAACGGAACGTGCCGAACCTGTTGCAAAGCCGTTGGATTCGGTAAGTATTACTGTCGGCCGGTAATATGTTTCGATAAGTCGTGAGGCAACAATCCCAATTACACCCTTTTTCCAGGAAGGATTAAAAAGGACTGTTGTCTTGGCATTTACAGTTCGCTGGTCCTCAGAGATCATCCGCATCGCTTCGGTGGTTATTGAGCGGTCGACATTTCGTCGTTCAATATTGAAACTGTTAATCTCCTTGCTGATTCCGGCAGCTATTTTAATATCGTTTGCGACAAGAAGGTCAACAACCTTACTTCCTGTCTCCATCCTGCCTGCTGCATTTATCCTGGGACCGATCTTAAATACAACATCTTCAATAGTCAGAGCACGGCACACTTCAGATTCACGGATTATTTCCTTAAGCCCTGTTCCCGGTGATTCATTCAGCTGTTTCAAGCCGAAGTAGGCAAGAACCCTGTTTTCTCCTGTAAGCGGCACGATATCCGAAGCAATACTTACGGCGACCAGGTCGAGATACCCTGCAATCTTACTGAAAGGTATCCCATGAACCCTTGAATAAGCCTGTATAAGTTTAAAACCGACTCCGCATCCCGAAAGTTCCTTATATGGGTAATTGCAACCCGGCTGTTTAGGGTCAAGCACAGCGACCGCTCTTGGAATCTCATCGCCGGGATAATGATGATCACAGACAATTACATCGATGCCTTTCGACCGGGCATATTTTACCTTTTCAACAGCTTTGATACCGCAGTCAAGGGTAATAATTATCCTGCAATTATTCTGGAAGGCATAATCTATCCCCATGAACGAAACACCGTAACCCTCCTTGTACCGGTCGGGAATATAATACTCAATACTGGAATACTGTTCTTTAAGGAATGAGTACATCAAAGCAACAGCAGTAGTTCCGTCAACGTCGTAATCTCCGTATACAAGGATCTTCTCGTTCTTTTTGATCGCGGTCGAGATCCTCTCAACTGCGATATTCATATCTTTCATCATAAAAGGATCGTGAAGATATCCCAGGTCAGGTTCAAAAAAGGCCAGAGCCTCTTCCGGCGTGGTGATATTTCTCTGAACCATCAGATTAGCAAGAGCCTCAGAGATATTCAGAGCACCTGCAAGCTGCCTGACAACCGCCGTATCACCCTTCTCCTTAATCACCCATCTTTTATCCATCCGTCTATTTATTAATCCAATTCAGGTTAAAAACTTTATAAAGATTGTTCTTAACCAGCAGTTTTACAGCTTCAAAATCCTGTCTCTCACCAAGTTCCTTTTCAAGTGATGTCACTCCCTTATCAGTGAATCCGCACGGGTTAATATAATTGAAATAGTTTAGGTCGGTATTTACGTTAAATGCAAATCCATGCATTGTAACATATCTGCTTGCCCTTACACCGATAGCACATATTTTCCGTGCTTTACTATTCATACCTGTATCAAGCCAGACCCCGGTTGCTCCGTCAAGCCTTGATCCGGAAATGCCAAAATGTGAAACCGTCATTATAACAGCTTCTTCAAGTCCGTGAATATACTCTTTAAGACTGACTCCCATCTTTTCAAGGTCAAAGATCGGATACCCGACAATCTGCCCTGGACCATGATAAGTAATGTCCCCTCCCCTGTCGGTCCTGAAGAATTTTGCATCTTTTGTCTGAAGCTGTATATGATCTATCAGCAGATTGTTCTCCGACCCGTTTTTACCAAGAGTATAAACATGAGGATGTTCAACAAAAATTAATGTTCCGGGGAGTGGATTCTCTTTGTCTGAATTAATTTGTTGTTCGCGAAGTTTGCTTCTAATTAGCTCTCCGAAGATTTTCTCCTGAATTTCCCAGACTTCTTTGTAATCCCTTACACCAATATCTTGATATAAAACACTATAGCTCAATTTGTCCAAGGTCTGTTAGTTATGACAATATAGTCATTTTAATCCAACACCTATGTGTTTTTCGGCATGAAATGAAGAGCGTACGAGAGGATGGCATTCCATTATTTCAAATCCCTCATTGTAAGCCATTTTTCTATATTCATCAAATTTCCCGGGACTTATAAAACCTACTGCAGGCATATGTTTCAGAGTTGGCTGCAGATACTGTCCGATTGTCAGTATCCTGCATCCTGACATAAATAAATCTTGGATTGTCTCTTTTACCTCAGTTTCATCTTCACCGAGCCCGACCATAAGTCCCGATTTTGTTCTTACTCCCTTTCCGGAAATATATTTCAGAACACCCAGACTTGTCTCATATCTGGCTTTCGTCCTTATAAGAGGAGTCAGCCGCCTGACCGTTTCAATATTATGTGAAATAACGTCAGGTCCTGCTTCAATTACACGCTGAATATTTTCTTTACTACCGTCAAAATCGGGAATTAATGTTTCAATTGTAATCCCGTGATTTACTTCTTTTATAATTCTGACGGTATCGGCCCAGAATGAAGAACCCCGGTCAGGAAGATCATCACGGTCGACCGATGTTATAACACAATGTTTCAGCTGAAGTGTCCTTATCGATTCCGCCAGCCGGAGAGGCTCTTCCGGATCGGGAGGAAGTGGTTTTCCGGTCAGGGTTGCACAAAACCTGCATGAACGGGTACATATGTCTCCCAGGATCATAAAAGTTGCAGTTCCGGCATTCCAGCATTCCCCTATGTTCGGGCAGTTTCCGCTTGTGCAGATTGTATGGAGATGATTTTTTTCTACCAGCCTTTTTACTCTTGTATAATTCTCCCCGCTTGCCCTTTTCATTTTGAGCCACACCGGTAATCTTCTACCCGTTTGCATATTATAATTTATGGATCGTCAAAGGTACTAAAACTTACCCTTAATGTTTGCAGTTGTTGAAAAAGTTCAAAAAATTAACCTCAATGGTCGCAAAGATTTTACACCAAAATCGCAAAGAGCTAACTGTTAATATTATAGCTTAGCGTGATTTGTGATAACTTATCGTGATTTGCGGTTAAGAAAGAATTTTAAAACAGCTCTTTGCATATATTAGAAAAGAGCACTGATCTTAAAAAAAACTATATTTGTTAACTGACAATTTTTTTTAGAATAAAAAAATAAAACATAATATGGCTGAGAACGATTTCAAAGTAAACCAAAATTACCAGACCGTCATTGGTGATTTTCCGAAAGTCGGAATTCGACCTGTGATTGACGGACGCGAAAGAGGTGTAAGGGAATCCCTTGAAGACCAGACAATGGACATGGCCAGATCTGCAGCTGATCTGATCAGCAAGAACATTAAGTATCCGAATGGGAGGCCAGTCGATTGTATAATTTCCGATACCTGTATCGGCGGAGTAGCTGAGGCGGCATCGTCTGCAGAAAAATTCAGAAAATCAGGTGTCGGAGTCAGTCTTACGGTTACTCCATGCTGGTGTTACGGCAGCGAGACTATTGATATGGATCCGGAAACACCTAAAGCTATCTGGGGGTTTAACGGTACAGAAAGACCTGGCGCAGTGTATCTTGCTGCTGCGCTTGCGGGTCATGCTATGAAAGGATTACCTGCTTTCGGAATTTATGGCCGCGATGTTCAGGACCTGGATGATAAATCCATTCCTGACGACGTCAGAGAAAAAATACTGAGGTTCGTGAAAGCCGGCCTATCCACTGCATTTATGAAAGGTAAATCATATCTGTCAATGGGATCAGTCTCGATGGGAATTGCAGGTTCAATAGTCCGTGAAGATTTTTTCCAGGAATACCTTGGAATGCGTAATGAATATGTTGACATGAGTGAATTCAGAAGAAGGCTTGATGAGGAAATCTTTGATAAGGAGGAATATACCAAAGCTCTTGCCTGGACAAAAAAATACTGCAAGGAAGGGGTTGATCTGAACGCAAAACCGTCTTCAAGGGCAAAAAAGGACAGAGAGTGGGAGATTGCAGTAAAGATGGCCATTATTGCGCGTGACCTGATGGTAGGAAATCCGAAGCTTAAGAAACTGGGGTTCGGCGAAGAGTCGAACGGACATAATGCTCTCTTATCGGGGTTCCAGGGACAGCGTCAATGGACCGATCATATGCCCAACGGCGACTTTCTTGAAGCAATCCTCTGTTCGTCTTTTGACTGGAACGGTATCAGGCCACCTTACCTGGTAGCCACCGAAAATGACGCAATGAACGGAGTGCCGATGTTGTTCGGATACCTGCTTACAAATACAGCACAAATGTTCTCGGATATAAGAACATACTGGAGTCCTGATGCTATTAAAAGGGTTACTAAGATGAAGCCTGAAGGACTTGCGGCAAATGGAATTATCCACCTTATCAACTCCGGTGCATCAGCTCTTGATTTTTCAGGCAAGCAGACAAAAAAAGGAGAAGCCTGCATAAAGCCTTTCTGGGAAATAACATCAAAAGATGCGGCCGAATGTCTTAAAGCAACAATTTGGTCGCCTGCAAGCACAGGTTATTTCAGGGGAGGCGGATTCTCATCACAGTTTACCACCAGAGATGTTATGCCTGTGACAATCTCGAGGGTGAACCTTGTAAAAGGAGTCGGACCGGTTTTGCAGCTGGCTGAAGGCTGGACCGTTGATCTTCCCGAAAAAATGAATAAGATTCTAACCGACAGGACTGATCCCGGATGGCCGACTACGTGGTTTGCACCAAGGCTTACGGGATCAGGACCATTTAAGGATGTCTATTCAGTAATGGCTAGCTGGGGGGCAAACCACTCTGCTTCAAGTTACGGGCACATCGGTGCCGATCTTATCACTCTTGCCTCACTACTGAGAATACCTGTATGCATGCATAATGTTCCTGAATCACAGGTTTTCAGGCCAAGTTCATGGAACGCATTCGGAATGGATAAGGAAGGTTCTGATTACAGGGCATGTAATTATTATGGTCCACTATATAAATAAAGAGCATGCCATGGCATGTCCCAATAATTAATCACACAAAATGGAAACGCCAACTGAAAACAGGAAAATTGAAATAGATCCTGAAATCCTGGATCATCTGAATTCCACCAGAAAATGGACCACATTTCTTGCAATCCTGGGATTTATCTTTCTGGGATTAATTCTTATTGCAGGTCTGGCTACAAGTTTTTTTCTGTCAACCTTCAAGACAACTGAAGCGAACATGGGAATACCAGAATCAATCATTATCCTTTTAATTATCATTGTCGGATTCATTTATTTCTTTCCTGTATTCTTTCTTTTGCGTTTTTCAAGGAATATGCGTGATGCAATTCAAAACCTTGATCAGAAAAAGCTTCTGAAAGGGTTCAGGAACTTAAGGCTCTATTTCACCTATATAGGGATTCTGGTAATTGTTGTTCTGACAATTTATGCATTGGGATTACTGTTCGCCGGGGCATCAATGTCATTCCTGAAAGGCGTGTGATTTATGTCCCGTGATATTGTAATAGTTTTTGATTGCGGTGCTACTAATGTCAGGGCTATAGCCATTAACAGCCGGGGAGAGATCCTTGCTTCCGAGGCTTGTACAAATAATCCTAAGCCTGATCCTTTTTATCCTGAATACCGGATATGGGGTGTCAGAGAAATATGGGATAAAATGTGCCTGTCGTCGCGTAAAATAGTGAAACGAATCAATCCTGCCCAAATACTCGGAATTACAGTAACTACCTTTGGTGTCGACGGCACACTGTTCGATAAGAACGGACAAATGTTGTATCCTGTTATATCATGGCAATGTGAAAGAACAAAGCAGGTGATGACTGATATAAACAAATATATCAACCTTGCAGAATTGTATAAGGAGAATGGTGTCCTTCCTTTTAATTTTAATACGATAAACAAGCTGATCTGGTTTAAAGAGAACAGACCGGCGCTTATCGGTAAGAGCTTCAGATTTCTCTTTATGCCTTCAATCTTCTCATTCTATCTTACCGGCGAAATGGTAAATGATACCACAATGGCCGGAACATCGATGATGACAAGTCTGAGTTCGAGGCAGTTTTCAGAAAATATTTTCAGTAGAACCGGATTACCTCTGGAATTGATGGGATCACTTGCAGAAGCAGGATCGGTCGTTGGAGAAGTTACTCTAAAGGCAGCCGGAGAAAC
>DOTV01000238.1 GCA_003520925.1 Bacteroidales bacterium | reverse complement strand
TTAAGATTGAGATCACTAATTACATCGGCGAAAATGCCGGTATAAGGCTTAATAAAGAGAGGGGTGATAACCTGAGAAGATTTATACTGAGCCAGGCCAGGATACTCAGCGAGCTATGCCTTGAACCTGCCAATTTCAATCAGTGGCAGATTTTTGAGGCGGCATTGAGTTATCGCCAGCTACTTGAGGATATAATTGAGAAATGGCCTTTATCTGGCAGCCAATTGAGAGCGCTCTGGAAAACAGAGCTAAAGATCCTTGATGAAAGGATAAATAAAAGCATAATGGATATAATCTGGGGGAAGATTGATATGTAAGCTAATTAATCTGATTACAACAGGTGTTGTTGAAGATTTTGTGAATTTGTTTTTGGAACACAAGTAATTTTCTAATTCCATATAAAATGACTGACAATTTTGGTTCTTTAATAGCACATGTAACTGGTGGACGCCGTTATTGTTTTGTAATGATGTCTTATCATCATGATTATTCTTTCTTTGAGAAATTACGTAAAATCGTATCTGAAGCCACTGGATTTGAATGCATCCGTGCAGATGATCTGCCTGCTTCAGGAACTGATATTCTTACAAAAGTCCACAATGCAATCGAAAATTCAGTTTTTGTTATAGTAGATTTGTCAGAGCCACGACCTAATATTTACTATGAATTTGGATTTGCTGCTGCTCGCGGCAAGCCTGTTCTTCTGATTGCCAAAGAGGGTTCAAAAATAGAAACCGATCTTCAAGGTCTTGAATTAATTACATATACTGATAACAGGGAGGGTTGGCAGCGCTTTGAGCCATCTCTAAAAAAGCACCTTGAAATACATAATGATAGCAGTATTCCAGTTTTAAGGGCTATGGTTCTTCCAATAGAACCTGATCCTTCTTTTATTGTTATCAATCCAAAAGTACTCCAGGCTGATTCTCGGTTTAAGCATCACCCAAAAGAATATAAGACATATGGAGATTATCTCGGGCTCTCAGGAATAATGGGTGCTTTTGCATCAGTATACGGAGAACATGTAATTCCTGAAATAGTCAATGCATCCTATTCTGATGAAGGCATAGCACAAAGAGATGCCAACCTGTTTCTTATAGGATCTCCTAAGGTCAATAAATTCACTGCACAATTTCTGCAGCAATTACAGAATGGGAAATCTCCTAACTGGCATTTTGAAGAATGCCCTGATAAAGAAAAATACAGTGATTATGAAATGCGACTTGTTGGTGATCATTTCCGGACAAAATGCCTCGGGATTTATAATATTAGCAAACCGGAAAGCTTCGAGGATTATGGATTAATAATTCGCGGCCGACATCCAACAAATAAGAATCGCGATGTGCTGATTCTTGCCGGTCCTCACAGTATAGGGACAGGATCAGCCTGCCTTGCGGCCACTAAAACCCATTTAATAAAGAATATCAGCAAGGCTTTATCAGGTAAAGCTGAATTGACTGACCGGAATAAAACTATCTGGGTTTTGGTAAAAGGCATATCAGATGATACCGGACATCTTGATGTATCCGGTGTAACTATAGAAGAGGCTGGTGTGATATAAAAATGTTTTTTTATGCCATTTGATCTTTTTGTTTCATATTCACGAAGTGATGATCATCAAGGTCGGATAACCCAGCTTATCGAGCGAATTAAGACCGATTTTAAAATGTTTGCCGGTCGTCCATTAGGTGTATTTTTTGATGTGGAAGAAATTCACGGAATGGAGGATTGGAGGCATCGTATTCTTCAGGGCTTACATGAATCTCGATTGTTATTGGCATGCCTATCACCATCTTATGTCCAGAGCGATTACTGCGAGTGGGAATTTAATGAATATTTAAAAAATGAGATTGATAAAGCATATTTTGGTGATGGCGTTGCTCCAATTTACTTCATTGAAGTGCCGGGTTGGGAAGATAAGGATTTCGAGAAGAAAAGCACTGCCTGGCTGATTGAGCTTCGCCGGCGTCAACATTTCGACTTACGTCCCTGGTTCAATAAGGGAGAAGAAAGTTTACGCGATGTCACAATAAAGGAGCGAATAGCCAAACTGAATATTCAGATTAAAGAGCGCATTGTGCGATTTGAACGAACAGAATTTAAGCTTGGTAATATTGACGCTCACAATCCTCATTTTATAGGACGCACATCAGAATTACGGCGATTACGGGAGATTGTAGCTTTTGGGAAAGTAGGAGTCCTTACTGCAATCCATGGGCTGGGGGGAATTGGAAAGACAGCACTTGCAATTGAATATGCCCATGTTTTTTCTCATGAATATGGAGGAGGATGCTGGCAGGTACACTGTGAAGGCAAAGCAGATCTGCTTGATGCTATTGCCGGTTTGGCTGCACCGCTAGCACTTGAATTCAATGAGGAAGAAAGTAAGAGCATAGACCTGCAGTTCCAGCGTGTATTAGCTGAGCTTCACAACCTTGCATGTAAACATGCACCTAACAGGTGTCTGTTACTGCTCGACAATGTTGATAATCCCAAAATACTTGAACCTATCCAGACAAAACATCTGCCGGCATCAGATTGGTTACATATTCTCGTCACCACACGACTGGGTGAACCAGATTTATATGGCACACATATAGATAGGGCTTTTATTCCGGTAGATGAAATGCCTGAAAATGATGCACTTGAGTTGATAAAAAGTTACCAGTTAGGGGGTGTATTTTCCAGTGCTAGCGAACAGGATGCAGCTTTTGAAATCATTAAAATCTTAGATCGTTTTACACTTGCTGTTGAAATGACAGCGGTTTATCTTGGACAATATGCCAAAGAAGTAACATGTTCAGGTTTCCTCACACGGTTGAAGAGTGAAGGTTTTGCCGGAATTGATCGTGCTGCAAAGCAGACCACTGAAAGACTGCGTCATGGAGAAAAATGTCTTGTAGCCACGCTTAATTCAACGTTGGAGCACCTTAAAGACCCTGAAAGATTGGCACTTATTTATGCTGCCTTACTCCCTGCTGACCAAATTGCTCTACCTTGGATACGGACTCTTGTTACGGAAACGTATCCTGAGTTTGGCAAGGACAGTGAACCAGGATATCCTGATTTATGGGAAACCCTTTTACGGCATCTTTTGAGTTTTAGATTGTTACAGGTTACCAACTTAATAGCAGGGTCCGGTCATCCAGTGAATGTGAAGATGCATCGGATTGTTGGGCAAACAATGCTGACTTTAGCATCAAATGATACTATTAGTTACTTAACGATAATATTAAAACTAGGCGGACTAATTTATGAGCGTTCTTTTGAATTAAGTTTAAGACCCGTAGACAAAAATTATATATGGGAACTGGATTGTCTTTTTAGGTCAATCCAAAACTGGATTATTAATAACCGATATCTCGCACAAGCTTCTGGGATTCTCTGCTGTAGTACTCTTCGTGATTATGGCAGATATAGAGTTTCTCAGGAACTTGCCGAAATGTTAATCGAAACGATAAATAAGGGTAATACAGAGCCAGGTATTTCTATTATTTGGTGCCATAATATGGCTGGGATCGCAGCACTGGATATGGATGATTCTGTGATGGCTGAATATCATTTCTTCTTTGCTAAGAAACTCATTGAAAACTCAAGTATAGATGATTTGGATCGACTGGATACTCTAACAAACATTAGTTGTCTATACAGGAGGAAAAACAGGCCAGACCTTGCCATTGACCATTCAAAAGTTGCCTTAAAAATCTCTGAAGTTAAATTTGGCAAGGACTCTCCAGAAACTAGTATCCGCTGCGTAAATCTGGGGTTAGTACTCCAGGATCTTTGTAATCTGAAAGAGGCAATATATTTATTCCATAGGGCGGTTAATATCGACATGAATCATCCTGATCTATCTCAGAATACGTGTATGGACTTAAGTACTTTAGCTGAGGCTTTAAGAAATAATGAGCAAATAGAAGAAGCTGAAAAGACTATCAGGAAAGCATTTGAAATCGCCTCTGAGAAGGGATATAACCAGCACCCTTTGATGATGAATATAATGATAAATTATGCATTTATATTAGCGGAACAAAATAATTTTTATGAAGCGGAAAGGCTTTTATTTTCAGCTTGTGAGATTGCATCTCAATTTTTTGGAAAAACCTCATCCAACTATTCTTTATGTTTAAATAATATTGGCGTTCTATCAATGCTAAAGGGGGATTTACATAATGCTCTAGATAAATTTCAAGATTCGCTCAGGATTGAAATTGATCAGAAAAATCCAGATAAACAAAAACTAGCTTATCGCGAATTGAATATTGGAATAGCATATCTTCTGGATGGTAATCCTGTTGAATCTCTCTCTCATTTGCATTCAGGTTGGAACCATAAAGTACGATTAGGTCGACATGATCTGCTCACTGCACGTTTACTTTTAACACGTTTGGCTGCATCTTTTTTGTTAAAAGAAAGCAATGATCTTTTTGTTGGACAGCTCAAGACATTGAACGATGAGGATATACTTATGGCATCAGGAATTAATATTAAATGGAGCATGGCCGAAGCAATAAAAAGTATAATTAATACACTTCCAGCCGAACAAATCCATCTATGGAATTCGAGTTGTAAGTTTGAGAACTTAAAAATAGAAATAGATTCTTCTTTTGAATTAAAAGATGCAGTCCAGATTAAGAAGTTGAACTTAAATGAAGAATGGCCAAAGCCATATTTATTCTATTAGATCTGTAAAATATTTCAATTTGTTTCCGTAAGATACTTCTTCATGCTGATAACTCAAATATACAAAACAAAGGTTAATAAATCACCAGCTATCTTGACCACATAAGTATAATATGGAAGTTATTATTGGTGGTCGTGCAATGTTTAAATTTTAAATGAAAATTTTTCAATGCCAATTAAAATTTGTCCTGGGACTTGTAACAGGACTCGAAGCTTTACCGGAATCATGAAATGCTGCTTCATGACGTTTCTTTTCGATTTCTGATTTAAGAACTTTTGCTATAGGCCTCAGAAAGTCAGCCAAATTCTCAATTGGAATTCCTAATGATGTTAAAGGATTAACTGCATCCTTCAATAATTTGTTTTCTTTATGAAGTATATCAATTTCTTTTTGCCGGAATCTTAGTAAACTAAATATTGATTTCATGATTTGCTCAGATATTATTCAGCTGTATAAATATCAAAATAATTGTCATGTAACTATGCCATGTTAATTCATAGGAAAGAAATAAACATTCTTTACACCAAGTTAAACAAATATTCGCAGATCTTAAAATAATCTCTTTTGCTTTTCATTTATTAAGATCCAAACAATAACCGATAACATTTCATAATTTAGTAGAGGTAAATTCCAAATTCTAAATTATCATGAACAACGATTCATCAGACCATGGAAGACAATTTATTATTCCTATCATCCTTACTGTATTAACGATTATTCTGGGGTTTGTTAGCTTCCAGTCTGTCTTTCCTGATTATCCCTTCTCCAGGAAAATGTATTACACTTTGCAGCTGTTCACACTGGAGTCAGGCGACCGTTTTTATGAGAAAGGTATGCAGCCCTTGTGGGTAACATTGACATTTAACCTTGCCAGATTTCTTGCTGTAGCCACCCTGGTTGTCACAATAGTGCTGGCAATCCTGTCAGTCCTTAAGTACAAATTCTTCATGCTGAAGGTCAGGTGGATGAAAGGGCATACTATACTTTGCGGCCTGGGAGGTATCGGAGATGCATTTGCAGAAAGCTTCACAAATAAAAGCAAACTCGTTATTATTGAGATGGATACAACAAATGAGAATATTTCCAGGCTGAAAAAAGAAGGTGCTGTAATAATTGAAGCCAATGCCCTGGATACTGAGATACTTAGAAAAGTAGATATCCCAAAAGCTGATTGCCTGCTTGCGTTAACCGGAAATGATTTCGATAACCTCACCATAATCAATAATTCCCTTGAACTGATTAAAGAATATAAAAAGAAGATCGGTGAGGGCAAAAATCCTCCCAGAGTCTCCCTTATAGCCAACATCGACAGCAGGAATCTAAAGGCCGCTATAACAGAAGAGTGGCAGAACAGACCAGATTGCCTTGAATGTGACCTGAAAACTTCGCTTCATAATTTCTATGCCGCGGCTATCGTACTCCTCGAAAAAAGAAAATCAAGTGTTGCTGATGCTGATCTGGAAACCAGATTTGGTACGTTAAAAAGTATTTTGCTAAATTATGATCCAGTAAGGGTTAACTGCGGTATTGACATAAAAAACATACAGTTATTCAATATAAATCAGCTTGCAGGAAGGTACATCTTTCTGAATTATCCACCGGACAGGTTCAGTAGGATCAATCAGCCCTCCGATAAGGCAATGAAGATCCTTTTTCTTGGCTTCAGCAATATAGGCGAAGAACTTCTCAAACAATGCATTCAGAATTGTTATTACATCAATAAGAAGAATACGAAAATCACACTGATAAGTTTCGATGGTAATACAATAAAAGAAAGGATCAGGTCAAAATATAAAAACATAAGCAAACTGATTGACCTGAATATCATAAACCATAATCCTCACCATCTGACCTTTAATCTTCTTGATGAATATGATATCAGGAATCCTGAGGTTATTTATATTTCCAGCGGCGAGGATCGTTACCAGGCTTCATATTCTTCCAAAGCAAGAGAATTGTTTGGAGACGCTGTCCCTGTCATTCGTCCTTTTTATCGGAAGAATATCCTGTGCAACACTGAAATCTGTGGCAAAACATTCTCCTTCAATATTTTCACCAAAGTTTCCGGGAGAGACTATATAGTTGATGAGATACTCGACAAGAGAGCTGCCACGGTGCACAATCGTTGGATAAAGCAAGCAGTTATGGACTATGTTAATAAGGTAAATCTATGTCTTTCAGACAATAAAAAGATTCCTGAACCTAAACACACACTTGCTCCATGGCACCTCCTTGATGAAGAGGTCCGTGAGGACAACCGATCTGTTGTTGACCACATAAACATTAAACTCAGATCAGTTTTCCCGGAAAAGGTTCTCGGCTTTTTTGTCGATCCCGGGGCTGTGAAAATTGATTTTGGATTTTTGGATGACGATTCAAGAGTGGATCAACTGGCTGAAATTGAACATCGCCGATGGATGGCAAACAAGTTCATTTGCGGATGGGTTTATGATGAGAATAGAGATGACTCTCAGAAAAAACATGATTGTCTTAAGGATTATAATGAGCTCCCCGAAGAAACGAAAGAATATGATCGCCAGCAGGTAAAGGAAACGCCTGATATTATTTCACTTATGTGATCCTGCCGGATTCTATTTCGGGTGCTTTTAATAAATTATTTCTGAGATTCCCAGTACATTTTGAGTGCAATATCGTTCCGGAACGCTATATCGAAATCATTCAGATCCTCAGGCCCTATCCATGCATAATCTGAAGATTCGTAATTCAGATTTAGTGAGCCTTCTGCAATGCATTCATATATCAGATTAACATAATGAAGATCAGATTCTTCGGAGGGAAGATTTTCTACAAGAAAAAGAAAAAAGAAATCAGTACAGGTAAAAGAGACTTCCTGTTTTATTTCCATTTTTACAGCTTCCTGCACACTTTGGCCATATTCAACATTCCCTCCCGGAAGGCACCATTTGCCATTTCCATGTTTCGTGCCCGCACGCTTTAAGATCAGCACCCTGCCTGAATCATTCGAGATTATAGCCCGGACTGCAAGATAAGGCCTGTTGCTTTTTCTTATTTCCATATATACCAATTTATTTCTATTTCCTCAGTATCTCAATCATCTCCATCACAGCCTCCGCATCGGCAACCTCTCTGACAGGCGATAATCCCGAAAGTGCTCTTGCAGCATTTAGATCATCATCGGAAACATAATCCTTCCCAAAGATAATTATATAAAGGATCGCCGATTTAAGAGTGTTGGCCTTTATTCTGAAGGAATGAGGGCTCGCCCGGGCAGGGAAAATGTGTACATACCTGGTTTCGTGGTCATGGTATTTCAGCATCCATTGCGAACTGTCTGATAAAGAGATTATCCTGTAATCATTGATATCAGTTCCAACCCATTTCTTATAAATATCCCTCTCCCCGCTATTATTGTCTTTTAAAAATTCAATAACCTCAGTGAAGATAGTTCCCATCAACAGCTCCCCGGTATATATATCCATAACACATGTGCCGATATGCTTAAGCTCCCTCGTAAGCGCTTTTAATCCAGGATCATTTATCCCCAAAGTCCGGCTGCTTACAAACTCTCTTATAAAAGGAAGGTAATGTTTTAAGGGACTGAACAGTATTGGTTCCGGTATGTGAATTTCAATATCCATCTTTTTTTTAACTTCCGTCTTCTGGCTTAAGAAACCAACCCTCACCCCACGCCGAAGCGGAGCAGACTATCCCGGGAGGGGAGCCGGAAGGTTCTGTCGTCATTAAGATAACCAAAAACCCTGATAAAACAAAATTCTGTACCATAACTCGCATTTTACCGGGAAAAAATTAACTTTATAAAGTCGAAACTTGATAAAAACAGATTGCACATGTCAAAATCATCAAGGGAAAACTTTAAAAAGACGGTAAATCACCAGCAGCCGGACAGGGTTGTCGTTGATTTTGGATCCTCTCCGGTAACTGGCATTCACTCGGTAATAGTTGAGAAGCTGCGTGAATTTTACGGACTCGAAAAGAAACCAGTGAAGATAATTGAACCCTACCAGATGCTGGGGGAACTCGATGCTGACCTAATCAGGGAAATGAATATTGATGTTATCGGACTTGGAGGGGAAAAGAATATGTTCGGTATCCCGAATAAGGACTGGAAGCTGCAAAAAACTTTCTGGGGACAGGAAGTACTCTTCCCCGGAGAATCCAATTTCACTTATAGCAGTAACGGAGACATGCTGGTACACCCGGAAGGCGACACATCAGTGCCCCCCAGCGCAATAATGCCTAAATCAGGCTATTTTTTTGATGCCATTGAACGTCAGGGACCCATCGACGATTCTACCCTTAAGGTTGAGGATAATATGGAGGAATTCGGCAGGGTCACTGATCAAGACCTTGATTACTGGAGTGAACAGGTAAAAACAATCAAAGGATTGGACAAGGCAGTGCTGGCCAACCTTGGCGGTACAGCACTTGGCGATATAGCTCTTGTTCCGGCAGTTCAGCTGAAAAATCCGAAAGGTATCAGAGGTGTAGCTGAGTGGTATATGTCAACGCTTACACGGGAAGACTTTATTAAAGAGCTATATGACAGACAGACAGATATCGCCATTGAGAATCTTAAGGATTTAAATAAAGTTTTGGGGGACAAGATCGATGTAGTTTATATCTGCGGTGCAGATTTCGGGACTCAGAACTCAACATTCTGCTCTCCGGAAACATTTGCAAGAGTTTGGCTTCCATATTATAAAAAAGTAAATGACTGGATACATCGGAACACAGGCTGGAAAACTTTCAAGCATTC